>DAXETX010000120.1:0-24138 GCA_051155735.1 Xenococcaceae cyanobacterium
TGATTAACAAGAATTATAGCTTAAGTAATTATTGATAATAATTGAATATATTAGATTGCTGATTGAATAAAACTTCAAAAGAACTAATGTTTTAATCAGACTTTTTCAGCAAGCCCTAAATAGGGTTTGCTGAAAAAGTAACCTAAAAAAATCACTAGAATCATCTTGTTTAAAAGATAAGTTTTTATGTTAGGAAGTAGGGGTTAATATCAGCTTTAATAATAGAATATTCAGAAATTAAGGCTAATTTATAGATATTGAGAAATAGAGACACAAAAAGACAGTTAACCTGCCTGAGCAGGGTGGAAAGATTGATGACTAAAAAAGTAATTGCATTCTTAAGTTTCTGAAGTTTCGTGCCGTTTTGTCATCACAAGATTGAGACTAAATCTTCTTTTTGCTTGTCCAAATTTTCCTTCAATGGCATTACGAAATCTTTCATCATCCATAGCTTGTTTTTTTGTGTCTTTACTAACATTTTTAGGTGGTATTCCCAATGGTGGTCCACTAATTCTAATCCCTCTCTCTTTACACCAAGCTCGATTCTCTCTGGTTCGATAAATTCGATCAACATGAACAGACTTAGGATAGTATCCTGTGAAGTTTTTATCGGCTTCTACTTGTGTTTTTAAGTCCCCTGATTCATTAAAATTATCCCAACTTAAGTCTGCTCCTGAATTAATTAGCTTTTCTATGTGCAAGAGATTTCTTTTGATGTATTTTAATTGTTGAGCGATCGCTCCCCTTCTTTCTTGTCGAGATGGGCGACGTTTCTTCGCCACTTTTAAATAATCTTTTCTCGCTTTCTTTCTATAAGTTCTTGGCTTTTTTGCTCCCTTTGTTTGATAAGTTTTATAGAGAATATCTAGGATTTTTTCGATTTGTACTCTGACTTGGTTTAATATGCCTAAATCATTGGGGTAACTTATATCTCCAGGGGCGCAAGTAGCATCTAATATTAACTTCCCTTTATTTTCTATTTCTTCTACTTCACCTGATTCGTTTTTTTTTCTGATTCTTCTTCTTGCCTATTTTCGCTTAAATCTTTAACCATTTTTTGATTGATTTTATTAACTAAATCTTTGTCTATTCTTTCTCGAAAATAAACCATCAATGAGACATCAAATGGTGCTTCATTGCTATAGGATGACATTCCTAGAAAATACTGTAGATATGGGTTTTCCTTGATTTGTTCTACGGTTTCTCTATCGGAAATTTTTAGTTTTTCTTTAATAATTAATGCTCCCAATGCCATCCTAAACGGTTTGGCTATTGCACCCATACTTTCTGAGAAGTTTTGCGCGTATTCTTCTTCAAAATCTGACCAAGGTATTAATTCTGCCATGATCACCCAACGATTCTGAGATGATAACTCGAGCGCAACAGGTAATTCAAATTTTTCTGGAGTAATTGGAGATTGGTTAGATTTACGGTACATTTGTTCTTGCTAACGGGGTGCAAGGGTTTTTAACCAATTTTAGAGGTTTTTCGCCTCTTTCTCTTCACTTTTTTCTACACTAAATATCCCTGTAACCTTTATTTGCTCAAGGTTATCAAGTTATTCAGCAAACCCCAGATAGGTAGCTTCTAAGCCTGTAAGTTGTATAAACTGGTCTTGATAGTATTTTTTGTTCATTTGGGGAACTCCTAAAATTCCCCAGTTTTTCCCCAAAAAAGTATTTGACGTTTTGAATGACAGAGGTTAAAGCCTTGATAAAACTAGGTTTTAAGAGTTTTTTTTAGCCTTCCAAGCTAATGATGGGGGTTCGATTCCCCCTACCCGCTCTGTCTTATCAGAATGCATATGGTTGCTACTGATTATTGATTATTTAGTCTCTAACATTTGAACAAAAGCTTGATGTTCGGTTGTAGCTAATCCTTGTTGCAGCACTTTCAATACAGTAGGGAAATTTCCTTGTAACAGAGCCGTTTTAGCCAACCATAAACCAGGAAAAACCTGGGAACAGAAAATGTTAGCTAAATTAGCTTGAATTTGCTGATACGCTTCATTTTGCAAACAAAACCAATCAAAAGCTTTGTCATACACTCGCCATACTAAATATTCTTGCACTCCGTTACGGCGATACACTTGTTTCTTTTCGTGTAAATCATAAGCAGCCGAACTTGCAGCTATTTCAACAATTAATTCTGGTGCGCCTTCTACATAATCATCTTCACTAATAATAGAATTTCCGCCTCGTTCGATCCTTAATAAAGCATCGGGTTGTGGTTCATTATCTCGATCCAATCGCACGGTAGGATTATCCGCAAAACCCACACCAGGAGTAGCTGCGATGTAAGTTCCCAGCCAAGTCATAACATAAGCATGAGGTTCTCCGTGAGCTTTAATTCTAAGGGGAGAGGGCATATAAACCATTCCTTCAATCAATTCGGCTTTTTTAACTGAAGGCATTTTATGATAGCGTCGCTCGAATTCAGAACGAGTTAGGCGATCTCCATTTTCTAAGGGTGGAACTCTTGTTGTTAAAGCGGAATAATTCTCAGTCATGAGGTTAGTGAATTTTTGATTGTATGCTATTCCTATAACAGTAACAAGCAAGAAATAATTACATCTCTTAGTTTAGATAAAGAAGACTTATTACTTACTACTCCCTACTAAAGTTACTACTCGACAGTAACGCTTTTCGCTAAATTTCTTGGTTGATCGACGTCTAGACCTTTAATTGCTGCAATGTGATAAGACAATAATTGCAAAGGTATAACTGCTAAAATAGGCGAGAGCAACTCTTCTACTTCAGGCACGGTTAAGATATGATCAAAAGTGTTTCCTGCTTCTTGGGCGTTCATTGCAGATGTTACTCCAATTAGTCTAGCATCTCTTGCTTTAGCTTCTTGGGCGTTAGAAATTACTTTTTCGTAAACGCTCCCTGGCATTGCTACTGCCACTACTGGAACTTTATGATCTAATAAAGCAATCGGACCATGTTTCATTTCGCCAGCAGGATAGGCTTCTGCATGAATGTAAGAAATTTCTTTAAGTTTTAATGCACCTTCAAGGGCGATAGGAAAGTTAATTCCTCTACCGATAAAGATAAAATCTTCCGTTTCTTGGGTAAATTCGTGGGCTAACTCTTCAATGGCTTTTTCTTGAGTTTCCAGAATTTTTTCAATTTTATCGGGCAGACAACGCAAGCCAGCGATAATTTCGCTAAGACGTTGGTTAGATATGGTTTTACGGCGATAAGCTAAGTCTAATGCTAGATAATAAAAGCCCATAACTTGGGCAATAAAGGTTTTAGTGGCTGCAACCCCAATTTCAATTCCAGCTTGAGTATTAATAATGCGATCGCATATTTGAGCGATGCTACTTTCAGCACGGTTAGTAATGGCTAAAAGTTTGGCTTGATATAACCCATCTAATTTTTCTCTTCTCGCTTTTTCCATCTCCAAGGCAGCGATAGTATCGGCGGTTTCTCCTGATTGAGTTACACCAATAATTAGCGTGTTAGGAATTAGCGGTTTGGGGGAGTAGCGGTATTCAGAAGCATAGTCGATGTTAGTCGGAATGTTCGCTAATTGTTCTAAAAGATACTTGCCGATTAAACCAGCGTGCCAACTAGTACCACAAGCTACTATTTGAATATAATCAATATTTTCGGCTAATTGAGCCGATAAACCGAGATTGACAGGGCTAAAATCGGGATTTTCATCCGAGTGCCAATTAGGATTAAGATAGGTGGCAAGACTTGTCCGGACTACTCCTGGCTGTTCGTAGATTTCCTTGAGCATATAGTGACGGAAACCCTGTTTTTCCACTTGTCCAGGATTCCAATCTAAAGTACGGGGAAATCTACTGACTCTATCGCCAGCAAAAGTATAAATCTCGATTCCTAAAGGGGTTAAACGGGCTATTTCGCCATTTTCTAAGGTTAAAATAGCACGAGTATGAGGTAATAAGGCAGTAACATCAGAAGCGCAGAAAAATTCGCCTTGTCCCAAACCAAGTATGATGGGAGCTTGTTGGCGCGCTACGATTAATTCATAGGGATGATCGGCACTAATAACAGCGATCGCAAACCCTCCTGTTAAATGGGTAACAGTTTTTTGGACGGCAGCGAGTAAGGTAAGACTAGAATCAGCCAGATATTGTGATATTAGATGAGGTATTACTTCTGTATCGGTTTCTGAATTAAACTCAATGCTTTTACTAATTAATTCGGCTTTTAACTCGCGGTAATTTTCAATAATGCCATTTTGCACTACTGCAACTTTAGTATCAGAATCTAAGTGAGGATGCGCATTATGCTCTTCTGGTTTGCCATGAGTTGCCCAGCGAGTATGTCCAATCCCAATTTGGGCATGATCGATCCGATGTTCGAGTTTTTCTCTAAGATTGTAGAGTTTTCCCTTAGCTTTGACACACTCTAGCTTTCCTTCTGAAACTGTCGCCACTCCTGCTGAGTCATAACCCCGATATTCGAGTCTTTCTAACCCAGAAACTAAAATTTCTGTTGCTACTTGTCTACCAATGTACCCCACTATTCCACACATAACTTTAGTTGCCCTATTACCAGTTATCAGTTATCAGTTGTAGCGCATATTTCTGAGGTTGGCGAATTAAATTGATATTTAGCATCAATGTAACCGATAGTCAGAGCAAAAATATCAGTCAATACCAGAGGCAAGGCGATCGCTAAAACCCCTATTTTTTAATTGATGTGGTTTATCCGATCAAATATAGAACAAAGCCAGGCAGAGCAAGAAATTTAAACTATCTATATCTAGTAAAACAGTAGAATAATTTAATATATCTCTGGGATGATTGAACAATAATTTATCAGTGCCAAAATAAACTCTATACTTAAGTTGAATTCAAAAGTGTAATTTTTTACTTTCTGGGTTTTTCTTAGAGGCGCGAGATAATCTTTTCTCTTTTGAAGCGAGTGAGTATTAATAAACAAGAAAATACGACAGTTTCTCAATTCCTATTCGCTGCGATCTTGTTGAGCAAAGCAAACTCAAAAAATTCATCAGCTACATAACCATTTAGCTTCCGGAGGAGGGAGTTTAAAATGTCTGAGTTTAATGGTGTCATGATGCAATATTTCCATTGGTACATCGAATCTGATGGCAACCTTTGGAATCAACTAGCCCAGAATGCAGCGGATTTAGCCGAGGCTGGTGTTACCTCCGTTTGGCTACCCCCAGCTTATAAAGGGATCAGTGGCGGTTTAGATGTCGGATACAGCGTTTATGATATGTTCGATTTGGGTGAATTTGACCAAAAAGGCTCAGTAAGAACTAAATACGGCACAAAAGACGAGTACGTTAAGGCGATTAAAACTGCTCAAGAAGCTGGTCTGAGAGTTTATGCAGATGTCGTATTAAATCATAAAATGGGGGGCGATCAACAAGAAGAAGTCGAAGCAACTCCTTATAGTCCTGATAATCGCAACCAACCGATAGGTGATTTGCAAACCGTCAAAGTTTGGACACACTTTACTTTTCCTGGACGCAAAGGTAAATATTCAAGCTTAGAGTGGCATTGGTGGCATTTTGATGCGGTTGACTACAATGTCTATGATCAAGATATTGATGCCATTTATCTTTTTAAGGACAAAGAATTTGATCGAGAAGTAGATTTAGAAAAAGGTTCGTTTGCTTACCTGATGGGTTGCGATCTTGATATGCAGCATCCTGAAGTACGAGGAGAACTTAAATACTGGGGTGAATGGTATATAGATACTACCAATGTCGATGGTTTTCGTTTCGATGCTGTTAAGCACGTGAAAGCGGGATTTTTTCCCGAATGGCTCAATCATGTTAGAAAACACGCAGGTAAGTCTTTGTTTGCGGTAGGGGAATATTGGTCAGACAATATTGAAGCCTTGCATCATTTTATCGCTGTTACTGGGGGAGATGTCGCTTTATTTGATGCACCTTTACACTATAATTTTAGCGAAGCAAGTAAAGCTGGTAATAGTTACGATATGCGTCAGATATTTGACGGGACATTAGTTAAGCAGCAACCAGCCTTAGCCGTAACTTTAGTGGAAAATCATGATTCGCAACCGTTGCAGTCACTAGAATCAGTAGTAGAAGGATGGTTTAAACCCTTAGCTTATGCCTTAATTTTGTTAAGAGAAGGTGGTTATCCCTGTATTTTTCATGCGGATTACTACGGCGCACATTACAAAGATACTGGCAATGATGGACAAGAATATGAAATTTGGATCGATTCTCATCAATGGCTGATTGATAAATTTTTATACGCCCGCAAAGAATATGCTTTCGGTGACCAGTATGATTACTTCGATCATGCTAACTGTATTGGTTGGACTCGTATCGGTAACGAGGAACATCCTGGAGGAATAGCTGTAGTTTTAAGTAACGGTGACGAGGGGACAAAATGGATGGAAGTAGGTCAGCCTAATCAAACATACATCGATTTGACCGAACATATTCAAGACCCTCTCGTTACCAATGAGGAAGGGTGGGCAGATTTTCGCTGTCTGGCTGGTTCAGTTTCAGTTTGGATTCCCAAATCATTAGATTAAGCTCTTTTTAGCCTTTTTTCTGGCTTTTATCTAAATTTCAAATGTATTTATTCAAGTTTTTTCTGGACAAAAAGGTGTAAAAAGAAGACTTTTTTATTTAATTTTTAATTAAATAGCCCATTTTCTGAGTAATGAATCTAGAAAATGGGCATTTATTTATTGTTTATCTATCTGTCAAGAGACGGAGGGTTTTGCTGCTGATTTTTCCTAGCATCAAAATGAGCAAGTTTGTAGCCTCAATGCAAACTTGGAGTAGTTAATCGGAATCAATCAGTACTTACATATGGTAGAAGCAACTAAATCCACAACTAAAACAACCTGCACCCTCAAAGTTTGGGATGGAAAAGACTGGCACGAACTCGAAGTGAAAAGAGGAGCGATTTTACGACAAGTTTTACAAGAAAACAATCTTTCACCCCATGACTCCATAACCCGCTATGTTAATTGTCATGGTAAAGGGGTGTGTGCTTTATGTAGCGTTAGGCTCGATGGTGCTGCACCAGAACCTCAGCAATGGCTTGATCATGTGACAGCAAAATTTGGCTGGCGACTTTCTTGTAAAGTTCCAGTAGATTGCGACCTCACAGTAAAACTGGTTTAATTTAATAGTTAGATTTTGCTTAATGAAAATTAAAATAGGAGTAATTTGATGAAAGCCGAGGAACTTCAACAGCGTATCACAGCAGGAGAGCGTCATTTTCCTGAAATAGACCTATCAGGTGAAGATTTAAGTAATTTAGATTTGAGCGAAATTACTTTGACTAAAGCTACTCTCAAAAAAACTAATCTCAGAGGAGCGAGACTTAAAGCAGCAGATTTAAGCGGGGCTGACCTTTCTCAAGCGGATTTGAGTTTGGCTAACCTAACAGGTGCGAGTCTTTATGAGGCTATTTTAGAAAATGCAAATCTAGCTCAAGCGCAATTAGACCAAGCCAGTCTCCAAAGGACAAATTTAACCGAGGCTAATCTAGCTCAAGCTAATTTAGTTCAAACCGATCTCAGTACGGCAAATTTAACTAGAGCCAATTTAACTGCTGTAGATTTAGGTAAAGCCATTTATAAAACCACCAATTTTAGCTATGCCAATCTCAAGGAAGCTAATCTAAATCAAGTAAATCTTCAGAATTTAATCTTAAAAGATGCCATTCTTCCTAAAGATTTACAGGTAAGTTCTTCTTAGCTGATTATTGTCTAATCAAAAACTTTAAAACTCCTCAAAATGCAAAGCTTTCGACTTGGTTCTATTTACGGGTTTGAAATCAGCGTCGATCTCTCCTGGTTTCTGATTTTTTTTCTGATTCTCTGGTCGCTTTCAGTTAGTGTTTTTCCTACTGATTTTCCCGAACTGAGTGATATTACTTATCTGATTATGGGAATAGTCGGAACGCTATTATTTTTTGCTTCGATTATTACCCACGAGTTAGCTCATTCTCTGGTAGCTAAAACTAAAGGGATTCCTGTAGAAGGAATTACGTTATTTGTGTTTGGTGGTATTTCTCGTACCCGCATGGATGCGGAAACTCCTGGGGATGAATTTCAAATTGCGGGGGTTGGTCCTTTAGTAAGTTTGATCTTAGCTGGTATCTTTGCGCTAATTTGGTGGTTGGGTCGCAGTGCTGGCTGGACGGTAGCAATTACTGGTGTCGCTAGATATTTGGCTTCGATTAATTTACTCTTAGCAATTTTTAATCTGCTTCCTGGCTTTCCTTTAGATGGTGGTCGTCTCTTTCGTTCGGTGATTTGGAAAGCTACGGGAGATTTAAAAAAAGCAACGCGCATTGCCAGTTGGGGGGGGCAGTTTTTTGCTTATGTGCTTATTGCTTTAGGTTTCGTGCAATTATTTGGCGGTAACTTGGTCGGGGGCTTATGGTTGGTTTTAATTGGTTGGTTTTTGGCTAATGCTGCTGAAATGAGTTACCAACAGCATTTAATTCGTACTGGCTTAGAAGGAGTGCGGGCGAAAGAAGTGATGCTAGAGTCTCCCGAAACTGTACCTCCAGATTTAAGTTTGCAAACTTTAGTAGATGAGTATTTTTTACACCGACGTTATCAAGCTTTTCCTGTAACGCAAAATGGACATTTAGTAGGGATAATTTCCCTGAATCAAGTTAAAGAGATAGTACGAGAACAGTGGCAGAAGCAAACAATTGCTGAAACCATGACCCCAATCAATGATACTGTCACAGTGCGCCTTGAAACACCAATGACTGAAGTTTTGCAAAAAATGCAAGATTCAAAAATACAAAGAGTTTTAGTAACTCGCGATGACCAATTAGTAGGAATTATTACTGGTGGTGATGTTTCTAGCTGGCTGCGACGAATGCGGGAGTTGAAAAGAACTTAAAGTAATCTTTTTTTAGCTATGAATCTAATACGTCAAATCTTTTTAATAATTATTCTTTGCTGTTGTTGGTTTACTGACCATGGTAGCGCGATCGCTGAAGATTTATCAATTTATCAAAATCCCCTAGCACAAGAGCGAATTCTCCTCAAACCGCAAAACCGTGATGTTGCTACTACGGCTTTACAACATACTTTGGTAGAACTAATTGATCTTACTCTTTCTACCAAACAAGCTCACTGGAATCTCAATGGTCCATTATTTTACACACTTCACCAACTTTTAGATGAATTTGTGGAAGACTACCGTGACAATGCTGATATGGTGGCAGAAAGGATGCTTGCAATTGGACATACAGCAGATGGCAGACCGAGAGTCGTCAGTAATACTGCTGAGTTGCCAACGTTTCCTGAAGGCTATATTAGTGACTATAAAGTGGTCGATTTACTTTCCCAACGTTTGGATACAGTTGGTAACAGAATACGCGATCGCATTACACAACTCGATAAGATTGACTTAGTATCGCAAGATGTTTTAATCGATTTAGAACGAGACATTGCCAAGCAGCTTTGGATGTTGAGAGAGTTTCAACAACAAACTAATACTAGTTTTCAGGCAAAAAGTTAAGTAGTTGGGCAAAATTAATTACTTGGTTGAGATTGTGCCTATTTCCTTAGCCCTGGAATACTAGTAGGTAAACTTGTGGCTAAATTAAGATTTTTAGCAGCTACTTCTTGCCATTCTTTGACTACTTCCTTGGATATATTTAAAAGAGTAAATTCACCATTTTCTAAAGGGATTTCTAACAATAATTCTGCTGTTGGTAGTTGTGGAAAAACACTTTTTAGGTCATATTGCCCAATACTGGGTAAAGGTGATTCGGTAAGAAAAATATTGGTTGCCTCATAGCGATCGCCTAAAGTCTTAATCACTAGCGGTTTTTGAGACTGGATGGGCAAAGTACTAGCTATTCCAGACAATCGAAGGTTTAATGGTGCAATTTGAGAGCTATTAGGCGGTGACTGCGTAAATAACATTACTTGCCATTTTTGTCCTGTAGCATCAGTCAACACTTGTTCGGAACGATAATTAACTTGTCTTGGGGTTATTTCAGTTTCAGTAATAGTAGCAATAGCTGGTTGAATCGTTAGGTTAGCAATAATCAGAAATATAATTAGAGTGATTAGGACAAATGCGATCGCCCATTCTAATTCGTCTAAGATATTACGCAGCATGGCTTTATCTTCCTAATCTCGAATAATTTTTTTATAAATCAAGAGTTTGAGAAACTTGTGAAGGATTTTAGTTGGTTGATTACTGATTACTGATTAGCTGTAGGTTGCTTGTTCGATAATGGGTTGGAAAAATGCTTCATATTTATCTGTATCAAACCACCATCCTGCGTTCATTTTAGAGGGAACAGTGTATCCATCCCAGGTTTTTTCGGCTTGTATTGTGCTACCAAAAGGAATATATTGCCAGTTACCAGTTGCAGTGCGATCGCCCCAACGAGGCAAAGATAACTTGAGAAGTTTTCCTTCAGCATCAATAGTTAAAGTTAGGGCTATTGGTTCAGCTTCAATCGTAAAATCAGCTTGAATCTTGTCGTCAGAAATTGCTTGCCAAGTCACGCCATTTTGAGGCAATAATGCTGAAGGTAGCCAAATACAATACTCAGCACCTAATCTACCAATAGCAGAGCGATTAATGTTACTATTTGCCGCATCTACTAAGGGAATTAAGCCCCAGAGGGAAAATTTCATTTTACTTTGGCTTTTGGTGTAGTAATCTGCGCCACTAAATTGGCTTAAACCTTGACCAATCTTGGCTTGCCAAACAAATCCTCCAGCTGTAGAAATAATTTGCGCTGCTGTCATCGGTATCCAGGCAGCATCGGGTTTGAGTCTAAAACTACCAATCATTTGGAGTTCGACACTACTGGCTAGGGGTGTACCAGGAGCGATCGCGTGTAAAAAATATCTTTGTACTGGTTCGGCTAAATTTGCTACCATCTCCCCAGTAAAAACTGAATTAGTAGGCTGAGATTGGAGAGATTGCCAGACTTGGGTAACAGTACGGTTATATCTCACCTGAATTAGAGCCAGAATTATGAGAATAGCGATCGCTATTGTGACAATAATTAACCAAACTTCGAGCATATTTAAGATTTTCTCAGTTGTGCCTAGTAACTAATTTTACTGAAAACTGCTGCGCTCTTTAACTAGAGACAATTTTGTGAGGGGCTTGTACGCCCTGTCAAATCAGAAGCGAGTCACCCTAACCAAAACTTTATAATTATTGCTCAAATTTTAAGGTAAGTTTATAAAAGTAACTGTAAAAAACTAGTGTATGTCTGGATGACAAGATCGCTCATAACGCGTGATACTATACACATACAGAAAACAAATAAATTTAATATTTCGATATAAATACCAAATTTAACTAGTTTTTTCTCCGTTTGAAGTTTTGCTAACTTTCTAGTCCAACAAAAAAGTTGGGCTTTTTTTGTAACTGATAAAATCAGGAGAGAAAAATTAAAATGATCGATCTGTGTTTGTTCGTTGGGTTAATTTATTAGGAATGATCGCACTTTGCTGCGGAATTACGATGCCTGCTTTGAGTGCAGATAAGATTAGTTTTACTTGGGGTTTATTAGAATTCCCTATTGCGGTGACGAGCTTAGAAGATTTTGCCGAAACAGGAGTAATTACAACCGATCTCAAGCTATTTTTAAATTCTTTTTCTCAGAAACAACGGGAGCAATTACGGCAGTTTTTGCGATCGCGTTATCGCGTCGATCCGATAGTGGTTTCTCGCTTAAGTCATACCGCAGTTGGCACAGAACTGTTAACCAGTTTGGGTGAGATTATTCAAACTCCTACAGGACAAAATGGTTTCTATGCACTACGTTCGGCGGTAATTTTAGCAACAATGCAGCCAGAGGGAACTACTCCTCTTAGTTTATTGCAGCAACTTCCCCTAGATATGGAAGTCGATCTTGGCAAATTGCTCCAACTACAAAAACAAATTGCAACCATCGATAAAGAAACGAAACAACTAATTGCTGATAATTTACAACTTTTAGAAGCCGAAGCAGCATTAGAAGCGATTATCGAGACTCAGCCGACAGGAAATTTTACTATTACCCAACAGACTTTGACTTTAAGCGATCGCCGTCCCGATTGGCTACACGATACATCTAAAACTCTGGCTCGCACTTTAAATCTTGATTTATATTTACCTCAAACTGCTAGCACTTCCCTACCAATTATTGTTGTCTCAAACGGTTTAGGAGCGAGACGCGATCGCTTTGACTATTTAGGCAAATATCTAGCCTCTCATGGTTTTGCGGTGATTATTCCCGATCATCCAGGAAGCGATCGCCAGCGACAAGAAGATTTTTATCGCGGTTTATATCCAGAAAACTTTGCAGCAACCGAATTTATCGACCGTCCTTTAGATATATCTTTTATTTTAGATACCTTGCAACAAGAGCCAGCCTTGGGGTTGCACGACCGACTAGACTTTGATAATGTGGGTATTTTTGGCTATTCTTTTGGTGGTGCAACAGCTTTAACCTTAGCAGGAGCAGAAATAGACTGGAAAAGATTAGCCACTGAATGTCAAACAACTCAAAAGTTATTGAATATTTCTTTATTTTATCAGTGTCGGGCTTTAGAATTACCGAGATTATCTTTACAATTACAAGATAAGCGAGTACAGGGGCTTTATTTGTTTGTGCCTTTTAGTAGCATTTTATTTAGTCGTGAAAGTATGAGTCGTCTTGAGCTTCCGATTCTTTGGAATGCTAGCGATCAAGACTTAATCACACCTTTAGTATTAGAACAGCTACCTGCTTTTGAACAATTAGAAACTCCGAATAAATATGTCGTTATCTTTCAAAAATTACCCCATACTTTTGTTACTAGTCCCGAAAATGATGCTGTATCTATTGCCCAATTAAGACAAATTACCAAAAAATATCATAATATTTTAAGTTTGGCGTTTTTTGGCAAGTATCTCCAGCAAAACCCTTCTTATCTCCCTTATTTGACTCCCCAGGGCATCCAAAATTGGAGCATAGAAGGCTACAAGCCGATTCTTCTTAACTAATAATTAATCCCTGTCATCAGTCATCAGTCATCAGTTATCAGTTATCAATAACCTATCCTCTATTCCCTAAATTCTATTCAACTACTTATGTCCGACTCTCTCGATGATTTACTAAATTTACTTTTAGATTTAGAACCTCCAGATAATAAACCTCATGCGCCAAAACCAGCTTTGGCTCAGCAGCAAAATTCAGCATTTAAGCCAAAAAATGAGCTTTCTTCTGCAAAAGTAAGCCCTCCCTCGCCAAAAACTCAGCTAGAATCTCCTAAGCCTCCAGAGCCAGAGTCGAAGGTACTCTGCCCTGAAAGGACAGAGCCTGCTTCGACTTCGTCAGACCATCCCATTCAGGCTATAACTTCCGCTCTCTCGAATTTAACAAACTCACAGCAAACTCCGCCACGAGACGACGGAATATCTGGGATTGATCGCGATCAAAATAGTAGTAATGGTAAAACTTCGGCTTCAGCTTCTCAAAATATGATTCTGGAAGATTGGCTTAATCAGAAAGAAAAGCAACTCAATGAGTTAGCAGAATCGATGAATAATCTGATTCCGTTGATGGTCGAACTGTTAAGCGTTAAAGTCAATGATTCGCGGGAAGTTATTTTACAAACTATTATTCCCGTCATAGATCAGGCGATTGAAGCTAGAAGCGTTCAAGATTTAGAAAAAATGGCTAATGCCATCGCCAAAGTTCTTCCCAATGCCATTACTCAAGAGATTAAAATTCAACCTCAATCTTTAGGTAAGGCGATCGCTCCTGAAGTAGCTTTATCGATCGAAGAGCAAATTCGGCTCGACCGAGATGCGATTTCTCGCGCTTTGAGTTCAGAAATGGGTAAAGCGATTAAAGCGCAAATTGAACTAGAAAAAGATGCTATGGTAGATGCGCTATATCCTGTGATTGGTAATACTATTTCTAAATATTTAGCTGAAGAACTGCAAAGAATCAATAACAAAGTAGAAAACACTCTAAGTCCTGAAGGGATTTCGCGAAAAATTCGCGCCAAAATGCAAGGGGTTTCAGAAGCAGAATTAATCTTACGGGAATCTTTAAGTTTTAGTGTGCGAGCAATTTTCTTAATTGAAAAAGATTCAGGTTTAATTATTCGCGATATTCAACCTAATGAAGAAAAACCGCTAGAATCGGAGCTAGTAGCAGGAATGTTAACCGCAATTCGTAGCTTTGCTAACGATTGTATTGCTTCAGGTTCGGAGTTACATGAAATTGACTATGGGAATTTTCATATTTTACTCGAAGTAGCAGGATATTGTTATCTGGCTGTCGTAATTAATGGTACGCCTAACCAACGCTTTCGCGATCGCATTCGCAAAACTTTGAGCGAAATTGTTTTAAAATACGGCACTCAGATCGAAAACTATGAAGGAAATCCTGACTCTATTCCTCAATCGATCAATCTTCTCCTCAAAGATTTAACTGTTAAAGAAGTAGAAGCTAATGCTAAGCGTCCTAAAAAATCTTTTACAGCTTTATTTTGGCTCGGAGGAATTCTTTTCGCTATTGTTTTAATTCCTTGGGTGATCTTACAATATCGCACTGCTAAAACCGCCAGAATTACCCAAGAAGTAGCAACACAACTAGACAGTAATCCGCAGTTGTCAGTATATCGTCTTCGACCTCAAGTCGAACCAGGCAAGATTATTATCACAGGGAAAGTTCCTACTAGTTATCTGCGTAACGTCGCCCAAGAAAGCGTAGCGGAAATTGCGACTGAAGAAAATCTCAATCTTGATAATCAAATTATTGCGGTTAATGTACCCCCCGATCCTACTGTAACTGCCCAAGAAGTTATCAGAGTCAATAATTTATTAAATCAACTAGAAGGAGTGGCAATTAATACCGACTATCAAGATGCTATTGTGACAGTAACAGGATTTGTCTTAGAAGCCATCCCGACTCAAACCTTTACTACTGCTTTTGCGCAAATCCCTGGTGTCGAGCAAGTTATCTTTACCGTAGCCTCACAATTACCAACTCTTGATACGCGCATTTATTTTAACTCTGGAGAATCAGAGGTTAAAACGATCGCTAACTCTAGTAAGATTGAATCTATCAAACAATTTTTAGCTCAATATCCTACTCTTAATTTAAGGATTATCGGTCACAGCGATCGTCAAGGTACGACCAATACTAATCGATCCTTAGCTTTAGCTAGAGCGAATAATACCGCTCAACAGTTGATTGATCAAGGGATTATACCCAATCGCTTAGAAGTTGTAGCTTCGCTGCAATCACCTCCTGATATTAGCCCAGACCAACCTCTGTGGTTGAGTCGGTGTGTCAGATTTGAACCTTTTATCCCACAATAGACCTCTCTAAAATATGACTGTAATCTCTCAAAAAATTTGTTTAATTGGTGATTTTGGCGTTGGCAAAACCAGTTTAATTAGGCGTTTTATTGAGGGTGTCTTTAGTGATAAATATCTCACAACCATTGGGATTAAGGTATCTCGTAAATTAATTTGTCTGGAAGCTTTGGCTCAAGAAGTAGATTTAATCATTTGGGATCTAGAAGGTCATACCCGATTTAAATCTATCACCCCCAACTATCTTAAAGGAGCAAAAGGAGCAATTATTGTCGGCGATCTAAGTCGTCAAGAAACTCTAGATAATATTCAAAAGCATATCGATCTATTTTTAACAGTTAATCCTCAAGGTTTAGCAATTATTGCTCTTAATAAATACGATCTAATCGAAGCAAAAAAACTCGCAAAACTGATAGAATTAAACAATTTTCTCGATAATTCTCAAGTAATCGACACTATTATCACTTCAGCAAAAAATAATACCAACGTAGATAAAGCATTTTGGGAACTAGCAGCAAAAATTATCAATAAATAATCGTCTTTTCTAATTTTTTGCTATTGATCTAATAAACTTCTCTCGTCTTAGTTAACTATAAATCGAGAGGAAAAAAGAAGGTGAATATCACAGGAACTAATGGAAATGATCGATTTCTCGGTAAAAGTACTAACGATACTATTTTTGGTTTAAATGGTAATGATACCTTCTTTGGCGTTGGTGGTAATGATTCTTTAATCGGTGGCAATAATAATGATTTGATTGTTGGTGGTAGCGGGAATGATACCTTATTGGGTCAAGATGGTATCGATACTCTATTTGGTCAAAGTGGTAATGACTCTCTAGTCGGAGGTGATGACCGAGATGTTCTGGTTGCAGGGGATGGCAACGATATATTATTTGGTAACTCTGGTAATGACTCTCTTACTGCTGGTAATGGTGATGATTTTCTCGTTGGTGGTGACGGTAACGATACGATAGATGGTGAAACTAACGATAATAACGAGTTTGGGGAAGACACTATCTACGGTAACGGGGGAACGGATTTAATCTACGGTTACAACAGCAATGATACGATTTACGGAGATAACGGTAACTTTACTGGTGGACAGCGCGATATTTTGCTGGGGGGTGCTGGTAACGATCTAATTTACGGTGAAGGTGGTAATGATTCGATTTGGGGTGAAACTGGTGCAGATCGCGCCTTTGGCGGACAGGGTAACGATAGTATCTTTGCTAGCGAAGGGAACGATCTCTATCAAGGCAATGTTGGTAATGATTACCTTTCAGGTGGAAATGGCGCAGATACTTTAGTTGGTGGAGATGGTAATGATTTTCTCGTCGGTAACGGCGATAACGATGTTTTATCTGGTGGTAGTGGTAACGATACTTTCTTGATTGTCTCGCGTCAAGATACTAATGGTTCGGGAACAGATGTTATTACTGACTACAGTGTAAGAGACGACCAAATTATTGTAAATCGTAATATTTTAGGGGCTGGCGATCTTAGAAATAATCGCTTTCCTAGCCCCAATCAATTTGTAATTGGAACACGCGCTCTTGGTAGTGAAGACCGGTTTATTTATAATCCTAATAATGGGGCATTATTTTTCGATCCCGATGGTACTGGGACAAGACCGCAAAGGCAATTAGCTGATTTGAATAACGGGGTAAATCTGAATAATTCCGAAATTTTAGTAGTTTCTAATCTTTAAGATAAACTAGAGTTTGGCAGTACCAAATCAGTGCTATTTCATTCTCAACAGTCAGATAATAAATTATCTGTCTAATAACTAAAGTCCGTTTAAAACGGACTTACATTTTAAGCCAACTCGCCCTACCTATTGCGGATGGAACATCCACAGGTTCGCTCGTCAAATAAATTTCTTAGTGAGTTAGCTTCAGAATAAAATAGCCCTACTGCCAAATCCTGAAAAACTCAACATAGTAGAATTTAGTCATCAATAATTACCATCACATCTCAACTCGATGACCCCAACTGTTAGTGTAATTATTCCCGCCTATAATGGCGCACTCTATATTGCAGCAGCTATCGAAAGTGTTTTAGCCCAAAATTATCATGACTACGAAATTATTGTCGTCGATGATGGTTCAACTGATAATACGAAAGCCATAGTTACTAGTTATGGCGATCGCATTAATTATTTACATCAAGAGAATCAAGGAGTAGCCCAAGCTCGTAATCTGGGATTAGAAGCTGCTAATAGTAAATATATCGCTTTTTTAGACCAGGATGACTTTTTTCTGCCCCACAAGCTCTCTGAGCAAGTAGCTACTCTAGAACAAGATGCTTCTATCGGGTTGGTTAATAGTGGTTGGGATATTGTCAACTCTCAAGGCAAAAAACTAGCTGCGGTAGAACCTTGGCACAATTTACCGCAATTAGATTTAGCTAGTCTGATTATTTGGAAACCCGTATTTCTCGGTGCAATGCTGTTCCGTCGCTCTTGGTTAGATCGCTGTGGTAATTTCGACTCTACCTTAGAGCAAACTCCTGATGTAGATTTAGTATTGCGTTTAGCGGGTATGGGCTGTTCCGCAACTTGGGTCAAAAGAGTTACTGTGGCATATCGACAGCATGAACAAAATGCGTCCAAAAATACGGCTTTGCAAGCTCAAGAACTAGACCAAATTTTAGCCAGATTTTTTAACAATTGCGATCTTCCACCAAAGGTAAAAGCCCTAGAATCAGAATCTCGCTATCAAAGCTTAGTCTGGAGTGCTTGGCGACTTTACGATCAAGGAAACTGGCAAGAAATGACTAATTATCTGGCTAAATCTCTCAGCTACACCAATAAATATCCCACAGAGACAGTGATGCACTGGATCGAATCATTTAAACAATATGCTTCAGAATACAGTAGTCCCATCGATGTCTATCGTCTCTGTAATGCTCCAGAATGGCAAGCCTTAATTAGAAAATATCTCTTATCAAGAATTAATTAGCTTCTTTGACATCTATGCCGACAATTGTGCCATTAAAATCATAAGTTTGGCTTTGTAACCGAATTCCTGTCCCTATTTTGACTTTTTTCGAGCCTTCTAACACTAGACCATTGCCTGTAATTTCCGCATCACTACTCAAAGTTACTAATAAATCGCGAATCAACTCTACTTCAGGACGAGGATCTGGTAAAGCTTTGACTGTCCCATCAGGTTGTGGCACAGGAGTAGTTCTCGGTAAAGTTTCTGTCGCCAGCACTGCCACTGACCCTGCTGGTTGATTCCGAATGTCAATATCAATTTTAGGGTTTTGCTCAAAGGCTTCTAACAACCCTTGGTAATTACTTACCCCCAAACCTCTAACTAAAACTTGAATCTCAATTGGTTTCAATCTGCTTTGCGCTACAATCCCCTTGGTTACTGGAGTTCCAGGAAAAAACAAAATTCCTGCGATCGCCAAAAAAATCACTGCACCAGCACCAATATCTAAAATACTAATCTTGCCAAAAAGTCTGCCCTGAGCATCTATAATCTTCATCTTCTGTAATCTCTGTCTAAATTGAACACCAGTCCAAGGTATAACAGAATCATGATAGAGCATTTGAGAAAAAATGAATGGCTACTTTCTCTAAAACTTATTGGTTAGTGTTGTCTCAAGTAAAAAAGACTGGGAATTTTATTTAGGATAAAGTATTTTTGGCGATCGCGATTAGATTTTTTTCTTTAGAGATCGCCCTTCTCAATCCTTATCTGATTAACAACTACAATATCATTATCAAAAATAATCAATTAAAAGCCCCTCGCCTTGTCTTTCTCCCCTCTCTTTTCAGGAGAGGGGTCGGGGGAGAGGTAAAATGTCATCACCAGCAATTAACACTGTCATCAAAATAATGGAATCTTTGTCGTGACAGCCAAACAAGATAAAATTGTCGAATATTCAAGACAGTTTATTAATTAGATCGAAAGCGATTTTTACAATTACTCCTAGTAAAAGAATTATTATTGACGAAGCAATACCAAAAAGTACCTTAATCCAGCCAATGTTAACTTCTAATCCATTTTGTTTTGCTTTAATGTCGCTTATATCTTCTTTTATTGTTTTAATATCTCCTTTGATATCTTTAATTTCATCTTTAATTTCTTTTCTAAACTCTTTGATATCCTCTTTTACTTCATTGGTTTTATCGACCAGTAAATCGAGTTTTTGAGTTATTAGTTCTTCATTCATTATTGGCATATCTATGTAATATTTTTATGCACTTTTAGTTATTATTATAGTACAAGAGTATAGATTAAAAATCAAAAGCCCCCGCCTTGTAGGAGAGGGGTTGGGGAAAGGTAAAATGTCATCAGCAGCAAGAAGTAGTGAATTTTTCAAGATATTTATTTGGTGTATAATCTGACTAAAAGTATTGATATTATTATCATTAACAGTTGTTGAAACTGGAGAATAGGGTCTAACCTCCATCCCTGATATAAAAGAATTAATCCTGATACGAATAAACTGGTTGGAATAAAAAGTAACTCTGATAGTTTTATGGCTATTTGAGATGTATTGTTACTCGTTTTCATTAGAACAAAGAGTTGGCTTATAAACATAGCAAAGTAGGGTAAAGAGATCAAAATCAAAAAAATACCCATTAGACTTACCAAGTTGAATCCAAATTCAAAGTTAACCATCTTGCTTTCTATTGCTTTCGTTACTGATAAAATCTTAATCTAAATTTTCTAGGCATATAAAAAAAATTAGCTTGTGTCTCTTTGATATTTAAAGTATTTGCCATAAAACACTTTTGCAATTACACGAGAGAAAAAACCGTCCGCAGATGAACGCAGATAAACACAGATAGAATTATTAGTTAGCCTCAAAATAAAACAACTCCCAATAAACACCGATAAATCTCCCTAAAAACTCTTTACGCCTTTGCGTCTCTGCGCGAGATAATACCTCTTTCCCTCAAACCCAATATAATAAGATTTAAGTAAAAATTTATAATCTGTTGACCCGCAGTCGCGACCAATGAACAGTCTCTTCTTAAATAAAAGCCCAGAACGCCCCGTGTTAACGGACATCTTAAAGGGGCGAAATGGTTTCGCCCCTCGTGTCCTCGTCTTTGATGGGGGTATGGGTACAAACTTGCAAACTCAAAACCTTACCGCCGAGGATTTTGGTGGTACGGAGTACGAAGGATGTAATGAATATTTAGTCCATACCAAACCAGAAGCAGTAGAAAAAGTCCACCGAGGTTTCTTAGAAGCTGATGCGGATGTCATTGAAACCGATACTTTTGGCGGTACTGCGATGGTATTAGCTGAATACGATTTAGCAGATAAGGCATATTATTTGAATAAGACTGCTGCGGAGTTAGCCAAAAGATTAGCAGCCGAATATTCTACAGAAGAAAAACCCCGTTTCGTTGCGGGTTCGATGGGTCCTGGTACTAAGTTACCCACCTTGGGACATATTGATTACGATACATTATTAACCAACTATCAACAGCAAGCAGAAGCCTTATTTGATGGTGGCGTAGATTTATTTTTAGTCGAAACTTGTATGGATGTGTTGCAGATAAAAGCAGCACTTAATGGTATAGAAGCAGTATTTAAACAGAAAGGGGAACGTCGCCCGTTAATGGTTTCGGTAACAATGGAACAGATGGGAACGATGCTGTCTGGTTCGACAATGGAAGCAGCTTTAGCAATTTTAGAACCCTTTCCCATTGATATTTTAGGTCTTAACTGCGCCACAGGACCCGACTTGATGAAAGAACACGTCAAGCATCTATCGGAACATTCTCCTTTTATTATTTCTTGTATTCCTAATGCGGGGTTACCTGAAAATGTAGGTGGTAAGGCGCATTATAAGTTAACGCCGATGGAACTGCGGATGGCATTAATGCACTTTGTAGAAGATTTAGGAGTACAGGTAATTGGGGGTTGTTGCGGTACTCGTTACGAACATATCCAGCAACTTGCAGAAATAGCCAAAGATTTAACACCCAAAGAAAGACATCCCCAGTTTGAACCCTCCGCAGCTTCTATTTATAATACCCAACCCTATATTCAAGATAATTCCTTCTTGATTGTCGGCGAGAGATTAAACGCCAGTGGGTCTAAAAAATGTCGTACCCTCCTTAATGAAGAGGACTGGGATAGTTTAGTTGCGATGGGGAAAGCGCAGGTAAAAGAAGGCGCGCATATCCTTGATGTTAACGTCGATTATGTAGGAAGAGACGGGGAAAAAGATATGCACGAACTTGCATCCCGTCTAGTAAACAATGTTACTCTCCCTTTAATGCTTGACTCTACCGAGTGGACGAAGATGGAGGCGGGGTTAAAGGTAGCAGGGGGTAAATGTATCCTCAACTCGACTAACTACGAAGATGGGGAAGAAAGATTTTTTAAAGTTCTTGAACTAGCTAAAACCTACGGCGCAGCTATTGTTATCGGTACTATCGATGAAGAAGGTATGGGACGTACTGCGGATAAGAAGTTTGAAATAGCGAAACGAGCTTATAATGCAGCTATAGAATATGGTATTCCCCCTCATGAAATCTTTTTTGACCCCTTGGCTTTACCCGTCTCTACTGGTATTGAAGAAGATAGGGAAAATGGTAAAGCAACAGTAGAAGCCATTAAAAGAATTAGAGAAGAGTTACCAGGTTGTCATATCTTATTAGGAGTTTCTAACGTTTCCTTTGGTTTAAATCCTGCTGCGCGACAAGTTTTAAATTCCGTCTTTTTACATGAATGTATGGCGGTAGGTTTAGACTCAGCTATTGTCAGCGCGAATAAAATTTTACCCCTATCTAAAATAGATGAATCTCAGCAAAAAATCTGTCGCGATTTAATCTATGACAACCGCGAATTTGATGGCGAAATCTGCACCTATGACCCCTTGGGAGAATTAACCACCCTATTTGCAGGTAAGAAAACCAGAAAATCGGAAGCAGTAGATAAAAACCTTCCTATTGATGAAAGATTAAAACAACATATAATCGACGGGGAACGCATTGGTTTAGAAGAAGCTTTAGAAGAAGCCAGACAAGATTATCCTCCCCTAGATATTATCAACACTTTCTTATTAGATGGGATGAAAGTTGTCGGCGAATTGTTTGGTTCAGGACAGATGCAATTACCCTTTGTTTTGCAGTCAGCCCAAACCATGAAAGCTGCTGTCGCCTATCTAGAACCCTACATGGATAAAGAAGCAGCCGACGATAGCGGTAAGGGAACTTTTCTCATTGCAACGGTTAAAGGTGACGTTCACGATATCGGGAAAAACTTAGTAGATATTATTCTTTCTAACAACGGTTACAAAGTAATTAACTTAGGAATTAAACAACCAGTAGAAAATATTATTAAAGCTTACGAAGAACATCAGCCAGATTGTATCGCCATGAGTGGTTTGCTGGTGAAATCTACCGCATTCATGAAAGATAATCTGGAAGTGTTTAATGAAAGAGGTATTACCATTCCTGTTATCTTAGGTGGTGCTGCTTTAACTCCTAAATTTGTGAATCAAGATTGTCAAAATACCTATAAAGGTAAAGTTATCTATGGTAAAGATGCGTTTGCCGATTTGCATTTTATGGATAAATTAATGCCAGCAAAAACTGAGGGTAATTGGGATGATATTAAGGGATTTTTAGATGAAGATTTTGATCCCCCCCAGCCCCCCTTAGAAAAGGAGGGAGAATTGCCCTTTGAAGGAGAAAATCGCGATAAAATCTTTGTTGATGAGGTTAGCAAACCCGAAGAACCATTAGTAATAGATACTCGTCGTTCTGATGAAGTTAGTTTAGATATAGAAAGACCTACACCACCATTTTGGGGAAGTAAACTATTACAAGCAAAAGATATTCCAATTGAGGAAGTTTTCCCCTATTTAGACTTACAAGCTTTGTTTGTCGGACAATGGCAATTTAGAAAACCCAAGGAACAATCTAGAGAAGAATACGATGAGTTTCTTGCAAAAAAAGTTCATCCCATTTTAGAAGAATGGAAACAAAAAGTTGTCGCCGATAACCTTTTGCATCCCACAGTAATTTATGGTTATTTCCCTTGTAACGCCGAAGGAAATACATTACACGTTTACGAACCTACAGATAAAGGATTTATCAAACCCGTAACCTCCTTTGAATTTCCCCGTCAACGTTCTGGTAAACGCCTTTGTATCGCTGATTTCTTTGCTACTAAAGAATCAGGACATATAGATGTGTTCGCGATGCAAGCAGTAACAGTAGGAGAAATAGCTACCGAATACGCCCAAAAACTCTTCCAAGACGATAAATACACCGAGTATCTCTATTATCATGGTTTAGCTGTCCAAATGGCAGAAGCCTTAGCCGAATGGACACACGCTAGGATACGTAAAGAATTAGGTTTTGCAGCCGAAGAATCCGACAACATCAGAGATATTTTACAACAACGCTATCGCGGTTCACGTTATAGTTTTGGTTATCCTGCTTGTCCTAATATCGAAGATCAATTTAAACAATTAGATTTATTAGATACCAAACGCATCAATATGTATATGGATGAAAGCGAACAACTCTATCCCGAACAATCTACCACTGCGATTATTACTTATCATCCTGTAGCGAGATATTTTAGTGCTTAGGTAATTGAAGTATTCGGTTCGACTTTTAATGCATTACTTAAGATTTAAAAGAGTACCTATTCCTACCTAATCCACTGTTTGTTGAGCAATGCTGGATGGCGTTGGTTATTATTGGCGATCGCATTTATTTTAACTTTTCAGACATCCTCTTAGCTCGACTTTATCCAATTAAGCAGCATAAATAGCAATATCCCTCAAACGGTCGAATAGAGGACGAGGGACTTTTATGATGTCAGTAGAATTAGATGACATGGAA
>DAXETX010000121.1:0-2225 GCA_051155735.1 Xenococcaceae cyanobacterium
GGCGGTTTAGCATAGTTGGCTTGATATTGGACCGATTCCCACTGCTTTTGCAGCATCTCCAAATCTTCCATAATCGCTTCTTCCGCTTTACCTTCTGCTTCGGTGCGGACTAATAGCCCCATTCCCGCAGGCTTAACCAAAATGGCTAGGGCGCGGAGGCGACTTCGTTCATTCTCATCTCTGATGCGCCGAGATAGCTTGACCCCTTTGCCATAGGGCATTAGTACTAAATAACGTCCTGGTAGAGTAATGTTTCCCGTAAGTCTTGGACCTTTGTTCCCTGTTGGTTCTTTCATCACCTGAACTAAAACTTTTTGGTCGGGAACTAATAGTTCAGTAATTGCTGCTGCGGTTTTTTTCAGACGTAAAGGACCTAAATCAGTAACATGGATAAATCCATTACGTTCGGCATCTCCAATATTGACAAAAGCTGCATCAATTCCAGGGATGACATTTTCTACTAGACCCAGATAAATATCACTTACTTGTTGCGCTCCTGTGGCAACTACTAATTCTTGGATTTGTTCTTCCCAAAAAACCGCAGCTATCTGATGCTGTTCGGCAATAATAATTTGTTTTGGCATTAATTTTCCTCAAAATCTTAATCTATCAACGAAGACCTTGTTTTCTCGTGTCTTCAAGTTATTTACGTTTTCCACAAATAATTCAGTAAAGAAAGTTGATGATGTCATATATCGACCATCTCAATAAAGGTTTCTAGTCGGTTCGGAGCTTTTAGGCGGATTCGTTCTTCTCAGGCAATTATTGATGCTTCTTGGTTGGTAAGTAATTTCCCTTGATTAAAAAATAGTTATACAGTCATTTAAAGCTTTTTGAAATCAGACAAACTACTGAAACTGCGACTGCGGATGCGATGAGGCTTACAAGCTCTAAAAACAAATTTTAGAGGCTGCCCTTGGTCAACGCAAGATCTGCCGTTTCCTAGCAGAGTACCGCTAACCTATCCTAGGTTGAGATTTGAGATTTTGGATTGTAGATCGAAGAATTAACGTAATCGACAATCTGCAAGCTCCTTTTGTTAAGGAGGAGTAAATCAACAATCAAGGATACTTAATCTACCTTGATTCCCTATGAATCTAGCTAGTAGCTATTTTTAAAAATAGCTGAGCCTGAAAGTAATCACTTAAATTAAGCTGCGATCACTCTATATTAACGAAATTTATCTAAATCTGCTTAGGGAATTTTAACCTGAATATAACCTTCTAGATCGATCTTTGACAAGAAAATTATCTGTTTAGTTGTTGCATTAATTAAAGTTTGGATTCAAGTTATTAAATTAGAAGCGCGCTTTTTCCTTGACGCAAAGAGGTAATAGTCGAAATTAGTGCTTTTCCCACAGTCTCGATCTCAGCAGCAGTATTAAATCTGCCAATACCAAAACGAACTGAAGCATAAGCTAGTTTTTCAGATCGCCCTAATGCAGTTAAAACATGAGAAGGAGCAATCTTGGTAGAAGAGCAAGCCGAACCAGAAGAAACCGCTACTATCGATTTTAACCCTAAGAGTAAAGCTGAGCCATCTATTTCCGCGACACTAATATTAAGATTACCAGCTAATCGTTGGGTCGGATGTCCATTGAGGCTAATTCCTGCGAGTTGTTGGAGTATCGACCACAGTTTTTCTCTTAATTGCAGTAAGTATTGATTTTCTGGAGCCATATTGTTGATGCCAATTTCTACAGCTTTAGCAAAACCGACAATTTGTGGTGGATAAAGAGTTCCAGAACGGCGATTTTTTTCTTGTCCTCCGCCATGAAGTTGCGCAGCTAGCTTAACTCTAGGATTCCGCCGACGCACATATAATGCACCAATGCCTTTTGGTCCATAAAGTTTATGGGCGGTTAAAGACATTAAATCTAGGTTCATTTGTTGCACATCTAAGGGGATTTTGCCAATCGCCTGGGCTGCATCAGTATGGAATAAAACTTGATGCTGATGACAAATTGCGCCAATTTCTGAGAGTGGTTGCAAGACACCAATTTCATTGTTAGCTGCCATTACTGAAACTAAAATTGTGTCAGAACGAATTGCTTTTTCTAGTGCTACTAAATCAATTAAGCCATCTGAATCCACAGATAAATAAGTTATTTCAAATCCTAAAGTTTGCAAATATTCACAAGGATCGAGAACCGCTCTATGTTCGGTTGCGACGGTAATAATGTGCTTTCCTTGACTAAAATAAGCTTCCGCTACACCTTTAATTGC
>DAXETX010000122.1:0-13973 GCA_051155735.1 Xenococcaceae cyanobacterium
AAGCGGGCGATCGCCTCAAATAAACCGACAAAACTAAGGCAATAACTCAACTTACCAAAATCTGCTGCACCCAAATACCTAACTACATAAATAACGACAAAAAAATTAATCCCCATTCCGATAACTTTTTCTCCCGTCAACCAACTAATATTGCGGAGAATTTTCAGCAACTGAGGACTAGTCTGTTTAAGATTAGACACTTAATTATAGTTCTGGATTCTGTTAATTATTACTTACTATTTACTAATGCTTTAAACCCTCGCATCTTACCAGGATTTAATAAGCCATAAGGATCGATTTGTTGTTTAAAAGCGACTTTTTCCCAGTCTATTTGTTTGTTGCCTCCATCTTCAATAGTATAAACATGAGGATTAGCAATAAATGCGCCATTAGTTTCGTGATAAGTGATAATTTCTTGTAATCTTTCTGGAGTTGTAAACCGCACTAATTGTAAACCTGCGGGTACGGCTTTGCCACCAGCTTTCAAAAACTCTAAATGAATTGCTACCTCATCACCAAAATGGTGATACATTTGTGCGACTCTGTCGAGAGTAAAATAAAAAGTTTGGAGATAAGTTAGATTCGGATCGATATTACGAGCATGAAGCGTTGTATGATTCCAGGTAAACTCTAACAGACTGGTTCTCTTACTAGCTTCTGTTGCGGTTTTACTGTAAGTAATCTTCCCGCCATATTCTTTAACTAAATCTTGTAAAGGTGCAAGACAATATTCTGACACCATTAAAAAAGCACAACTTTTCTGTGGCGGTAAATAAGCTTGTAGCGGAATAAAATAGCTAGGAATCGCAGAAGCAAAAACACTCACCAACTTTTTTACCATCCCATCGCTATCGCTTAGTGCCTGTCCGAATTTGGCTGCTGTCATAAACTCATCAAACACCACAATCACTTCTTGCCAGGGATAAGCTGGTGCTAGAGGTATTTCCAGTTCGGTAATAATTCCCGTCGTACCGTAACCATGAATCACTTTTTGTACCTCATCCCCCGACAGTTCTCTAACTTGGGGTGTCTCTTCCATCGTTACCAAGCGCACTCGTCGCAGATTTCCCCGATCTTTAATTTGTCCATAAGTAATCGAACCCATCCCCACACTTCCACCACCAAAAAACCCGCCAATAGTAGCTGTGCGATAGGTAGAAGGAGCTATTCGCAATTCCTGGGCAATTTTTCGGGCTTGCTTGTCAAAAGCTGCCATTTTTACCCCAGGTTCAACACAAGCAATTCCTGGTTGCAAAGATTTAATCTGATTCATTGCCGTTAAATCGAGAATTACGCCTCCTTGCAAGGGGACACATTGACCATAATTCCCTGTACCTGCGCCTCTTACTGTGAGGGGAATCCGCTGTTGAACGCAGACTTGCGCCACTTTAATCACTTCCGCTTCGGTAGTAGGACGAACTACCAGATCGCCCCGCTTCGCTTGTAACTGTTGCTGCAAAATCGGACTAAAGTGATAGTAATCTAAAGAAAGTTTGGTAATTTGCCCAGGATCAGTAATAATTTCGATGCCTGTTAAAGCTTCTGCGATCGCATTCATAAAATTATCTTTATCACCTAGAGATTAAATATTTAGCTTACTAATTTTAGGTCAAATATTGGACGATCTGGGTTACAGGGCGATCGCAGATAATAACTGTAAGTGGGACAATCGATCTCAAGAAATCCTTTAGCGACCAAAATTTTTCATCTGCTTTATAACAATAGATTTTTTGGGAGCAGATCAAGATTTTTGCTCTTGTTCGATTTCTGCTTGCAATTTAGCTAATTCTTCAGGAGACATCTCGTCTAAACGCTTTTGTAACACCGCATCTTCATAATCTTTTAACTGTTGATTATAAGTCATATTTTTGGTAAAAACTCGTAGCAGGTAAGTAAATGACCAACCAATTAAGCCAGCAACTAATAAAGTCTGTGTCCAAATTCCTGCGGTGATACTATCAAACCCCACAGTCTGAAAAACTAAATAGATAATTCCGCCACCAACAAAAATGCCTAACCCAATACCAAGAACATCTATTCTACGCATAATGTTTAATTACCAGAAAACTTCTTCCTTCTGTCTTCATCCTTCTTTTGACAGTAAGATAAAAGAAGAGATTTAGCTAGTGAACCAAAAGGAAATTTAAGATGGCTGGATTTGAAGATGTAGTAAAAAAAGCATTTTATTTAGGAGTTGGCTTTGCTGCTTATGCTCAAGAAAAAGCTGGAGACACTCTTAAAGAATTACGGGGTCAAGCCCAAAAGTTAGCGGATGAAATGATGATCCGAGGCGAGATGACCACTGAAGAAGCACGTAAGTTTGTCGATGATATTGTCAAACAAGCGCAGCGCGACATTGAAGAGTCTAGTCAAGAACCCAATAATTCGGAAGTTAAAACCCCGCGTCGGATTGAAATTATTTCTGATGATGAGCCATCAGAAGCTGCTACTTCCGACAATGTTGATGATTTAAAGCAGCAAGTCCAATCTTTACAAGAACAATTGCGCCGACTCAAAAATGAATAAGCTCAAGTTTTCTAATTGAACTAGTTTTACTTGAGATTCGGACATGGCAAAATGAACCAATGAATGATTGTGGCTAAGGAAAAGTTTTTTGAGAGCAAGTAGCAAGTTACTAATATGGAAGATTGGTGGAAAGAGTTAGAAAAAGCAGCAGACACAGTAGAAACTTTTTTTCTCGATATCTCCTCGGCAATGGAATTGTGGGCGGAGGAAATGGGTAAAACATTTGATGATTTTACGCAAGAGGTAGAAGCAGTTGTGGTGACAGAAGTAGATCGTTTGATTGATGATCTGATCGATATCGTCGGAGAATCAGATGTTGAGTATGATAGCGATTTTTGGGAAGATATCGATCATTTTGTCGAGTTAGAGTTTATGGATGTTACCATCTCTAAACCTAGCTCTGAAAACCATCCTGCTTGTATCGGCTGTCGCCACTATCATGGAAAAACCTATAATGGTAATCTGCTAGTATGTGCGATGCATCCCTACGGTTGTGAAGATAGTACTTGCCCTGACTGGGAAGGGGAGTAAGGGTGATGAAATCAGAACTCCACCGAGTTGAGCCAAAATAGTTCATCATAGAATTATTGTCTCTAACAAGTTGAAATAATGAGTGATACTATTTTCGGTAAAATCATCAATCGTGAAATACCTGCAAATATAGTATATGAAGATGATTTGGTTCTAGCTTTTAAAGATATTAACCCTCAAGCTCCAACTCATATTTTAGTAATTCCGAAAAAGCCAATCCCTCGGATGTCAGAGGCGACAGCAGAAGATAAAGCCTTAATGGGTCATTTACTCTGGATCGCGAAAGAGGTAGCAGAAACCGCAAGATTATCTAATGGCTATCGAGTCGTGATTAATAATGGGACAGATGGTGGTCAGACTGTAGATCATTTACATTTACATATTTTAGGCAATCGCCAAATGCAATGGCCTCCTGGTTAGTAATTGGTAATTTATGAATATTATTGAAAGTTTCAAAATGGCAGTCGCGACTTTGGCTGCAAATAAAACTCGTAGCACCCTAACGATGCTGGGCATTGTCATTGGTAATGCTTCGGTGATTGCGATGGTGGGAATTGGACAAGGAGCGCGACAGTTAGCAGAAGATCAGTTTGAATCTTTAGGACCTAATGTCCTCTTTGTTGTTCCTGGTTCGGAAGAATCCCGCAGAACGAGTTTTGATTTACCGAAAACTTTAGTTTTAGAGGATGCTGAGGCGATCGCCAGTCAAGTGCCGACGGTGCGAGAAGTCGCGCCTCAAGTTAGCTCGAACCAATTAATTACTTACCGCGATCGCAATCGGAATGAGCTAGTAATTGGCGCAACGCCAGAGTTTTTGACGGTTAGAAGTTTTAATGTCGCTCAGGGAAGGTTTATTAATGATGTCGATCTCAAGCGGAATAATCGCGTCATTATTTTGGGGGCAGAAATTGCGAATAAGTTGTTTAGGCAACAAAACCCTTTAGGGAAACAGGTTCGGATTAAAAATATTAGCTTTGAAGTAGTGGGAGTTATGGAAGAAAAAGGCAATTTCTTGGGGACAAATCAAGATAATACTGTCTATATTCCTCTTACTACCATGGCAAATCAAATTGTCGGAGATACTTCTCCTTATGGCACTATGGTAAGTTTTATTTCTGTAACTGCTCGTAACGAGTCTGAGATTAGAGCAGCCAGATTTCAGATCGAAAATCTCTTGCGACTACGTCATCAGATTGTCGGAGAGGATGATTTTGCGGTTCAAACTCAAAAAGATATTCTCGATGTTGTTGGTACGGTTACTAGTGGTTTAACGGTGCTGCTAGCTGCGATCGCTGGTATTTCGCTGTTAGTCGGTGGTATCGGGGTGATGAATATTATGCTAGTTTCAGTAACAGAACGGACGCAAGAAATTGGCTTACGCAAAGCAGTAGGAGCGAAAGAAACCGATATTTTAGTGCAGTTTTTGATTGAAGCGACAATTCTCTCAGCAGTAGGCGGAATCATTGGGACAGGTATTGGTATTGGCACAATTTTAGGAGTGGGTTTAGTTTCTCCTTTGGCTGCTACTATCTCGCCTATTGCTATTATCGTTGCGGTTACTGTATCGGGAGGTATCGGGCTATTTTTCGGGGTTTTTCCCGCTAAAAGGGCTGCCCAACTCGATCCGATTGTGGCACTAAGAAGCATCTAGGAAGTAACCAATGAAGATAAGTGCGATCGCGATACGCCGTCATATTGGCACACTGATGCTGACTCTAGCTGTAATTGTAGTCGGCATTTTTTTTATGTTTCGGCTGCAAGTAGATTTGTTACCTGCTATTACTTATCCTCGTATTGGCTTGAATGTTAATGTGCCAGGGATTGCGCCTGAAGTGGCACTAGAAGAAGTTACTAAACCATTGGAGGAAGCTTTAACCGCAACTGAAGGAGTGGTACAGGTGGTTTCTACTACTAGGGAGGGGCGAGTGAGAATCGATCTTTATTTTGCCCCAGGAGGAAATATCGATCAAGCTTTAAATGATGCAACAGCTACTTTTAATCGGAATCGTAACCGTCTGCCAAATTTGGTGACGGAAGCGCGGTTGTTTAAGTTCGATCCTTCCCAGTTACCAATATACGAGTTTGCTTTAGAGTCTGATACTCTGGATGATTTGGGATTGAAGATTTTTGCTGATGAGGAGTTGAGTCGGGAATTAAGTGTGATTCCTGGAGTCGCTGCAATTGATGTATCGGGAGGAGTTGCTGAAGAAGTTCGGGTTGAGGTGGATTTGCAGCGGTTACAAGCTTTGGGAATCGGTGTCAATGAGGTTTTGGAGGCTCTAACTGTCAAAAATCAGGATATAGCAGGGGGAAGACTTAGTGGAGAAGCGGGAGAACCCCTAGTTCGGACTATTGGTAAGTTTGATTCGATTGAGGCGATTCGTAATTTAAGTTTAGATTTGGGAGAAGGAGATTTAGGGCGCAATCAAATTTATTTAGAAGATATTGCCAAAATTACCGATGGTAAAGCCGAACAAAGGCTTTTTGTTTCTCTTAATGGCAAACCTGCGGTCAAAATCACCATTCAAAAGCAACCTGATGCTAATACCATTACGGTGATTGAAGCGGTTAAAGCCAAACTCGCTTGGTTGCGTCAGTCAGGAGTTATTCCTGAAACGATGCAACTAGTTACTACTAGAGATGAGTCGAGTTTTATTCGTAATTCGATCTCGAATGTGGCGATCGCAGGTATGACAGGAACGATCTTAGCAGCAGTAGCTGTTTTTGTTTTTTTGGGTTCTTTACGTCAGACTCTGATTATCATTTTGGCAATTCCTTTAGCAACCCTTACCGCGATTATTTTGATGAAGTTGTTTGGTTTATCGATCAATATCTTCAGTCTGGGGGGTTTGGCTTTAGGTGTCGGAATTGTGGTGGATAATTCCATTGTGATGCTAGAAAATATTGCTTTAAGAATCCAGCAACGGGGAGATTCAGTAACAAATCTAATTGAAACCGCAGCGATCGCCAGCCAAGAAGTAGAATCCGCTTTAGTTGCTGCTACCGCTACTAATTTAGTCGCAGTTTTACCCTTTTTGTTAATAGGTGGTTTATTTTCGCTGCTATTTCGGGAACTGATTTTAACCATTAGTTTTGCGATCGCAGCATCTTTACTCTTAGCGGTTACTGTTGTACCGATGTTGGCTTCCCGCTTATTAACTATTAGTTATTCGAGTAAAGTTGGGCGTTTTCCGCTCTTAGTTTGGTTTAACCGAGGGTTTGTCGCCATAACTAACCGCTATGGTTATCTTTTAAAAGGAATCTTACGCTATCGCTTATTAACTATTGTTCTAGCTTTTTTAATTCTCGGTGGTAGCAGCATCAGTTTAGCGGAAAATATTCCCCAAGAAATCTTACCAAGAATCGATACAGGTCAAGCAGTAATGTTTGCCAGTTTTCCGCCAGGAACTAATCTAGAGACGAATCAAAAAGTTATGCAAGCAGTAGATGAGATATTATTGCGTCAACCAGAAACAGAATACGTCTTCTCCAGCGCGGGCGGTTTTTTATTTGGTAATGCAACTATCGAAAATCTCTTGAGAAGTTCTAGCACCATCACTCTTAAACCTGGTAGCAAGATCGAAGCCTTTATTGAAAGAGTCAACACCGAGTTGCAAACTCTCAACCTAGTAAATATTCGTCTGCGGTTGTTCCCTGAAAGTGTTAGGGGTTTAAACCTCAATAACTCTCCTGTCGGCGGTGATCTCGATTTGATTTTACAAGGACAAGATACCGAACTTTTAGAGCAAACAGGACAAGAAATTCTCAAAATTTTGGATAGTCAAGCAACTTTAGCCCGGTTTCGCGCTGAGACTGACCCTAGACAACCAGAGATTCAAATTAAACCCGATAGAGCCAGATTAGCCGACTCAGGCTTAACCTTACAAGAAGTAGGTAATACAGTCCAAACTGCGATCGCTGGTTCAGTACCCACTCAATTGCAACGAGATAATCGCTTGATTGATATCCGAGTTCAGCTTGCTACTGATTCTGGTCAGACTTTAGCACAATTACAACAGCTACCCCTCTTTGCCAGTAATAATCGCCCTGTAAAACTCCAAGATGTAGCAACTCTCGGCATTGACCAAGCCCCAGGAGAAATTACTAGAATCAATCAACGCTCAGTATATATTATGGAGGGGAGTCTTACAGAAGAAGCAAATTTTAGTGAGGCGATCGCTGAAACCCAAAGAATCATTCAAGAATTAGAATTACCCAATGGTGTCAGTCTGCTTCCGAGTTATGCTGCTGCTTCTAGTCAACAGATTCAAAATGCCTTAAAAGTCTTGGGTGGATTAGCCGTATTTCTGGTCTTTGTCGTGATGGCAGTACAATACAACTCTTTAATCGATCCGTTGGTCATTATCTTAACTATTCCTCTAGCTTTAGCAGGAGGAATCTTAGGCTTATATCTGACTCAAACCGCGATCGGTGCTACTGTTTTAATTGGTGCAGTGCTATTAGTCGGTATCGTAGTTAATAATGCGATCGTGATGGTTGAGTTTGCTAATCAACTTTATCACACTCAAAAATATACTCGCACCACCGCGATTATTCAAGCTGCAACTGCAAGGCTAAGACCGATTTTAATGACCACAATCACTACAGTCTTAGGGATGTTTCCTTTAGCTTTGGGCATTGGCGAAGGTTCAGAGTTTTTACAACCTTTAGGAGTAGTAGTGTTTTCGGGGTTGGCTTTAGCAACGGGTTTGACTTTAGTGATTATTCCTTGTTTTTATGTGTTATTGCATGATTGGTTAGGAGATTCACGCCAAGACGCAGAGGCCCCAAGAAATTTATAACGGTTTATTATGAATAATTCTGACTTAAATAACGTGGTCATCATTGGCGGAGGACCAGCAGGATTAGGGTCTGCTTTAATGTTAGCCAAAAGAGGTTGGACGAAGATTACTGTTTTAGAAAAAAGACCCTCAGCGGATTATTACGAACCAGATAAATCTTTTAGCTATCAAATTGACGGTAGAGGTCAAAAATTAACCGATTTATTCGGATTAACGGCAAAACTAGCAGATTTAAGTGTTCCTAGTACCGAATTTTACTTTACCTTAATTAGAAAAGACGGCACACGCAAGACCTCTAAATTGCCCATTGCCGATCCTAGGAGAAAAACTGCTTATTGGTTGCCCAGAGCCTCTTTTGTGCAGTTATTTTATCAAGAAATCGAGCAAAACTGGCAAGATACAATCCAAGTCTTATTTGACACTCAATGTCTAAAAATTCAACAAAAAGCTAATTGCTTAGAAATTATTGCTCAATCTAGAGAACAAAAACAACTAATCTTGACTCCCCGTCTGGTGTTAGGTTGCGATGGCTTAAACTCGATTGTGCGTCAAACTCTCCATCAAATAGAAGGGAATTCCACTGATTTTGTCATGCAACAATTTGCCTCTCCCAGTGCGGGTTTAAAATATAAAGTTCTGACTTTACCACCCCAATTTCCTCTATCAAAACAAGAAGGAGATGTAGCGCAGTCAACTATGGCTTATGGGATTAGATCGGCTTTTAAAGGTCGTAAAAAAGCGATTTCTCTAGGTTTGCTACCTTTGAAAAATCCCGATATTCCCAGAACTGCGAATATTATCACCTACCCAGATCATCAAATTTGGCAGCTAAACACCCCAGAAGCATTAGATAATTATTTCCAACAAGCTTTTCCGCAACTCCCTTTAGCACAGATTATTTCTCAAGCAGAAATAGCCAGGTTTGTCTCTAGTGATGGTGGGACATTTCCCCAGCCTCAATATTGTGCCAGACTGTATCAAATTTGGGGACAACCTCAAAATAACCGAGGAACAGCAGTAATCCTATTAGGCGATGCAGTACACTGTTTTCCTCCCGATATCGGACAAGGAGTTAATTCCGCCTTAGAAGATGTGTTTTTGCTTCACGAAACTCTAACTGAAACTCAAGATAATCTCTCTCTGGCACTACCTCGCTATCAAGACTTACGCCAAGCAGATATTAAAGCTTTAATCCGTTTAGTCCAAATTAGTTATCCTTGGCAATATAATCAAAACCCTTTACAAAAGCGATTGTGGGGGATTAACTTTTTACTTCGCTTGCTACTAAATCGTTTATTCCCTTTTCTGTTTAAGCCTCATTCCTTTTTGCTGATTCAACAACACGAATTATCTTACTCAGAAATTTGGCGCATAAGTCACCAAACTACTCAATTTTTATGGATTTTAGGAATATCGATCGCCTTACTTGCTTGGTTCGGAATTGATAATTAATCGTTTTTGCACCAAAAATTAGTTTGCTGTCGGTTAGTCAGAGAATGATCTTTGAGCCGATCGCATCCTAGTTTGAACCAGGCTTTTGGTTGAGTAAGCCAAGTACGAATCGTACTATCCCAACTACCACTGATGATTTTATTGCCATCGGGACTAAAAACTACCGCATCCACATAGCCTTGATGACCCCGAAAGGGTTGGGTAATTGGATTTCCTTTAGTATCCCAGAGGCGAATAGTGCGATCGCGACTGCCACTAGCGATAGTTTGACCATCGGGACTAAAGACGACGGAGTTAACTATACCCTCATGACCGATAAAAGGCTGACTGATAGAGTTGTCTTTAAGATCGATCAGATACATTTTTCCGTCACGACTCCCAGTAATTATCTTGCTACCATCGGGACTAAAGTTTACTGCCATGACTTCGCTTTCGTAAATTGACCAGGTTTTAATCAGTTGCTGTTGGGCGATGTTCCAGAGGCGCACAGTGCGATCGCGACTGCCACTTACTAGAGTTTTACCATCAGGACTAATCGCAATACTGGTTACACCGTCCTGATGTTTGGTTAAGGGTTTACCGAGAGGATTTCCTGACTTGTCCCAGAGGCGAATAGTCCGATCTTCGCTACCACTAACAATAAGATCGTCATAGATCGCAACAGTAGTAACTTCCGCTTGATGACCGACTAGAGGCTGACTAAGAGGGTTTCCCTGAGTGTCCCACAGACCCAAGGTTTTATCTTTACTACCACTAACAATTAATTGGTTATCTTTACTGATTGCTACCGTATTAACGATGCCTTGATGACCGAAAAAAGGTTGAGTCAGAGGATCGCCTGTTAAATTCCAGAGACGTACTGTTCCATCTTGTCCCCCACTCACCAGGAATGCGCCCTTATTAGCGATCGCAACAGATTTAACATGACCTTTGTGTCCGCGAAATATCTGACTGATGAGATTTTCCGCAACACGCCACAGTCTTACTGTATGATCGCTACTACTGCTAACAACTTGACTGCCATCGGGACTAAGACTTATTGAGTTGACTAAACCCAAATGACCTCTTAAGGGTGATTGTATTTCGTTACCTTGTAAATCCCAAAAACGGATCGTGCGATCGCTACTAGCACTAATAATCTTTTCGCCATCTTGACTGAATGCTACTGACCAAATAATTCCGACATGACCTTGAAAGGGTTCAGTAACTAAATTACCTTGTAAATCCCAAAGATAAATCTTTTCATCATCACCACCACTAGCAACTAACTGACCATCGGGGCTAAAAGCTACTGTATTAATTAAATCTGCTTCTTCCTCGCTGCGCCAAGGTTGACCAATTTGATTACCATTAAGATCCCAGAGACGAATCGTGCGGTCTTTACTGGCACTAACCAGGATACCTTCTTGATTATCGGGTGATGGGGGAAGCGGACTAAAAGCGATCGCCGTAACTGCGTCTTGATGACCGATAAAAGGTTTACCTACAGGGTTTCCTGACTTGTCCCAGAGGCGAATTGTCCCGTCTTCGCTACTGCTAGCAAGCAATTGACGCTGAGGACTAAAAGCGACCGCCGTAACTGCGTCTTGATGACCAATAAAGGGTTTACCTACAGGATTTCCTGACTTGTCCCAGAGTCTGATAGTGCGATCGCGACTCCCACTAGCGATAGTTTGTCCATCGAGACTAAAAGCAGCAGTAGTAACCACATCAGTATGACCCTGAAAGGGTTGTCCGATAGCTTGTCCTTGGTTATGCCACAATCTCAGAGTGCGATCGCTACTACCGGTGAGAATCTGACTACCATCGGGACTAAAAGCGACGACGTTAACGGTATCTTGATGACCTTTTAACTGTTGAAGTTCCCTAATTTCTTGGACTGCATCTAATAAACTAGATTGCACTTGTTGATTTACTGGTAAGGGTAACAGGCGATTTTGCCCCATGGTAGCAACGGCTACTGCTAAAGCTGCTACGGGTTTAGTCGTAAGTAAGGTTCTCACTAAAGCAGCTTGTTTTAACAACAAAGATAACTGATAGAACACTAACACAGTCATAAATGCCCCAGTCACAAAACTCCAGCGTCCGATCACATTACGGCGTTTTTGTCTCAAGCTGCGACAGACAAACTCGATTTCTAGCTGATTTAACCAATTATTATTAGAGCGAAGGACTTGTTTTAAAAGATTCAGACGCGGATCGCCATGCCATAAAAAAGCAGCTTTCTGTTGTTTTTGCCATTCGACCGCAGCCTTAGTTAAGCGTCGTTGTAATCCTAAATTTTCTTGTTCTTGTTGTTGCCAATCTAAAAGCCGTTGCCAACCTCTAACTAAAGCATCATGGGCGGGTTCGATATAGTTTTCTCCTCTAGGATCAATGCCACTAACCAAGAGGCGAGCCTCTAAAAAACAGTCAATTATGCGTTTAACCTGGAGTTGTTTCGGCTGAGGATAAGTTAATTCCCTCAAAAAGACCCGTCTGCGGGCAATATTCCCACTGTCTATTGCTAACATCCGCAGCATTACCTGGCAGATAACTTGTTGATCAGTTGGGTCTTGTTGCACTAAATTTTGATATTCCGTATCCGCTCTTTGGGTAAGCGATCGCCCTACTCCTCCCAAGGCGATATAATCTGCTTCGGTGATAGCTCTTTTATCCCTTCTACCGGCTCTAACTTCTCGTAAATACTGGCGATACAATTCGCTTAAAGTAAAAGAAAGTAAAGGCATTGCACCAGGCATCTGAATCACCTCATCAATTAAGCGATCCACTAAACTAGGAGGCTCGAAATACAGCACCCGTTCCGCAGCAGGTTTTTCGATCGCTTCGCGTAATTCTTCCCTAGTCATCGCAGGAATCACAAAACGCGAATTCACCCAATAAGGTTCGAGATCGCTATGGCGTAACTGGGGTTCAAAATCTGACCGCAGCGTCAACACTAACCGCAACTGTTGGGGATAAGTAGCGATCGCTTTACTCAGAAAAGTTAAAAACTGCGATCTCTCTTGGCGATCGCGACATAGGGTAAATAGTTCCTCTACTTGGTCGATAACTACTAGTAGTTTTTGATTGGGGTTTTCTTGCAGCCATTGGGTTAACTGTTGCCAGATTGGTTGTTTCAGAGCAGATTGCGCTAGATCATTCCTCATGCCAATTTGTTGCAAGGCATTATCTAGTGCTAAAAAAGGAGCTTCCCCAGGACGCATCGGGGGCAAAATTGTCCACTGTGAATCAGCTAAATTTCTCAGATAAGGAATCAATCCCGCCTTAACTAAACTAGATTTACCCGTACCCGAAGCCCCCAAAACTACAGTCAAAGGATGCTGTTGGCAAAACTGATAAAGCCTTTTACTTAGTACCTGTCTGCCAAAAAACAGCTTACTATTAGATTCGTTAAAAGACTCTAACCCACGATAAGGATTTTGTGCCTCATCTAAAGGTGGGGCAGGAGGTAAATTCAATTCATGTCCTGGCGTTAGAAAGATGTATTCTCCACGGTCATGTTTACTAAGAGGATATAAACCAGGAGTTTGCAGAGTTTGATTACCTTCTGTGGCTACTTCTACGCGATCGCGCAAGTATAAATATAATTCGGTAGCGGTAATTACCCCATCTCCTGGAGGCTTACCAGCTTTAGCAGGAGGGCTAGAATCTGCATCACCTTGTAAAGCCTCAATCAATGCTGCTGCAAAGGGAGAATGATGGGTTGCTGTTTTTCCGCGATCGTCTTGTAACCTTAGAATATCCGCAGCCTTTTGATTATGGGATGCCGAAGTAATTACCTGCCAAGCAGCAGCTTCTAAAAAACGGTCATATCGTTCCCGATGGATCACCTCTGGCGCAATCAATAAATCTCTAGTACTCGACCAGCGAAACGCCCCCGCAAAGCAGCAGTCGAGAATACACAAAAAATGGCGACAGGGTAACTTATCTAAAGCCTGTTGCAACCGTACCATCGGTAGATAAGTGCTAGTGTCCCCTAAGCGCGCATCTTGGGGAATCAAAAAACCTTCCAACCCATCATGACTGTTTAAAGCAATACCATGTCCCGCAAAATAAAAGATCAGGCGATCGCTTTCTTGGATCTGTTTCGGCAAAAATTCCTCTAATAGTTGCAGACAGTTGTTTAAAGTCGCTTGTCGATCTAGTAAACGCCATACCCGATAATCGTGTTCTTGTTGCAAAATCTGGGCGATTTTTATCCCATCATTAACCGCAGTAGCAAGAGAAGCAATGCCATGTTGATAGTTATTAATCCCAATGATTATTGCGAGATTGCGTTTGAATTTGGACATGATTCCAATTCTCAAATTAGCAGCAGATCGGAACTAATGCTAAATTAAATCTGAATCGGGAAAAACTAGAGATCGCTTTTTATCTGTTATTGCCAAATAAAATTGCGGATTAGAGGCGATCGCTCCGCTCTAGTTGCAGTACAAAGACTCTAGACAAAATTAACCAATTAAAAATAGTTCGGGATAACTACGAATTAACCAGACGCAGACATATAACAGTATTGATAAACCGAACATCCCCCATGCCCAAGTTTTTTTTGTCCAAGGTAATTCAAAATATTTTTCGATAGCGTATAGGCTAAACAAAGTACCGCTAACCCCTTTTAGTACGGCAATTTGCCATACAGAACTCACATATAAGGCTGAT
>DAXETX010000123.1:0-5100 GCA_051155735.1 Xenococcaceae cyanobacterium
CGAGACTTGTTATTAGTAGTAGTGGCTGTCTCGGTTTTTGCGGTAGTTGTTGATTTTTGGTTAGAAGTTGCTTTTTCCTGAGTTTTGGGATCTTTTTCGGCTGCTTTTTGATAATCTAAATAAACTGAATAGTTACCAGGATATAGACGAAGATTACCTTCAGACTCGATCGCGATAATAAATTCTACGGTACGATCTAAAAAGTAGCGGTCGTGAGAGACAGTAATCACACAACCGTTAAAATTTTCTAGGTAGTCTTCTAAGATCGAAAGAGTTTGTACATCAAGATCGTTAGTTGGTTCGTCTAAGATCAAGACATTAGGTGCAGACATTAATACTTGGAGTAAAAAAAGACGGCGTTTTTCGCCTCCTGATAGTTTGTGAATCGGTGCATACTGTTGATTGGGAGTAAATAAAAACCTTTCTAACATTTGAGAGGCACTAATTTGACTCCCATCAGCCGTCGTGACAAAAGCTGCAATATCTTTGATGTAGTCAATTACTCTTTTGTTAGTATCGATCGCAGCGAGCAAATCTTCTGAATGTTGATCGAAATAACCAATATGGATCGTGCTACCAATTTCTACAGTACCCGAATCTGGTGCGATTTTCCCAATAATCATATTCATCAGGGTGGATTTTCCCGCCCCATTGCTACCAATAATTCCAATGCGATCGCTTGGCGTAAATTCGTAACTAAAATCTCGAATTAGGGTACGATTACCGTAGGCTTTGGTAATGTGCTTTAATTCAATAACTTTTTTCCCGATGCGCCTTCCTGGGGTATCGATCGCAACTTTACCCTGAGTTTCTTTAAACTCTAGATCTTGCATATCGTGAATGCGGTCAATTCTAGCACGCTGCTTGGTACTTCTGGCTTTCGGTCCTCTTTTTAACCATTCTAATTCTCGGCGCAAAATTCCTCGATGCTTATGTTGGCTTTTCGCATCTGCTGCTTCTTGTTCCGCTTTCTTTTCCAGAAAATAGGAATAGTTACCGTTGTAAGTATATAAGTCAGCGCGGTCGATTTCTAAAATACGATTAGTAACACGGTCGAGAAAATAGCGATCGTGAGTAATTAAGAGAATAGCACCATTAAAACCATCAAGATAGTTTTGTAGCCATTCTACTGATTCCGCATCTAAATGGTTTGTCGGCTCATCCATTAATAATAGATCGGGTTCTTGCAAGAGGGCGGTAGCTAGAGAAATGCGTTTACGATATCCTCCAGAAAGACTCCCAACTTTAGTATCAAAGTCTTGAATCCCCAATTTACTTAAAACAATCTTGGCTTTGGTTTCCAACTCCCAAGCAGCCATTGTATCCATCTTTTCGATGGTGTGAGTTAGTTGATTGGTAATGTTTTCTCTTTCTGAAGTAGTCAGGTGGGATACTGCTACTTTTTGGGACAAGGTTTCATATTCGCGAATCAAACGTAACTTTTCACTACTGTCATTGAATACTGCATCTAAAACTGTTTTAGCCTCATCTAAGTTGGGCTGTTGGGGTAAATAAACAATCCGCGCCCCAGATTTTACCGTTACTGTACCACTATCAAAAGTTTCAATACCTGCGATCGCTTTTAAGAGAGTTGATTTACCAGAACCATTAACCCCAATCAATCCGATCTTGTCATTTTCTTCAATACTGAAACTACCATCTCGTAATATTTCTTTGATTCCGAAGTCTTTTTTAATATTTTGGAGAGTAATTAGAGTCATGAGTGAGAAGTTAAGTAAAATTATTTTAGTCGCTAATTACGCCAGTTTTGCGCTGCTTGTTCTAAAACGTAGTAAGAAACAGCTTCGATTTCTGGCTCGCTAAGTCTTGCCTCATAAGCTGGCATATTATTTTTGCCTTGAGTCACTAAAGAGATCACTGCTTCTATAGTATCGAGATTATTGCGTTTAAGTGCCTTAGTTTTAAGAGTTTTACCGCGTCTGATAATATTACCGCCTTGAGGATGACAACCTGCACAATTAGCTTGAAAAATAGCTGCACCACTATCTTGACTAATGGCGAATACGGGAGTTGCCATACTCCAAAAAATTGCCATTGTAATCATCAAAAATAATAAGTGTTGCCCAAGAATTTTCACTAAATTAATCATATAAACCTCATCAAAAATTATCAATTAATCGTAACCAATTAAGTGGTTCAACCTAATAAAATAAGTATAAAGATTTAAGGGAGTTTATCCCGAACTCAAGCGAATTTATTAATTGAATTAGCTCAAAATTCTTCTATTTTTTGAATATTGTAAAGCTTAAGTTTAGTAATTTGTCTGATTTCGCTTTTATTGTAGAAAAAATTCCGATTAGCACAAAAGTTAGGAAGTAAAGGCGATCGCTAAGCATTTACCCCAGCTTAAACTATCTATAGAGATTAATCAAATAATAATTTCTGTTACAGGTTTGAGAGAGTGTTTATAAAAAGAAAATAAAAAAGAAAAATTATTAAAGAATTAAATTGTAAAAAAGAAGCATAAACATAAAAGTCAACTAAATTAAAATCGAAATGATGGAGGCGATCGCGCAAATGAGAAATTATTGAACCATTACTTCCAAAAAGTAAATTGCGAAGGCGTAAAAAAGATATTGATTAAAAAAAAGTAATTAATATCGTTAAAAGTATCTCTTTGTGAAGATTAATATTGAGTTAGCGCCAGATTTCTACCTAAAATATACATCCTCTGTTCATTTTTGAGAAAAATCTTATGGATATTCGAGTCGAAGCCGAGCTAATGTCCCTATCGACTTATCGTATTGAGCGGAATGGTTCTGCTTCAGGAGCAGAATTAATTAGCCTTTTAGGAGGGGAAGACCCCGAAACTGGCACTGCTGCTTTTGATTTTGTCGGCGAATCTGGCATTTACGATCTAGTCGTCGGTTATTATGACGAAAATGATGGAGTTTCGGCAGTAACAGTCAGTCAAAATGATGCTGTTTTAGATTCTTGGAATTTTGACTCTGACTTATCTAGCGATTTAGCTAATGCCACTACTGCTACTACTAGAGAGATTGCCACAGGTATTACTGTTAATCAAGGAGACAGTTTTACTATTACGGGAACAGAAAATACTTTTGAAAGAGCCAGAATTGATTATCTAGACTTTATTGCTGTTAATGCTGACCCTAGTACTTTGGCTTTAAGCGATAGTCAATTTGAAGTCAATGAGGGAGATAGTTCGGTTACTGTTTCGGTAGTGCGAACAGGAAATCTCGAACAAACGGTTTCGGTAGATTTTGAAACTTTCGGTGAGACTGCTACTGCTGGAGTCGATTACACTGAAACCAGCGGAACTTTAGAGTTTGAGCCAGGGGTAACTAGTCGCGAGATTGTAATTCCAATTCTTGAAGATGAAGCAACAGAAGCAGCAGAAACAATTAGTCTGACTATCGATAACGTAGCTGGTAATGGCACTTTGGGTGCGCCGAGGACTGCGGAAATTACTATTATTGATAATGAAACTCCAGTTGCTGCTGTAGTATTAGCAGAATCAGATGATAACACTGAAGTAACAGAAGCAGGAGCAAGCGATAGTTACGAAATTGTTTTAAGCAGCCAACCTAATGCCGAGGTAAATATTGCCCTGACTACTGATGAACAAATTAATACTGATGTTGGGTCTTTAACTTTTACTCCCGATAACTGGGATTTACCACAAGTTGTCACTGTAACCGCAGTAGATGATTCAGTAACAGAAGGCAATCATACAGGAACGATCTCTCATGCTGTTAGTAGTGAAGATTCCTTGTTTGATGGTTTCGATTTACGTAATATTAATGTTGGCATTTCCGACAACGATGCTGAAGGTGCTTTCATTCTAGAAACAGTGGCTTCTAATTTGAATAACCCTACGGCTTTTGATTGGACTCCTGATGGCGAAACATTATTTATTGCTCAAAAAAATGGTGTTGTTCGTCTCTTTGAAAATGACTCTCTAACAGAAACTCCTTTTATCGATATTTCTGAACAAGTTAATAATACTAGAGATAGAGGCTTGCTCGGATTAGCAGTTCATCCCGATTTTCCGAATCAACCATTTGTCTATCTAGCTTTTACTTACGACCCGCCTGAAGTCTTTGAAAATTCTGGTTTAGCAGGAGAAGATGGCAGTGGTAATCGTCCCTCTCGCCTGATTCGAGTCGAAGCTGACCCCAGTACTGATTTCACTACGGCAATTCCTGGTAGTGAAGTTGTTTTACTGGGGACAAATAGCGTTTGGGAAAATATCAGCCGTCCCGATGGTAATAGTACTAATGATTTATCGATTCCGCCTTCGGGGATTACCCCAGAAGGAGAAAATATCCGCGACTATCTAGCAACTGATAGCGAATCTCATTCCATTGGTGCGGTACGTTTTGGTACTGATGGTTCTTTATTTGTCAGTAATGGCGATGGCACTTCTTATAACGCTGTAGATCCCCGCAGTGTCCGTGTTCAAGACTTAGATAACCTCTCAGGCAAAATGCTCCGCATCGACCCTTTAACAGGAGAGGGTTTGCCTAGTAATCCTTTTTATGATGGCGACCCTGACAGCAATCAGTCCAAAGTTTATAGCTATGGCTTGCGCAATCCCTTCCGTTTTACTATTGACCCCGATACTAACGAGCCTTTTATTGGTGATGTCGGCTGGACGGAATGGGAAGAAATCAATACAGGTAGAGGGGCTAATTTTGGTTGGCCCTATTTTGAAGGGGGAGACGGAACTAATATTAGAAGAGATGGTTATGCAGATTTACCAGAAGCTCAAGCTTTTTATGATAGCGGAGAGACGGCAACTTCAGCACTCTATGCCCGTAGTCACGATGCTGGGGCAGTAGCCATTGTTATGGGTGATTTTTACACGGGAAATAGTTTTCCTGAAATCTATAATGATGTTTTGTTCTTTAGCGATTTTGGTGATAGTACAGTCCGCTATCTAGATTTTAGCGATGCTGGTGGCGTAGAGGTGAATACTTTTCAAGAAGATATTACTGGTTTAGTGCAAATTTCTACCGCACCCGATTCTAATCTTTATGCTGCCGATTTAGTTTCAGGACAAATTATCCGATGGCGTTTTGATGAAACTCAAACTGCTTCAGATTTGATAATTGA
>DAXETX010000124.1:0-3824 GCA_051155735.1 Xenococcaceae cyanobacterium
TTCAAAGTCAAATTGAAATCTCTTGCTGCCGTGAGTTTCACCATATAAATTAAAAGTTATGGTTGGTTCTTCTCCTACGGCTTCTATGCGATGAATCGCCTCAGTCGTAAAGCTAATAATATCTCCTGGTTCGATAATTCTTTCGCCAACACGCTCAATTTTATTAGGAAATTCTGTGGTGGGAACGCGCTGCCAAAAAGTATTTTTTTGTTTACCTTGCAATACCATTACAACGCCCCAAGTACCGTGGTTGTGGATGGTAGAGGTTGTGCCAGTTAAATTCATTTCTGTTTGGATAGTCAGGGGAAAGCCTAATTCATCGTACAGCATGACTATAGAAACACCTGTTTTCTGGTTAGGTTCTGGCAAGCGAGTTTTGACTGTATAGCAGTTCAAAATTAGTTTTCTAACTAACATCCGCAGCCCCGATAGACAACTTTCCTCATCTCTGGCTTCTGCGGTGGTTAATCTGAGGTTATCTTCGACTTCGGTTAAAAATCGATACAGTCGGTATTCTTCAGCTAATAAATCCCACTCTCGCACTGATTTGCATAGTCTGCAAACACCATCTGCTGTTACCAACCAATCTGCTGTCTTCACAATCTTTATCCTTTGTTCGTTGTCATTAGTCGTTTGCTATCGAGCCAAAAACTAATGACTACCGATGCTTTCTTTCGGCAATTAATACTTGCGCAATCCAGTCTGGTAAATCTTCTAAATCGCTATTGGTTTCAGAATCTCTAATGGGTGAGGAAAATTCGTAGTCACGCTCACATTTACCATTATCGTAAACTTCTACGAGCCAGCGATCGGGAAATCCATCAATGCCAATTTCTACATCGTAGCCATCTTCTCCTAAAGTACGAGAGGAAATTATGGTAAACCAATCTCTGTCTTCTGATGGTACGTGCCACTCACTAGTTAAAAATTCAAAAGCTAACTTTTCTGCTGTGGTTGCATCAATCATAGTTTTATTTTTGGTACAACAAATCACTACCGACTATCAGCTAAATAGTTCAAAAAATTTTTTTATTGACTAACAAATAGCGCTTTACTTTGGCGTTCTGAGCGTAGTATTTCAGCAATACTTTCTGGCATTTCTTCTAATCCTGTTTCACTTTCTGAGGCTTTAATGGGTGAAGCAAAAGTAAAACAAGGGTCACAATCTCTGGTTTCATCGTAAACTTGAATTATCCACTTATCGGGTAGTCCTTCTACTCCAATTTCTACTACATACCAACGATTGTCTATTTCGCGAGCCTCTAAAGGGACAAAAAAATCGCAGTCATCTTCAGGAATTTCCCAATCTTCAAGAAAGAAATCTAACGCTATTTGTTTGGCATCAGTTGCTGTTAATTCCATGGTGATCGGTCCTCTTGTTTAATAGTTAGTAGTAGTCTCGATTAGTTATTTTTTAACACTGATAAATAGATGAACATTTTAGAGAAAATATCTATCCATTAATAATTAACTATTGATTGATACTTAATTATTGAATTTGACTCATAACTTTTTCATTATGTCTGCCAGAATGTTTATCAATGTGTAGTTCACCGCCAACTGCCCAATTTTCACGGTCGAATTCGTCAATATGGACTGTTACCCATTCAGGTTTTGTGCCTAAACTAGCAACTAAAGTATCGGTTACTGCTTTTACTAGTTCTCGCTTTTTTTCAACAGAATGTCCTTGAGCAATTTGAATAGTAACAAATGGCATCTTAATTTCTCCTTGATTAAGAATTAATGTTGCGAAAAAACTCAAAAAGTTAATTATTAGCAATCAAGCTTGAAGCTATAAACTAAAGCGAGATTGAATCTTTAATAGTAACTAAATTAGCCGATTCAGAAAGCGGCGATCACTGCAACTAAGACTTAGGGTCTAGTCGCTCGATTAACTAATTTAATTAGCGATCGCCAAAAGCGTTGCTTGCTAATGAGGTTGATTACTATTAGTCAAAACTTAACTCTTTGCTATCAGGTTTTTTGGTAATCTTTGCTACTAATTAATCAGATTAGCTGCAATATTCAGAATTAATTAATATTTCTCGCAACGAAATTTACTATTTTCTATGTTGTTAATTAAAAAACTAATAATTAATACTCTGCTTTTCCCAACGGCGAAACAAAAAGAGCCACAATGGTAAAGATAAATTAAGCGCCATCAGGCGTACTGAATGGGCGACGGTGACAATTTCTGGATTATGATCTAAAGCTAGAGCGACCAAAATCATTTCTGTCGAACCTCCTGGTGCTGTAACCAACATACAAGTTAACCAATCCCAAGAGGTAATAAAAGTCGCAATAGTCGCAGCAATAAACCCACTCCCGATAGTCATGGCTACTGAAATCAGGGCATGAGACAAATTTTTTCTGGTGATATCGATGCGGTTACTCCCAGCTTCACCGACAGTAATTCCTAAGAGGATTTGTCCAATTAAACTGATAGTTTGCGGTGGTGCAAACTCAAAGTTGCCAATGACAGGTAGATAAGCGATCGCATAATTAAATCCGATTCCCACTATTAGAGTGCCAAAGAAAGAAGCAGCAGGAATGCGCAATTTACTAGCTATCTTTACTCCCAACCAAGCTGTCACAGTTACCAAAAAGAAAAGTAATAGATAAGTCGGATTACTATTTATGGCATAGTCTGATAAAGAAAAAGTGGTTTGCTTAGTTGTAGTGCCAGAAGTGCCAGCAATTAAAGGAATAATTAAAATCACACTAGTGATCCGCAGCGTTTGCACCATGGCGACTAGGGACACATTGCGATTGTATTCAGCAGCAATACTAGACATGGTTGCTACACCACCAGGAACGGTGGCTAACATGGCATTGAGTAAATTAGTGCGACTCAAACGAGCATAAAAATAACCGATCCCACTGCCACAAAGCAGCATAAATAAAGTGAGAAAAATAAACAATGGCAACCGCGAAGAAGCTGCTAATAGATTACTGTCGGCGATCGCAAATCCAATAGCTAAACCGACCATTGCCTGTCCAATTTTTCTGCCTAGTTTATTTGGTTGTAGCGTTTTTTGGGCAAGGCTTTGATAACTTCTGACCACGATTAGCCCTGCACCCATTCCGCCAAAAATCCAGGCAACACTGCCTAATCCCAGATAGGCGATCGCCATCCCTAGAACCCAAGCTAAAATTATTTCTAATAGAGCGATCGCTAATCTGGTAGTGGATTGAGTCAAAGTAAGTTAAGTTTTTTTACTTAAAATTTACTTAAGTATATACTAAAAAATCAAACTTAATCGGGACAAATAACCTTGATTTGAGCGAGGATTTTAATGTTTGTAAGCGAGACACAGCAGGGACAAGCAGTTGTTAGTTTTAAGCAAAATAAGCGATGTATTGTTCTTTTTTATGGATGAGATAAACTCTGCTTTTATCTCTGTAAAACAGTAAAAAACTCCCACTAGGAGTGAGAGTTTTGAAATGAATCATTGTGTGAGGCAAAAATTTAGCTAATTAGCTGATTTTTATTGCAGTACCACCTCTTCAGAAGTATTAGTTTCGGGATGATACATTGCTGCATCTATTTTGCAACCACGATAGGCTAGGGTATAAAGTTCTTTGAGGTCTTTAATTAGGGGATAACGGGGATTCGAGCCAGTACACTGATCGTCAAAAGCTTGTTCGGCTAGTTCTTCGATTTGTTCGTAGAACTCTATTTCTTCTCCTGGTAAGACTTCTTTGATCGTTAGAGGAATGTTAATTTCGACCTTAAGATTGTCGATGGCAGTAATTAATTTTTCGACTTTTTCATCTAGGGTATCACCACCTAAATGTAAGTAATCAGCAATTTCCGCATAACG
>DAXETX010000125.1:0-45693 GCA_051155735.1 Xenococcaceae cyanobacterium
GAAGTAGAACTATTCAAGCTACTGGCAAATCAAGCAGGAATTGCGATTCAACAAGCCGAACTTTACCAACAAATTCAGAGTCTTAATACTTATCTAGAACGGAAAGTTAAAAAGCGGACGGTAAAGTTACAACAAGCACTTCAGTTTGAAGCTTTGATTAGAAGTATTACCGAAAGAGTGCGCGGTAGTCTCGATGAAACTCAGATATTACAGCAAGTAACTCAGGAATTAGCCGAAGTTCTGAAGATCCAATGCTGCAAAATTGAACTTTACGATTCTCATCAAACCTGGGCAACTGTCGCTTATGAATATACCACCACTACGCCAGGCTACCAGGGAAAAAGCCGATCCATAGGGGATTTTCCTGAACTTTATCAACAGCTATTACAGCAACAGTCTTTACAATTTGTCGCGAGAAATCCCCAAGTAAGTCTGTGGCAGCAGCAAACAACTTTACTCGCTTGTCCGATTTTTGACGATCAAGGAATTTTAGGCAATCTTTGGTTACTCAGACCCAAAGAGGAACTGTTTGATGAGTTAGAGATCCGTCTTGTGGAGCAAGTCGCCAGTCAGTGTGCGATCGCAATTCGGCAAGCACGACTCTATCAAAAAGCCCAAGCTCAAGTTCAGGAACTAGAAAAACTGAATACTCTCAAAGACGACTTTCTCAAGACGATTTCTCACGAATTACGTACCCCGATGAGTAGTATCTTGTTGGCTTCTCAAACCCTAGAAAAACTGATCGAAACTCAGGGCATACAAGTAATTAGGTCACAAAATTTTCAGCGGGTCTTTCAAATTTTTCAAACTTCTTGTCAGCAGCAAAATAAATTGGTTAACGACTTACTGACACTTTGTTATATCGATGCTGATAGTACAACTCTGATTCTTGAGTGGATTGACTTACGAGCGTTGTTGCCTCAATTATTAGAGCCTTTTAAAGCGCAAATTCAACACCAACAGCAGCAATTAGTAATCGATCTGCCTCAAAAACTATCTTGGATACAATCAGATGTTGCGCTGTTAGAAAAAATTATTAATGAACTACTAAATAACGCTTGTAAATATACTCCTGCTCAAGAAACAATTACGATTACTGCTGGCGAAACCAGCCAAACAGTTTTTTTGAGGATCAGTAATTCGGGCATTGAAATTCCTTTAGAAGAGCAAGAATTTATTTTTGATAAGTTCTATCGCATTCCCTCTCATGACCCTTGGAATTATGGAGGAACTGGTATTGGGTTGGCTTTGGTCAAAAAGCTAGTGCAACTTTTAGACGCAACTATTAAAGTAAATAGTCAAACAGGTCAAACCACGTTTACGATTCAATTTGATCATGAGACGCAAAACTAAAAGTCTTTCTTCCATCAAATTCATCTTGGTTAAGGGAATTTTGTTGTTTTTGCTCGGAGGTTCTGAAGCGCCAATTTATCGAAAACTTAATCCTCAAGCTTTAGACGGCAATATTAGCTTAACTTTACATCACGGAATTTGGAAACTGTGGGAAGAAAAGCCAATATATCAGGATCTGACTTTAGATTTGGTTTGCGATCGCGGTAAATGCGATGGGGAAGTTTGGGGCTATGCTCCTAGTTTTAATAAAGATGTGGATCATCAAGGAGAAGTTGTGGTGACTCCGACAAAGCGAGCCTGGGAACTGCAAGTCCAACTTCAGGTTCAACCTCATCCTGGTAATCCTGATGCTGAAGCAGCTAACTACAATATAGAGCTTGTTCCCCACCAAGGTAAATTAATTGGCAGCTATGTTAGCGAATATCAAGAACGTCGCAGCGTTGGAAAAGTGATCGGGAATAAAAGTCAACTGCAATCGGCAACTTTAGCCAATCATCAACCAATTCAACCCCAAGAACACCCCCGTTTATTGTTTCGGGCGCAGGAGCTACCTTTATTAAGAAAAAAAGCCCAAACTCCATATGGTAAAGCAATTATCGCTCGCTTAGAAACAGCTTTAGCCGAAAAAATTTATTATGAAGCGTTCGTGCCGAATGGCGGTTATCATGCAACAGGGCATTGCTTTTTGTCCCTACTCAGAAATGACCCCAAATCAGCAGCTACAGCTTGGGAAATTGTCCAGCAATCTTTGGCGCAACCAGGTAAAAGATTTTTGGAACACGCGCCGATTGTCGCAGGAGTCGCTATGGCTTATGACCTCTGTTATCCAGCCTGGAATGAAGCTCAACGACGGCAGATCGCTCGCTGGCTAGGCAATCAAGCAGTGAAGTTGACTAAAGGGGATTCGCCAAAACGGGGCTGGAATAATAATCCTTGGAGTAACTGGTACGCCAGAGCTAGGGGAGCATCGGGTTTAGCAGCTTTAGCGATTCTTGATGAACCAGAAGCATATTATCCTAACAGTAAATTTTTGCCTGATTCTCAAGCAGCTTGGCGATTAGCGAAAATTTCCGAACGCGGTGTCAGTCGCTATTTGGACTGGGCAATTGGCGATCGCGCTTTTGGCACGGAAGGAGATTTATATACTACTGAACCTTGGGTACTGACGATTTTGCCTTTTATCCAAGCTTATCGCAATGTGGTAGGGATCGACTTAGCGCCTGCTAAGACTCAGTGGATGTTGCCCCAATATATTCTACGCTCGATAGAAACCGAGACAGGTTTTGCTGCACCTAGCTACGGTAGGCATCGTTTAACCGCGAATCCTTCCCTATTTGCTGTCGGGCTACCTTTAGTTCCCGAAGCCTTTTTACCAGGAGTCAAAGCCTTTTATCACCGCAATTTGGGTTTAGATGGTGATCGCAGTTTTGGCATTGGACCGTTTTTTCCCTATGAAGCAATTTTTGCTCTGATTGGTTATCAAGATAATATTACACCCCAAAATCCCGAAGCAGTTTGGGGCAAAACCCTCGAAGACACCCAAAAAGGATTTTACTCTTGGCGCAATCGCTGGCAAGATCGGAATGATTTTGTCGCGAGTATTTATCTCAAAACCCAGCATCTTAAAGGTTCTTGGTCATTTCCCGATGCTGGCAGTTTTCGGATCTGGGGTTTAGGAGAACAATGGGCGATCGCTGGAGCGAGTGAAGCCGAACCTGAAAATGAAAATATTGTCGTTACAGCCAACTCGGATAATCAAGGTAGCCAACAAACTTACGCCAAAACGACTCCTGATGGTTCAGGAATTGTCACGATGGTTAAAGATAATTGGCTGCGTTCTTTTGCTGTCGATTATAGCCAAGCTTCAGGAACTCCTGGTTTATTTGCCATAGTAGATCGCTTCGAGCTTTCAGAAACTCAAGATTTTCAACCCAAAACGTGGGTGTTAAATGTTACTGGTACTGTAACCATCCAAGATTCTAGTTTTACAATTACTGCCCCTTCTGGCGCAACTATGAGAGGGACATTTATTTCACCTCAAGGAGTACAATTATCCTATAAGACAACGGAAACAGGAGGTGTAATTCGGGCTGTCGGCATTAATGATTTTTTTGTAGTGCTGACGGTACAATCAGCAGCAATACCGCAAGTGTTAATTGAAGGGAGCGGTTTAGATGCAGTGGCTCAAGTCGGAAAGCAAAAGATTGCTTTTGATGGTAGTAAGATAATTCTGGAGGAAATACCTTGGACTTCGTCAAACTAGCGACCAATAATTGAGTAGATTCTAGTTGATAGCTAGAAGCGGTAAAGCTAAATAGTAAATGTTTAAGGTCTAATGTTATAGAATTGTGTATTGGATCACACTAAAAACTACCAAAGCTCGCTGGGAGGCAGAACTCATGCAGCAAATCTTAGCATCCCACAATATTCCCAGTCGTGTTATCGATATCGGAATTGGCATCTACTTTGGACAAGGTAGTCAATCCGCTTTACAGGTAAGAACCGAAGATCGATGGACAGCTTTGTTGCTTCTGAGTTCTCCAGAAGAAGATTAATTAAAAACTATACATTAATTAAAAAATACTAATTTAAACTACTATGTCAACCTTATTTGATTGGTTTGCTAATCTTAGAAAAACTGAACCAGCCATCCAAAAACCCCAAGAAAGAGAAATTGCTGATGGACTTTGGTCAAAATGTCGCGCTTGTGGTGCAGTAGCATATACTAAAGACCTTAAAGCCAATCAGTTAGTTTGTCCCGAATGCGATTATCATGCTGCTGTTGACAGTGAAGAAAGAATTGCCCAATTAATCGATCCCCAAAGTTGGGAAGCTCTTAGTACCAAAATTCAACCTACCGATCCTTTAGAATTTCGCGATCGCAAAGCTTATCGCGATCGCCTTAAAGAATATCAAACTAAAACTGGTTTAACTGATGCAGTAGTTACAGGAACAGGATTACTAGATGGTTTACCTGTAGCTTTGGGCGTGATGGACTTTCGGTTTATGGGTGGTAGTATGGGTTCGGTGGTAGGAGAAAAACTCTGTCGTCTCATCGAATACGCCACTAGTGAAAAAATTCCTGTGATTATTATCTGCGCTTCTGGTGGTGCGAGAATGCAGGAAGGAATGCTGAGTCTGATGCAGATGGCAAAAATTTCTGGGGCGCTACATCATCATCAAGCTAATAGATTGCTTTACATTCCCGTTTTAACTCATCCCACCACAGGCGGAGTCACCGCCAGCTTTGCGATGTTAGGTGATATTATTTTAGCTGAACCTAAAGCTACTATTGGGTTTGCTGGTAGAAGAGTCATTGAGCAAACTTTACGGGAAAAACTCCCAGAAGGCTTCCAAACCTCAGAATATCTCCTAAAACATGGTTTTGTGGATGAAATAGTCCCTCGTACCCAACTCAAAAAAACTCTGGCACAATTAATTAGTTTGCATCAGCCTTTTCATCCTCTAATGTCCCCTTTAAAAATTGCTGAAGCCCAGGGAGAAGAACCCTAAAGGGCGTTACTAAAATAATATTAGGGTAGTTAATAGCCGATGAGGTGATTACTGCTTATCCTCGGCTTCATCCAGATAAAAGCGATAAAATAAAGGTTCATCTTTAAAGTTATGTTCATCTAGTACATGATGAATTAAGCCTTGTTCGATCATTAATTGTCCAATAGCGATCGCCTCAACTCTAGTAGCTTTTTCGTATTGAATGAGCCAGTTAACTGCATCAGAACCGAGAAAGGTTTTCCGATAGGTTTTAAAGTTATAACGGCGGTCTTTAATTTCTACTCCTTTATCGCCCCGCATTGCTGTGGTTAATGCTTGCCAATCATATTCATCGTAAATTGTTGGTTCTTCTGGAGAGAAACTAGGTTCTTCTGCATTATGAGAATTTATTTCTTGAGGATAGTAAAGCCTGTTTTTTACTGGCGCGTGCTGTTTCGCTAAATCAGCGATTAGTTCGTTAAGCTGCGGAATTTTTAAGTGTAAATCTCTTTGATGAAACGGAATTTCAATTTCATATTTGCGTAAGTTTTGGTCGATATGATACTGAAGATGATTTCTCGCTTTTGGTTCTTTGAGAGGGTCTTTGATAAAAACTACCACTCGAAAACTTAGACCATGATCGCCAAATCCACGAAATTGGGCTTTAGGAGGAGGATGTTTGAGAATATCTGGGTGATGAGTTTGAGCAGCAGCTAATAAGGCTTTATAAACTAATTCTCGATTTGAGTCATAAGAAACATTGACATAAACTTTGACTCTAGTCAGTCCACTACGATTCCAGTTTTTGACAGCTTGTTCGATTAAACGAGAGTTCGGTACGGTGATAATGTAGCGGTCTATATGAGAAATTTCTGTGGTTCGCGCCCCGATACGTAAGACCAAACCTTTGAGGTCTTCGACTTCTACTAATTCTCCTACTTTAATCGGGCGAGTCAGATTTAAAATTACACCACTGATAAAATCTTTGACAATATTTTGTAAGCCAAAACCAATTCCTACCCCCAGGGCGCTGAGTAAAATCGTCAAAGAGCGGAGATCGATCCCACTAGAGTTAAAAATTAACAGTAAGCCAATAAGTAATAGTCCGTAGCGCGTCATAAAAACAATCGAACTTTGCCAAGTTTCATCAAATCCCGTAAGCGGAAGAATGCGCCACTTGAGTATTTGAGCCAGCCAACTGACAAATAACCATAACCCAATGCCAATAAAAATCAAAAATAACAAGTGACTTAGAGAAATTGCTTTTTCTCCTAAATTCAGCACTTCTGAATTGAAGGTCATATTCAACAGCATACCTAGTTGATATAACCAAGTCCTAGTAAAAGGAAATAAGTTGGCACTGTAGTAAATTAAACTTAGCCAAATACTCGTCTGCAAGAGAAATATCCCTAGAATTTGCCATGAACCCATTTTTTGCCGAGCCTGTTCGAGGCTTTTCCGTCTATATCGGCGACTTAACCAAAATAGTCCACATTGAATCACAAAAACTAAAGCCAAATTAATTAAAATAGTTTTTGTCGCCCCAGCTATATAGGCAGGACTACGTTCTTCAAGAGCTTTTTGCAATGCTACTTCTATGGTTTCTTGCCAAACTTCTGCCTGCTCTTCGGGCATCATCCCTGGGATTGTATCATTCTCTGTCACTGTAACTAGGTGACGTTGATTAACTCGAATTATTGTCCATTGCTGCTGCTTTGCTACCTCAACATTAAAAGGTCCTTGAGTTGTTAAATGTTGGTGCAGTTTGGTTTTAAGTAAACGGTTAATTTTGTCGGCTCTGGCGATCGCATCTAGGTTATTAGAGCTATTAACCTGGAATAATTGTCTGCCATCAAGAACCACAGCAGCTACCGTAGCTTGATTCGATGGTGATTGATTGGTAATATCTGTCGCTTTTCCAGCAGTAACCCCCACAAAATTGCTTAAAATCACCAAAATAAGCAAAAAAACTTTGATTTTTCGGTATATTGCTATACCATTAAAGATACGTACTTGGAGTATTTCCATGACTGCTAGACTCTCATCAACTACTAATACAGATAATCTCTACGAACGCGATTATTATCTTTGGTTGCAACACACTGCTCAATTAATTTCCGAAGGGAAATTTAATGATGTGGATACAGCTAATTTAATTGAAGAAATTGAAGATATGGGTAGGAGTGAGAAGAAAGCAATCAAAAGTAATTTAATTATTGTCCTACTCCATCTACTTAAATATAAATATCAGCCAGAGAAAAGAACTAATAGTTGGAAAGCCAGTATCAGAGAGCATCGCCGTAGATTAAGAGATGATTTTCGAGCTAGCCCTAGCTTGAAACAGTATATGACAGAGGTTTTTGCTGAAAGTTACCAAGATAGCAGAGAACAGGCAGCCGATGAGACGGGATTACTTCTCGATACCTTTCCCACAAAATCTCCTTTTACTATCTCTGAAGTCCTCAATCCTGATTACTTGCCTGAAGATTAATCATATTAGAAATAAAAACCGTTTTGCCATAATTATGGCTTGAAACAATTTTGTAAGGTGTCGATTAGTTCTTGATCGAGATAGGGTTTAGCTAGATATGCTGTTGCTCCCAATTGTTGTGCCAATTGTCGATATTTTTGATTGTTACGATAGGTCAAAATAATAAAGGGCAGATTTTGGTCATACTGACGACAACGACTAAGTAATTCTAAGCCATTCATTCGAGGCATCTCAATATCACAAATTACCGCATCAATCGAGGTGTTTTGTTGCCATAATTGAAAAGCCTCCCAACCATCCTTCGCTTGTAGAATTCGATATTGCGCTTTGCTTAGGGTATTAGCTAAGGAGTTACGAATTGTCAGAGAATCATCGACTACCATGATCACTGGAGTTTTAGGTAGAGTTGTAGTTTGAGAAAAATGTGGCTCAAAAGCAAGGTCAGATGGTATATATGTTATCTGACCAAAATGATCGAGCAAAAATTGACTGTCTAAAACTGGTACTAATTGTCCATCTCCTAAAATAGTACAGCCACACAAATGACTAGGAGGGGAAAATGGTAAGTGAGTAAATGGTTTAATTACTAAGTCTCGTTCAAACAAAATTTCATCAGCTAAAAGAGCAATACATTGCGCCCCTTGGGAAATAAGTAGCAACGGACATTTAGCATTTTTGAGTCTTGCTAAATCGAGAGAGTCAGCCAAACTAAAATTAGAACCCAACTCTTGTTGAGTCAATGTGGCAAAAGGATAATTATAAGAACCAATTGTCGTTAAAGCAAAAATCGGAACAAACTGATTTCCCCAACTATAAAAAATATTATTGCTACGTTGGTAAATATTTTGTGCCTCACTCAGTACAATTGCAGCAAGGCTATTAACCTGTAGTGCATACTGATGTCCTGAAACTCGAAAAATCACCAGCTTAGAAATTGTAGAACTCATTGGTAATCTCAGTGTAAAGGAAGTTCCTATTCCTGCTTGAGACTTGATGGAGATTGTTCCTTTTAGCTGACTAATTTCGGTTTGCACTGCATAAAGTCCTACGCCTCTTCCTGCTAATTGATCTAATTTTTCATGAGTCGAAAAGTCTGGTTCAAACAAATATTGATAAAGCTGTTGCTCAGAAATAAATGGCAGAGTTTCTTGCGAAAGATATCCTTTTTCTAAAGCTTTATGTTTAATTTGGTTGAGATTAATTCCTTTACCATCATCTTCTACTTCAACGTAGGTATAATGACCTTGATTCCAAGCTTTTAAATAAATTGTTCCTGTCAGTGGTTTATGATAAAATTCTCTGACATTTTGTTCTTCAATGCCATGAACAAACGCATTTCTAATTAAATGGATTAAGGGATTGTAGAGTTTTTCAAGTACTGCTTGTTCGATTAAGGTTTTATCTCCTGTAATCTTAAGGTTGACTTGTTTATTTGTTTGGACAGACAGATCTCGTATAACTCTGTTAAATTGATTAAATAAACTCCCAATAGAAACCATTTGAGTTTTTAAGAGGTTTTCTTTAACTGATTTAATATACTTTTTTTGGTGCTTTTGAATTTGTTGATATTGCTGTCCTAACAGATTTAAATCATTAAAATTTTCATTAAGCTGAAATAGCTCTTCAATAGTTTCTTCTAAAGTAAATTTAACAAAATCAATACTCTTAAAATAAGATGATTTACTATTTTTGCTATTTTGATTTATCCATGTTTTTAAGTTACTCAAGTTGAGTTTGATCCGATTTGAAGAATTAGCAAATATTTCTAAAATTGCTTCATGATTTTGATTTAGAACTAAAAATTTATTATCTAAAAAAACTAATTCACTCATTAAAGTATTAAGATTTTTAAGACGTTCCCAGTCTGGTGGTTTGGTTAAAATAATGTTGGGTTTAGGCTGATAATTGGGTGGTGTATCTTCAACATTAGAAGAATTTTGAACCTCATCTTGCGAAAAATTTAAATCTTTCGGAGCAACTAAATCAGTTGGTTGAGGTTGTTCTGGAGGCAAAGAAATAGTCTGATTTTTGATCTGTTGATCGAGTTCTAAAAGCGCCTGAGAAGGTAAATCTGGTAGATGGGTTGCTTCTTCTAACACTAACTCTTGGGCTGAGCGAAAGTCTAATAAAGCTTGTTGCCCTACCTCGCAAGCTGTTTCAGGATTACGTTGTAGTATTTCTAAGACAATATCCGCAATCTCAACCAATGCCTTTACATTACATATTTCACCGATACCGCGTAAAATTTGAGTTTGAATATTAAGTTCGACGAAAATTCTGGGTTGATTATGAGATTTAAGAACTAGTTCTATACTGTGCAGACTGCTTGATACCTCTTCTTGAAACAAGAGTTGGGTGAGATTCTGCTCTGAGCTTTGAGATGATTCAGAAGCTGGCGAATTTAAGTTTAAATGCTCTTTGAGTTGTGTCCAAGTTTGACGAGCATCCTCAAGTAATTGAGATGAGTCAGTAAGTTCTGAATTAATTTCCTTGAAGATAGAAGCATTTAAACAATCAAATGATTGCAGTAAAAATTCCTCAACTTTGGCAGTTATCTTGACTTGATTTTCTCTAATTAACTTTAATGATGCTTCAAGATAATGAGCAATTTCCTGGATATAGTTAAGTCCTACACAGGCTGAAGCACCTTTGATCGAATGAGCAATTCGCATCAGTTCCCAAATATCGGTGACATCACTATCTTTTTGTAAATGTAATATGCCATTTTCTAATGCGGTTAATAAATCGGGTATCTCTTGGAGAAAAAACTTATAGGATTCATGGGAGCAAAAGTCAGAAACCATGGACAACAACCTAATGTAAGTTTTGGATCGATGCTGAGTTAAAGTTAGTTTGCCTTAAATTGAGATACGCTATTTTCCAGTTTTTGGGCTACAGAAACCAGATAATTAAAAGACTCGGACACCGTGACTGAATGAGTCGAATTTTGTTGAGCCATTACTTCAACTTCTTGCATGGTATTGGAGACTGACAAAGAGGTATGACTTTGATTGGTAGCAGCCTCAGCGATCGCCTCGACTAGTTTTCTAATGTCTTTACTAACCACAGCAATAGAAGTAAGTTTTTGACGAGTATTTTCTACTTGAGTATTACCTGCTGCTACATCTTCGCGCCATTCTTCCATCGTGGCGACGACTTGATTAATTTCAGTTTGAATTTCTTCGACAATTTTCTCAATTTGTTGTGTTGCACCTTTAGAACGTTCTGCAATCGCTCTGACTTCTTCGGCAACAATGGTAAAACCCTGACTTTGCTCGGTGGCAATTCCCGATTCAATCGAAGCATTTAAGGCTAAAACATTGGTTTGACTAGCAAGATCGCGAATTAGCTGGACAACACGAGAGATATTTTGTGATGACTCGCCTAATAATTTGACCTGTTGCGCCGTTTCCTCGACTTTGGCTTGAATTGTTGAAATAGCCTCTACTGTCTGGGTCATTGCTTCATTGCCTTCGCTCAAAATCTGATCGGCAATTTTGACTTTTTGTTTTGCTTGCTGGGCATTGTCGGCTACGGTTTGAATTGAAGCTGATATGGCTTGAGTCGCTTCTAAAGAAGTGGCGATCGCTAATGCTTGAGAATGAGAATTTTGCGCCAACGTCGCGACATTTTTCTGATGAATTTCCGCAGTTTGGGTCACTTCGCTAGTTGATTGCTGTACTTGCAAGACAATATTTTGTAAGTTTTCGATAGCAGCGTTGAGAAACTGAGCAAAGACCCCAATATCTCCCTCTGAGGCAGTCGCCCGAACGGTTAGATTCCCACTCATTGCCCCTTCTATCTCCTGGCGAATTTGAGCCAGCTTCTGCTTAACTAGTTCGGTTTGTTGCCGTTGTTCTTGAGAAGCGTTTTCGGCAGCATTGCGGGAAGCTTCAATAGTTTCAATAAAGCGGATATGTCCTAGGGCATATTCTAGCTGAGTTGCCAACTCCGAGAAAAATTCGATTTCACTAGATTGCCAAACTCTTGGTTCTTGACAGTGATGGGCAATTAATAGCCCAAACAATTTTCCTTCTAAGCGAATAGGAGCAACTAAATTAGCTTTGACATCATACTGTTCTAGTGTCCGAACGTGACAGTCCGTTAATCCAGGCTCAGTCATAATATTATTAATTGCTCTTACCCGACCTTCTTGATATAGAGCAACGTATTTCCCTTTAAAACAAGGGTCTTCAATTTTGGCATCTAAAATTCTCGGTATTTCATTAGAACTGACTGCCTCAGCAATCATCGTCCCACTCCAGTCAGGATTAAACTGGTAGAGCAAAATTCGGTCTGTTGCCAAGATTTTTAAAGCTCCTTGTACCGTCGCCCTGATTACATTAGTTCGATCCATCGATTGCCGAGCGCGAAAGGCAATGTCACCAAATAAACGATTGCGTTCTGAGACAGTTTCGAGCTTCTGAATAAAATTCAAATGCTCTATGGCGTATTCAAGTTGTATTGCCACTTGACTTAAAAAATCAATCTCCGAACTTGTCCAAACTCTTGACTCAGAGCAGTGATGAGCAATTAGCAACCCCATAAGCTGATTATTTTGGCGAATAGGAGCGACGATATTGGCTTTGACCCCGTAACGTTCGAGGGTACGGATGTGACATTCGGTTAAACCAGGTTCGTTACGAATATTATTGATAGCTCGAACCCGACCATTGCGATAAAGTTCTACATATCGCCCGCGAAAACAAGGATCATCAATCTTTTCATTAATAACGCTTGGCCATCGCTCCGCTACTGACTCCGCGATCATTGTGCCACTCCAATCAGGATTAAACTGGTAGTAAAGTACACGATCTGTCGCCAAAAGCTGTCTGACACCTTTTAAAGTAGCTTGGATAATATCATCAAAATCTTGAGTCTGCCTAGCACGAAAGGCGATATCTCCTAAAAACCAAGCATAACGACTCGAAGCCTCTTGCGCTTTAATTTTGTGAATAAAATCAAGATGAAATTCCATCTCAGTGGCAATCTGAGATAATAAATTAATCTCTGTATCAGTCCAATATCTAGGTGCTGAACACTGATGTGCAATCAACAATCCATAGAGTTGTCGGTCTTGGCGAATTGGCACGACTAAATTGGCTTTGACCTGATATTTTTCTAGCATTCTGAGATAGCAATCAGTTACCTTGGGGTCTTGATAAACATCGGGAATATTACTAATTAGTCCCCCTTGATATTTGGCAATGTAGCGTTCTAGAAAACAAGGATCACCAATAGTTTCAGCCAAGGCTTTGGCAAAACCTTCAACTACTGCTTCGGCAACAATAGTACCAGTCCAGTCTGGATTAAAACGATAAATTACCACGCGGTCTGCTTGTAAGATACTTTGCGCTCCTTCCACCACGCTAGTAAATAGCATCTCTAAATCAGGAACTTGTTGAACGCGAAAAGCAATATTACTCAATAACTGACGTTGTTGTGAGGCGCGGTCTTTTTGTTGGGCTAAAGCGTGTAATTGTTGCGACAGACGATTGTTTTCAACTTCTAAAAGTTCAATTTCAGTATTTTTGGGCGATTCTTTAACTACAGAATCGGAAAATTTATTAGCAACTGCGATCGTTAAAATTGAGGTTAAGATGCTGGCAAAAATGATCGCTAGTAATGGTTGACTCAGCCCGATGCTTAAAATAGCAGTTAAGATAATAATTGGAATACTAACGAGCAAACTTACAAGAAAGATTTGGAGTCTATTGCCATTAAATGATTTGACAACCTTACTTGATGAGTTAGTTGCTATCAAGCTAACTTTTTGATTATCTGGTAAATCTGTGTTGGCTTCCAATGTAGAAATAGATGGTAATGATGTTGCTGAATCATTAGATGAGGTTTCGTGATTATTCTCTGAAAGATAAGGCAGTTTTTCCTTCATAACTCGATCGCTCTTTTATTTTCTAATATTGCAAAAAGTTGGCCCAAATCGATCACCAGCATATCTTTTCCCTTGATCGGATGATAGGTGTTTGAGGTGCATTTTCTCAAGGCATTGGGAATTCTTTGAGGATAACTAGTTTGCATCTCAGTTGGTTTAGCATGAAAAAGCTGACCAATATAGGGAACAGCCAGTCCAGCAATTTTACTATTATGCTTTACTACAATTGTGTTGAAAAATTGCTGCTCGCGTTTGGTGTAAAAACCAGGTAAGCCTAACAGGGCTGGTAAATCAATAATGCTTAAAATTTCCGAACGATAATTACTCAAGCCCATCACCATTTGAGGCAGATTAAGGATTGGTAGAATCTGCTCCACTCTAAAAGTTGTCACCTCTAACAAAAATTCTGTAGAAGTCATGCAATGTAAGTCTTCAGCCAAATCAAAAGCTAAAAACTGTTGTTTAATACTAATACTTTTCATTAACCCATAATTGCTCAGTAGCTAAATTCAAAAAACATTACTACCAGAGATCGCAAAGGTAAGAGGAATCTCTTCACGAAGTCAGAGGAAGCTCCGTCTTGAAACGACGGAGTCTCTCTGACTCCAACAGTTAGATTTATTATTGACTTAAAGCTTGAAGAAACTTTTGTAAATTTCCTAAAATGCCTGATTTTCTGCCAGCAGGATGATTCTGATTACTGGCTGCTGCTTCAGAATTAGTTAGCTTTAATAACAAACGTTCTAATTCTTCTCCCAGGGGTTTATTTGCTAATTCTGTGGCTAACTCATAACCGTCTTCTTGCTCTAGCCAAATTTGCCAGGGTGCAGGATGAGAGCGCAAAATCGCAGCAGAATCTAAAGGACGAAGATAGTAGCTAGAATAAAGCGTACTAATAAATCTTTCTCTAAGTTGACGTGCTGTATAACCAATACCGACAATTGCTACATCCTCTAATTGAGGGATCAATAAAATCACAGGGCGATCGCCTGCCAAGTTACAAAGTTTCTCCACTCGCTCCACTTCTACCGCAGAAGGACAAGCCAAAATAAAAATCTCATCACTTTCGGTTATTTGACTTTCGATGGGTGTAAAACGACTACCCATATCGGTTACTTGAAACGGTATTTCTTGCCAGTCTCTTTTGGCTAACATCGCAGCCCCTGTATCGGGGAACATAATTTTAACTCCTGAGCCGGATTCGGCAAACAAATCCGCGAATTCTCTGGCTAAAGCTTGGGCTTGTAAAGGAATTTCAGGAATGACTAATTCTACCTGGACTTTGGTATAGCCATCAGCGATCGCCTCCTTAGTAGCGGTCTTAGCTTGGGCAACTGCTTCTGATAGACTTTGAGGAAACTGATTCTTCATGGCTTATTGTGACTAATTTTACTTTAAACTCTCCCGTAACGGGCTTTGGTCGGATGAGCAGGATTTTTCTGATTATATAACCAAGCCCACATCTGATCTCCTAAAGAAAAATGCCACCATTCTTCAGGATGACGATAAAAACCAACATTAGTCATAACCTGATTTAAAACTTGACGATAGCGATGATATTGTCTTTCGGTTAGCTTTCTACTATTAGCATAATATTCGGGATGAGAACGGGGTGATAATTCATCAATCTCTCCTCCCATGGCTACAGTTTTTCCTGTTTGATCTACCAGAGTTAAATCAATCGCAGCCCCCGTACTATGGGGAGGTGGCATAGTTGGATCAGTACTCGGTGCAGCCCACAGTTGATATACTTGTTCCCACAGTTTTTGACGTTGTTGGGCTGAGATGCTGTGATCTTCCCAACCAGATTGCTTGAGGAGAGAGTCAAAAGTATAGTCCACCATGAATTGCTGTACTCCGATGGGACGATAAGCATCATAAAGCTTCAGTTTCCATCCAGGGTAACTTTTGTTCAGTAAAAATTGTGCCATAGCTAAAGCTTCTAAAACTCCTTGACGTAAACAGTAAGGAGATTTCTCGCCGTATTCAGCACCCAGTTTTTCGTAAGGATGGGGTATTTGAACGGCGAAGTTTTCTAAGGGTATAGAAACTAAGGGTTCACCACAATCTTCAATAGGTAGATTTTGATAAGGCTTCACGGAGGAATTTGCTGATATTAAATAAATTTATTTGGCCAGACATTTTTGCTATCGATACCTAAATTTTAGACATTGATGATTTTTTCAAATCTCTTGATCGGGCAATTAATTTTGCCTAATTACTTAGTTTAATGATTTTGGTTTAACTGCTCTTTTAAAGATGCTAGAGAAGCCCAACGACTATCTAAATAATTTTCGCTGTGAGTTTCGGTTTTGGCTGCGCCTTGACAATTTGCCCCACATAATTGGCGCAGAGGCATTGCTAAAGAGAGTTGTTCATAAAGCCAGGCTTCAGGAGCGAAATAACCTGTGGGGGATAAAGTTTCTGATAAATCTTCTAAACTAACTTCTCTTTCTAAAGGCAGATTTTCCGTCAATGCTGCTTCGAGCCAAATTAGTTCAGAAGTATTAACCTCTAAACGATAGTTGTAGTTTTGTAAGCAGCGATCGCAAGTTAAGGTGACAATCGTCTCAGCTTGAGCAACTAACTCTAAAAAAGTCCCCCCATGTCGCACCACCAATGTACCTCTAACAGGAGTTAGAGTCTCTAAATCAGCAATACTATCATCAATAACAATTTTGATTTTGCGCTCTGACGCTTTAAGTATTTGGGGGATATAAATTGATTTCATGAGTCAACAAGACTTTAACGTCTTCGCACTACTAATCTACGATTTGGCTCTTGTCCACGACTTTCTGTGGTTAAGTCGTCCGAATCTTGTAATAGAGAATGAATTTGCCGTCTTTCAGCGGAAGATAAGTCTGATATTTCCGTTTCCTCACCAGTATTTCTGACCTGTTCTACGGCACTATTAGCTAAAGTGACTAATTCTTGATATCTTTTAACTCGATAATCGTCTAATTCAATCGTGTAAGAACCTTGAGCCTCAGATTCTCGATCAAAATTAAGTATTGTGTTAGCTAGATACTGCAAAGCATCAATATTTTTGCCTCTTTCGCCAATCAGTAATTGGATTTGTGAATCAGTTAAGTTAGTGCGATCAATATCTAGCCAACAAGAATTAGTATCGGTAGGGATTTTGGGAACTTCTTGAGAAATTACCCTAGTTTCTAGACTCATTAAGACTAGGAGTTTTTCTAGCCACTGTTTACCCCGTTCTGCTTGATTTTCCATAACTTAAGAAGTTTTTTCTTTCTTTTTAGAACGCTTCCGTTCAAAGGGTAATGTTTCTCGTGATTTTTCCGCTTTTTCCTGCTCTTCAACAATTTTTTGAATATTGTCGGGCAATGGTTCTTGCATTAAAAACCAAGTTTGACCCATTTGGAATAAGTTAGCCACCACAATGTACATTAGTACTCCCGCAGGTAGAGGAAAGAACAAAAACATCCCACTAAACAGTAAAGGGGTAATCTTATTCACAGCTTGCTGTTGATCGGCATTTGCTCCACCACTATTTTGACTTCCTGTCAGTTGTTGGTTGATGTAAATACTAATCCCAAAAAACAGCACCATTGCCAAAATATCAAAGTTGATATTTCCCTCTTCATCAGTGACTCCGACTTGCCCTAAAGCTTTGATAAACAAAAATCCTTTATTGGCTGCTATCCCAGGGATTGTCACTTGAATTGTCGCTTCACCTGGTTCTAGAGCTTTAACTGTCCCGTCGTCTGCGACGTTAATTCTTTCTGTACCTTTAGTAACTTCCCAGCGAGGCATTAAATCAGCTGTGGCATTTTCAGCTAAAAGACTCGAAAGAGATTTGCCTTCGATAGTCTGTAATTCTACTTGACTATTTTGACCTACTACCAACTTGTTCCCAGCAGGAAGGATTGCCTCTATCTTGTCGTGAACCCCATCGTCAATGTAGATATTTTGGGCTTTAGTGACAAAAGGTTGGGGCTGAATTAGTTCTATTTGCTCTTTAGGTAAAATCTGGACATCGACAGTGTAAGAAGTATCGGTAAAAGGTGAGCCACGCAAAGTAGCGAATAAAGCAAACAAAATTGGCATCTGTAAAAGCAATGGAAAACAACCAGCTAAAGGATTGCCAAATTCCTGCATTAGTTTTGCCATCTCTTCCTGCTGTTTGGCAGGATCGTTTTGATAGCGTTGTCGAATCTCATCTTGTCTCACCTTCATTAGAGGTTGAACAATTCGCATTTTTCGCATATTGCGAATTTGCCCTGCACTGAGGGGAAATACAGCAAAGCGAACTACTAAGGTTAGAGCGATAATCGCTAAACCATAACTTGGCACAATCCCATAAAAGAAATCTAGGATTGGCAACATAATCTTATTGGAGATGAAGCCGATACCAAAATCCATTCTTAAATCCGTCCAGCATTTGAGCGGTAATTTTTCACAGTCTAGTGTAGCTGATTGCCGTTAGTGATCGCTCAGCTTGTCGATCACTTCAGTATAGTAAGCGTTTTTAGTTAGCTTGCGATCGCTGTTGCTGATTTACCAGTTTTATTGGCAGCTTTTTCCGCGATATATTCCGAAATTTCCCGAAATCTAGGGATGGCTCGCAATTCTAAGCGACTTTTATCTTTGAGAGTGATCACTAAGTCGCCCCATAAACCGATGCCTCTAGGAACTTTTACGACTTTAACTACTTCGTTATAGATAATATCAGTACGTTCTCTACCCATCCAACCACCAATTACAGAAATACGACGGTCTGTAATCCGATAGCGTAGCCACAAGGCACGAACAATTGCTCCGACTGTGAGAGGAATACAAATCACAGTAAAGGCTAGCAAGATATTGATGATCAAATCTCCAATATGCGGACCACCTTCATAATAAACTTCTTCTTTAATACCCATTGATGATTTTGGCTGCTGTTAATAACTCTTCTAATTCTCGCAAAAAATGCTCATATTTGCATTCAACTGCTGAGGGTTTAACAATGATGACAATATCCCATCCTGCTGCTATTTTTGGGAGCATCTGGGCAATTGCTCCACGGATTTGCCGTTTGATCCGATTTCGTTTAACTGCTTTTTTACTGACTTTAGTACTAATAGAAATACCAATTCGACTGGGATTAATTGGGGACTGCTGGTTTGTTTGATTAGTGAACAATGCCCTCAAAATTAGGTGAGAACTATAGCAACTAATGCCTTTTTGATAAACCAACCGAAAATCTCGCCAATGTTTAAGTCGATGGATTTTGCGCAATCCCACATTAATCAATAAGTTTTTCTAAGTTAGACAGCGAGACGCTGACGACCTCTTTTACGGCGAGCTTGAATCACTTTTTTGCCATTTTTGGTGCGCATTCTGGCGCGAAATCCTGAAGTTCTTTTTTGTTTGCGGTTAGTTCCACCAAGAGTACGCTTGGTCATTTATCTGTCCCTCCTAAAGATTGATAGTTTTAACGATCAAAAAGTCACAATCTCTAATTTTACTACAAAATTTAAGGATTGATATTGATAATCCAAGTACCGACATATTCGCGAATTGGCAAATCGGCAGCGGGTAAAACATCACAATGGAAGTAATAAGTTCCCACATCAGGATTTCTGACGTTGGAAAAAACTAGTTCGACTTTTTTGCTTTCTCTAAGAGGTTCTTCTAGATCAATTTCAATGATTTGACTTTCTTGATCCCAAATTACCTCTCGCACTGGTAATGGTTCTTTATCAACTCGTACTTCGATGTTATCGACATCAAATTTGCCATCAAAGTAATCAGGATATTTAATAAAAAACTTAGCAGCACCTTGAGTGAGTTTTTTCCCTGAAATGCGCAGTCGATAGCGATCGCGAGCATTTCTCCGTCCCTGAAAATCGAGGTAGTAACTAAGTATATCTTCGCGATTGACGCCACTAAAAATAGTCAATCCCCCTTGAGCCTGACTGATTAAGGGAATACTACTAACGATGCCACCAGAAATGGCTAGGGCGAGCAAAAAGCGTCGCCAAGAACTAGAATTGTTTAACATAAGTTCTCACACCTTGAGTCATAAATTAGGGTTCTGAGCTATTGTAACTAACCTTTACTTTTGTTTGAGGTTAATTAAGTTTCTGCTGCTAGAGACGTTGGGTATTAGCAAAAGTGCCAGATTTAGTGGATTAATCGCTGCTAGATCGAAGTTTGATTTTGTTGGCTCAATCTGAAAAAGTTAATAAATGTTAAATGTTCCATAACAAAGTTAATCATCCATTTGCCAAGGCTGAGTGATATTTCCTTCATCGAGAATTTTTTTCGGACGCATAATTAATACTAACTGACCGATAATTTTCGCTTCTGGTGGAGTTTCAAACCATTGCAATTCGGGTTCGTTGGCAGTTTCGACGAGAAAATAGCTATTAACATCCCATTCTTTAACCGCACGATCAATAATAATTAAAACTGGTTCGACTCTTCCTGAGAGGAATTGAGGTAGGCGATCGCTAGAACTAACATAGCCTACAGGATCGCTGGCTTTAAGCATTAATTGCCAACCAGGAACGGGAACAAAATTCCCGCCAGTGCTAAGTTTGACACTACGAAAAGGTTCTTGAATTTGCACCCTAGCAACCGCCTCTATGGCTGCGGAAGTCACAGGAGAAGTAACGACAAGGGGAATAATGCGCGGTAACTCTTCTTCGACTTCTAGGCGATAAATGGGGAGTAAGGGGGCTGTTTTTTGAGGAACTACGGTAAAATCGCTTAATAGCTTTTCAATGACTTCTCTAGCGGTAGAGGAAGCAGCAAACTTTAAGCCTTTGGCAATAAGGCGCGATCGCTCTTGTAAGTCTTTTTTCTGGCGGGCGCGTTTCCAACATAAGTAAGCTACCATATCTCCTGGATGATTGGTAAAGCCTGTGGGCAGTTGCGACAGGCGAGAGACATCTTTTATCGCTTTGGCAATTTCGTGGGCTTCATAAACATCAGATTGTTTATCATAGGCTAATTGGGCTGCTGCTGCTCTTTGGGTTTGATTGAGGATGCGGAACTCATATAAAACATCGCTTTTAGGTCCTTGAAAATAGCGTAATACTAGCTCTGGGACTGCTCTGGCGACAACGCTATCATAAACTTGCGCAGCTACAATAACTAGATTTTGCTGGCTAGCCTGAAATCCTGTGGCTTCAAAGATTTGGCTTGGTTCACATCCTGCTTGATGCAATTCTTGACAGGTTTTACCCCAGTCGATCCAGGTTCCTTCTTTGTGAAGTAGCGATCGCAATTTTTCTTGAATTGCTGCGTCTGTTAGTTGAAGTTGCTTATCTTGAGGAGGATTGGTCATTGCTCGTTTACCATTGATCGTTGAACATTTATCATTAAACCTTTGGCAGCCAATATGGTATTGATTGTTATCTGTGGTACAACTGCTAGCGGTAAGTCAGAATTGGCTCTTGAGTTGGCTCAGAGGCTCGATACTGCAATTATTAGTGCTGATTCTCGCCAAGTTTATCGCGAGTTCGATCTGGGTACGGCTAAACCTTCAAAAGCGGAACAAGCATTAGTTAAGCACCACTTAATTGATCTTTGCGATCCTACAGAGACTTTGACTTTAGCAGCATATCAGCAACAGGCACAACAATTGATTAATAATTATGCTATAGCTCTTTTGGTTGGAGGTACGGGGCTTTATCTTAAATCGATTACGAGAGGTTTAAAAATTCCGAGAGTTGCGCCTCAACCCCATTTGCGATCGCAACTAACTACTTTAGGACAAAGGCAACTCTCTAGTTTTTTAGCACAAGTTGACCCTATAGCAGCAGCTAAAATTCATCCTAATGATCGAGTTAGAACCTTAAGAGCCTTGGAGGTATTTTATGTCACAGGGTTGCCAATTTCAACTCAACAAGGCGAAAATCCGCCTCATTATCCTATTCTCCAAATTGGGTTAGATTGCCAACCAGAAGTTTTAGAACATCGCATTAAACTGCGCACCCATCAGATGGTGGAATTGGGCTTGGTGGCAGAAGTAGAAGATCTCTGTCATAAATATGGTGCAGACTTACCGCTTCTCAATACTTTGGGTTATGCAGAATTTAAACAGCATATTTTAGGCAATGTTACTTTAGATACGGCGATCGCTGATACAATTCTTCACACTCGCCAATTTGCCAAACGCCAACGTACTTGGTTTTGTACCGATCCTGAAATTATTTGGTTTAATATTAGTAGTCCTGGCTTAATTGATCGGGTTTGGCAATATATTCAAAATTTTATCAAGAAACAGCTTTAATCCTAGCCAGAGTTAGAGAAGTGCGATCGCTTAAAACTACTTTTATAGTTAGGATAGTTTGGGCGGGAATGCCCATTACATTAAGATTAAGTTGAAATCCAGGTTTCTTGTCATCAGGAAGCTGATAAAATTTAGCTACATCAGGACGAGATAAGTTAACAGCAGTTTCACTGAGCAGAGTTCCATCACACTCAATCCTAACCTGAGTAGCTGCTAATTTTTTCCCAATAACCCATCCTTCTAAAATAAGAGTCGGAGAATTTATTACCCAAGGAAATTGTGGAGCATCAAAATAAAAACCTGTTAGTATTTCAGTTAGTTGAGGATAATCGCTCTCGATCAGTTTTAAAGTTACAGGTGAAACCGTGTTTTTGCTTAACCAATAATTTGCCTGCTGCAATTCTTGAGTTTTTTGAGCTAGTTCTAGCTGAGTTGTTTGTAACAAAAATTGCGATCTTTGCCAGTCAGCCAGAGTAGATTGAATTAAAGAAGATTCTTGATTGCGTTTAGCTCTTAAATTTAAAGCAGTTTGATACAGTTGTAAGTCAGCTTCATTAAGTTGCGCTAGCTGATTTATTAAACTACTATTACTAAAAATTTCTTGCAAACATTTTTGATAGCCTTGATAGCGATTACTATTTTTAACGGCAGGATAAAATTTACTCCAGCCCATCAAGTTTTGGAGAGTAATTAAATCTTGGTGATAAAATTCTTGAATCCCAACGAAAGCAAAATCTTGTAACTGCATTCCTGTCAGATGAGAGGTTAAAAAGTTTCTCATAGCAGGAATCTTGGCAAATTCTAGAATATTTAAGTTTTTCTCAAGTAATTGTGCATGGATAGCATTATTACGATCTTGAATTGTCTTAGCAAAAAAGTATTCGGAAATAAGACGAAAAATTGGATGTCTTAACCAAACAATTCTTTTAGCTTTAGTAAATAAATTATGATATTTGCAGGGTAAAAAATGTCCATGAATAACCGCTACTTTAGGATCGATTATTATATTCAAATTGTGTATTCTATCGGGTGGATAGTCATCTAATACTCGATTAACACCATAAACATTATGTAAGACATGACGAAATGCTGTGCCAGCAGTTTTTGGAATATGAACGGATATCAATTCTACCATTCCAAAGATACTCCCTAAATCATAATTTATTTAATTATTCAATATAACCACAAGCTTCAGCACTTAATGCCATATTTTTTACGATACGCCTCAGCCAAATTTAAAGAAATTTCTGAACCCATTTTTTTGATATTATATTTAAGATTATTAATATTTTGTGGTAGATAATTTATTTCCAGATAATTAAGTATAGTTTGAAGATTCTCTTCAACGTTTTCTACTAAATTTTCGTACTCTATAATTAAAGGAGATATTTGATATATTTTCAAGATTTTGTCAATATATTTTTGTTGTTGTCTGATAAAGTGAAGCTTTTGGTTGACTTCTTCGATGAGTTCATCGGTAATAGTAATAGATTCTAATTGCTCTTGATAATTAAGTAATTTATTACGATTATTGATATGCCATACTTCAGTTTTTTGAGCTAATAAAATCGAAACCGCTTGTGCAACTTCATCTTTTCTTACTAAATAAATATATTTATCAATAATAGTAAAAATAGGTTCTAAGCTATTTTCTAAAGTTTCAAAATCATGTAAAAAATGCGAAATAAATTTAGTGCCAAATACACCATTTAAAGTAACTCTATGGGTCATCAAAAACTTGAGCAGTCTGATATAATTAAAATTACAATATTTGGCTAAGGTAAAAGCAGGCTTCCTAAAATGTTCTGTAGGATAACCTGCGCTTTCTGTAGCAGCTAAAAGCTGACATAAAAATGTTGAACCTGAGCGCGGAAGAGTTAAAATTCCATAAGATACTGTGGGCTTTCTATAATTACATTCCGCAGACTTTAGCAAATTAGTTTTTGTCATGTGATTGACAAAAATATCATCAAATAATTTAAATACAGGAATATTCAAATTAGAATTAGCTAGTAACTGACTAATTTTATTAAAAATAATCGTTTCATTAGCAACAGAAGCTACAACAATACCTTGACATTGATTAAAATTTTGGAGCTTGGAAATTAATTTTTGTTGTTTTTGTTCTTGCCATACATAACAATAATTATGATTTTTTAGCTGATGCTTGAGAGCGTAATCTTTAAAATAATTGAGATCTCCTTCTAGCCCGACAAAAAGCAGCTTACCCTGATCTAAAAGATTTTTTAAAAAGTTATTTTCTTGAAAAACACTATAAATTTCATTGACTTCCATAATTTATTACCTTAACTTAATAATTAAAATATTTTTTTATTTAAAAAATGTTAACAACTATTGTAGCAAGATATTTTTCAGTTGTTGGGTAAAAGCTGATGGAGAACATTGAGATTCTACTTTTGCTAAAGCATTATTTCTTAATTTTTGCCACAAAAGCTGATCTTGATAGAGCCTCATACATTGAAAAGCAAAATCTTGAACATCATCTGCTACTAATAAATCTTGTTCATGTTGCCATTCTAATTGTTTAGCAATTAAAGATGTCGTAATAATAGGTAATCCATAAGCAGCAGCTTCGTGTACTTTGTGAGGAATACCGGCAGCAAACCTGGTAGGTGCAATAAATAACCGTGATGAATTATAAAATTCTAATAAATCTTCAACTTTCCCTGGCATTTTAATTGACGAATTATTTAGTTTCGCTATCTTTTCTTTGATTTCTGGAACAGAGTTATTACCAACAACAGTTAAATTTATGTTAGTATCTAGCTCTTTTTGAATAATCGGTAATATTGCCTCGCAAAACCAGATAATTGAATCGGCATTAGGAGATTGTAAATCGTAAATCGCACCGACAAATAAAATGTCTTTTCTTTCAGTAAACTGTTTAGGAGTAGGAAAAGTTGCTAGAGAATGACCTAAAACTTCTATATTACTATAGCCATACTCGATAAATTTTTCTTTTTCTGTAGAAGATACCGATACTATTAAATTACTATGACTAGCTAAAGCTAATTCTTCTCGAATTTTTTGCTGTTTTGTTGCTGTTGTTGGTGGATTATTTTGCAATTCTTGATAAGCAAAATCTCTCAGGCAATACACAGCTTCAGCATCATAGATAATGTTAGTATTTTTGATTAAATTTTGCTGATTTAAAATTGAGTTTAAGTAACTCATATTATGGGGACGACTCACGAAAACTATCTCATAAAAGTTTTGTCTTGTTTCTAAAAAATCTTTTAATTTTTGTAATCCCCAATCTTGGATAATTTCTACATTATTGGCAATATCATGATAAATTTTTGACCATTTTTCTTGATAACTAACATCTGTCGCATAAAAAGTGACTAAATAACCCAAATCACTCATTGTATTGAGTATTTTATGGCTACGAGTATAACCTGAACCCAAATAAGGGTGAGGAATTCGATCATCGATAAATAAAATAGATTTGCGATCGCCTTTTTTTCTACTAGCAACTAAAATGTTGGTAAGATCGGGAGTAAATTGTGCTTGTAGCCAGTCTTGATGTTTCGTCTTAAAAATATGTTGATTTCTTTTTTGGAGTTCTATCGCATTATCCTGCTTTTTAGAACTAGCAAATTCATAGTGAAGTATTGCTACTTTAGGGTCATAAATAATTTTTTTTCCAGCTTTATTTAGTCTGACACAATAGTCAGTTTCTTCGTAATAAGCTGGCTGATAAGCTTCATCAAATTTACCCAATTCTAGAAATAAATTACGAGGAGTTAGTAAAGATGCCCCAGAACAATAGTCAACTTCTCGTTGAAACATATATTGAGATGCTTCTGGATTATCACCTCGACCATAACCTAAACAAGAACCGTCGCGCCAGATAATACTTCCTGCTTCTTGTAGAGTACCATCAGGCAAAATAATTTTACCGCCTACTGCACCAATATTTGGATCTGCATCAATGATTGTTACCGCAGCATCAAGACTGTTGCCTAATATTTGAGTATCATTATTAAGGAATAATAGATATTTTCCTGTGGCTACGTCACTGGCTTGATTAGCTGCTAATAAAAAATGACAGTTTTTGGAATTATGAATAATTTTCGCACCGTCAATACTGTCTAATAATTGAGGAGTATAATCATTGGAATTATTATCAACAATAATTACTTCTAAAGATTTAAAGCTATTATGTAAGATTGAATGCAAACAACTTAAGGTTAGTTCTGCTCTATTATATAAAACTAGAATAATACTTAATAAAGGTTTTTCTACAGGGATAAATTCGAGCTTTTCTCTAGAAAAAAGGAATTTTTGCAGCTTAATGTTATTAATAGTATCTAAAATTTGTTTGGCTTGCTGTAATCGCAGTTCTGGGGTTAAATTAGCTGTAGTTTTAGCTTCTAATGTCTGATTTCTCTGAAGTATTTTGTCTAATTCGAGTTGAGAGGGAGTAAAATCTGGTTGAATTTGTAAACTAGTTTGGTAAGCGACAATCGCTTCATCAAGTTTTTGCTGTGCTACTAAAGCCTTACCTAATTTAAAATATAATTCAAAATTACGCGGTTCTAATTCTAATGCTTGATAATAATTATGAAGCTCTTGAGGATTAGTTTCAATCAAAGCTAGATAATCAGATAAGATTTTTTGTTTATCTTTAGAGGCGCGTTGATAAAAAGCATCACCTAATTTTTGATAAATCTCTGGTAGGTTAGGATTAATATTTAAAGCTTGTTGATAAGCAATTATGGCATCTTCCCATTGTTCTAGTTTTACTGCTGCTTCAGCCAAGTTGTAATAAAACCAGTCTTGATTAGGATCTATCTCTAATCCTTGACGATAAATATCAATTGCGTTTTGCCAGAGAGAACTCTCTAATAATAGCTGTCCCCAGTCTTGATATAGGCTAATACTTTTGGGGTTGACACTATGAGCTTTTTGATAATAAGCAATTGCTGATTCTATTTCGCCCAATTGTTGATATTTTTTAGCTTTTTCTAAATAAGCTTGAAATTGTTTAATTTGAGCAATAGATAAATTATTCGAGGTAGGTAATTGATTATTTAGCGACATTGTAATTGAATTGTGCCAAGAACAATAGTCATTGTATTGGCTAATTTGGCTTGTAGGATTAGATAACCGTTGAGTGGTAATAAATTACTTGATAAGGTGAGATGAAACCCGCTATTTTTACTAGTAGGTATATGAGGATAAACTTGTGCCACATCATCTCTAAATTGATTAATTGCGGTAGAATTAAGTACCTTACCATTACCTATTACTTCTAAAGCGATCGCATCAGCGATTCGACCGACTACCCAACCTATGATATCCAGAGAATTAGTTTTTAGACACCCTATTTGGGGTTGATCGATAAAAAATCCCCATAATTCCGCTTCTGAGACTGCTGCTAAAACGACTGAAATTACTTCAAGTTGAGGATTAAGGTTGAGACTGTGATCTTCTTTTTGTTTACTAAGATGAATGTTATAACAGGGGTCTTGGCGAATAATCTGTCCCCAAGTTTTTGCCATGTAAGCTATTTCCTGTTGAATTCGTTGTTGTTTTTCAGGAGTATCGTCTTGTTGACGAGTTTGAGACTCATAGTGATATAGTTTGACGTGAGGTAAAAAGATGTTGTTATAGCCTTGTTGTTTAAGTTTAAGGCAAAAGTCCACATCGTTGTAAGCTACTGCTAAGTTGGAATTAAAACCACCTACTGCGGTAAAAACCTCGTGACGACACATTAAACAAGCTGCGGTAACAGCAGAATAATTGGTAGTGGTGAGTCGCCCAGCAACATTACTAACTGATAGATTCCGATAACTATGTCCCGCTATTCCTGTAACCCCTAAAATCACTCCTGCGTGTTGAATGCGTTCATCAGGATAAAATAATAAAGTACCTACCGCACCGATAGAATTTCGTTGTGCTTGTTCGATCATCGCCTCCAGCCAATCAGGAGAGATCACAACAGTGTCATCATTGAGAAACAAGAGATATTTACCCGAAGCCTGACTCACCGCTGCGTTATTTAACTGGGAATAATTAAAAGCAATATCTAGCTTGATAGTGCGTAATTGATTGGGGTATTGTTTTTCCCAAGATGCAATAGTTGCTAAAGCTTCTGGTTCATTACTACCATTGTCAACTAAAATCACTTCGTAATGATGATAGGTACTCAAGTTAAAAATTGAGGCTAAACAGCGATCGAGGATTTTTCCTTGATTACGAGTCGGAATAATAATGCTAACTAAAGCCTGTTCCCTAATTTTGTAGCGTATTGTTTTAATTTCAGGAAATTTGGCATTATCTATCACTTTTCCAGGTTCACCGCGTCGTTCTAAAGCTGCGGTAATAACTTTTGTACTAGCTTCAGGAGCAATTTTGTCAGAACGATGGGCAATAATAGCAGTGATATGTCTAATATTAGTAGTTGTTTCAGTAAGTCGCAAGAGCAAATCGTAAATATATCCCTGATGATAATCGCTGCTAAAACCGCCAACACTCTCTACCAAGTCGCGACGACACCAGACTACAGCACCAAAATAATTACGAGATAATAAAAGATCGGGACACCAATCTGGTTTTAACCAAGGTTGAGTCAGAGAATTATCTGCTGCTAGTCGATCTTCATCACCATAAATAATGTCTGGATTATCTTGCTGTTCCAGAGCTAAAATTAATTCCCACAGTGCATCAGGAGTTAAAATAGTTTCTGCTTGCAACAGCGTCAGATATTCTCCCTGCGCCATCGCTAAAGCTTGATTTGCCAGATGTCCTAAATCTGTTGCTGCTGCTGTTTGCCACTTAATACGGCGATCGCCATTACTATATTCTCTCACAATTTTGGCTAGCTGTTTTTGACGAGACGCGAGTAATAATGAAGCGGAAGTTGCTTCTTGCCAGACTATCAATAGTTCCCAGAAAGGATAAACTTGTCTTTGTAGCGAAATAATCGTCGCTTCTAGATTGTCCCAGGCTTCTAAAGGCAACAGAATACTAATCAGTGGTTTAGAGTTTAACTGTGCAACTATCAGACAAATTTGGCGTAAATCTGCTGTTGTGCGAGTATGATACTTGCGCCACAAAGCATAATTAGCATCGGGAATTCTAAATTCAGGAATTGCTGGATATAATTGACTTCTCTGGTAAGTAATCTCGGTTAAAAAAGCCGTGTAATCTGGCTCTTTAGCTTGAAAATCTACTCCATAGCTAGCATAAACAAAAGCTTGGTCTAAATTACCTTGCTGCGCCAAAATTTGGCTAATTTTGAGATAAACTGCCTCTCGATCTTCGGCAGTAGCTACCACTTGAAGATAATAATCAACCGCAGCTGTTAAATCTAACTTCGCTCTAGCAGACAAAGCAGCTGCTAATTTTACTGCGATTGAAGCTAAACTAGGTTGTAATTGTAACGCTGTCTGGTAAATTGCGATCGCCTCATCCCACTTTTCTTGTGGTGCTAAAGCCTCTCCTAAATACTCATAAGCGACAGTAACATCTGGCTTAAGCTGAATTGCCTGGCGAAAAAAAGTCTCAGCCTCAGCAAAAAGCTCTAATTTTAATAGTACTTTGCCCAGATTAAGATAAGCAGTTATAGCGCGATCGTTGAGTTTAATCGCTTGTTGATATGCGCCAATCGCCTCATCCCAAACTTCTAGCTGAACTAGAATATCCCCCCATTCTTGATAAACTTCCCAAGTTGAGTAACCTAAGTCTATCGCTTGTTGATAAGCAGCTTGGGCTGCTGTCCATTGCTGCTGTTGGGCAAAATTTTTCCCTTGAAGATAATGAAACTCGCCAGGATCGGGATTTTTGGCTGCTAGGTTGCGATCGCTATCCATACTACTGATAAAGCAAAAAGACGGTTTAAAACCGTCTGTTGGTGATTCTTCCCAATAATATAACCGCTAATTGTTAATTAGACTTGTAATAGCTTTAGTTTTGCCTTAAGCTGTTGCACTTCCAACTGAGATTTTTTTAACTCCTCTTGTAATTCTTGCGCCGTCTGCTTCCAAGCTTTAGCCTGTAATTCATTAGCTTGGCTCTGTTGATTTTCCAGAGCAATTTTACTCATGATATGCTCTACTCGATGGCGAATCTTTTTCCCGATAGTTGCTGGACTCAATTTTTCTTGCATTTCTCTTGCCCCTCTCAAACCAACCTGTTTAGCTGCTTCGTAGTTATGGAAAACATAGTGCATCAAAGCAGCAGTATGTTCGACATTAGGGTCAGCCCAAATATTCCCTCTTTTATAAGAGCCACTATCCTGTAAAACTTTAACTAGGTCATAACTTACCAAGAAACTATTGCCAGTATTCATAAACTCCACATTAGAAGAATAACCTGTAGCGATTACTGGTTTACCATAATACATTGCTTCTGCCATAGTTAAGCCAAAACCTTCGGCACGATGCAACGATACATAACAGTCACAGTTATAAAATAAAGCATTGACCACTTCTTTGGGTAAGCGTGCATCAATAAATTGAATTGCAGGATGACTTTTCGCTGCTGCTTTTACCATTTCTAGTTCTTCAGGATAGTGCTTAGAATTAGAAAACTTGATCATCAGCGTCACATCTTGATTAGTACTTCTAAAAGCCCGTTTAAAAGCTTCAATTACTCCTAAAGGGTTCTTTCTGGCTAAAGTACTATGAAAATCAAACATAAACAGAAAGATAAATTTGTCCTTGGGGAAACAAGTTTCTTTGCCATCTTTACCAGGAAATACTGTCTCTTCCCGACTCAAAACAGGCGCAGGAAGATTAATACTATGCATAATTTTAACTACTGGTACAGGAGCAACTACCGATAAAGCCTCTGCACAATAACCACTAGGAACCCAGATTTCATCGTAATACTGAAATAGCCATTCCCATTCTTGAGGAAAAGTTGGCAATTCCCATGCCCAATAACCGATGTTATATTTACCCTTAAGATAATCTGACCCAATATTATCTAAAAATTCGGGCATTGCTTCCGCGTTAAAGTTTAATAAATTAATAGCGTAAGGATTTTCATTACTAAACTCGCTAGCAAAAGTATTATCACCATTGCCATGGCTAGAAGAATCAATATTACAGATAGAATGAGGGATATCTGCTGCTTTAATCGATCTAATTTGCGCCCTCGAACTCTCTCCTAAGCCAAATTCTCCTCGGACATATCCAACCACATTAATTCCCAATAAAGGCGTACCATTATTATTAACCATCGATCGAGAGTTCCTTAATATTTTAAATAATAACTATTCAAGATTTTTTAGTACCCATTAAACCATAGTCTCATGATAATTAATTACCCTTTATTTCTTAAGAGACTATGGTCAAGTCTCGCTCTTACAATCAAGCTTTGAAAGCCTAATATTAATCTGGGTTTCTCGTCCTAATTTTATGATTAGGCACTAAAAAAACTTGCCCATTCTGTATCCTTAAACTTATCTTTTAATTCAGCATAATTAATCACAAAATCCGAAATTGGCGGATTATTTCTTTTACCAGTACCTGGTTGAAGCGGAAAAGGAGCTACTCCTAAAAATTCTTGCATTTTACTAGTAGTAGCTTCATATTCACTACACATCTGTTCGTAAGTAACCTGAAAAATTGGATGATTACTAAACCGTTCATTAAATTCTGCTACTTTGTTGCTTTGTCGTTTGAAATCTTGTTCTAATTGTTCTGGATCGAAAACCATCGGCTTGAGATCGGCTTGCTCCAAATTTTTAATTTGTTGTAGTTGTACTGATAAATAACGTTTCAAAAGATTTTCACGACTTAAACTAATCACATACAAATCTTCCATATCTCTGAGAATATCCCAAAGTCGAGGCCAATTACCAAATCTTGCACCGATACGATGCAAACAAAATCCTACCGCTTTTACTTCTGGGTCATAATCACAATAAATAAATTTATCTAACACCTGTTTGGCTGGCATACTGTCATCATAAGGATATTTCCCTTCTATATAGTCTGGGTTAAACATTTCCGTTAGACAAACTACATTAGGATGTGCCTCTAGGCTACTTTTGAGCATATGAGTGCCAGAACGAGGCGAGGTTAGAAGCAAAAATTTACGATACTGTTTCATCTTTTTCTTTTAAAGTTTGTGGTAAGTTTAGCATCAAATCAGCGAGACTTTGGGTAGCTAATTTATTAGTTTATTAGGCTCTAAGCAGTTAAGCTCCAAGACTTAAACTGACCTGATATTTTATGAGCAATTATACTCCAATCAAAATTGTTTTTAATATGTTTTCTGACATTTTCGATTCTAACTTTTTTATTGACAATATTTTCTTTTTGACAAGTTATAATCAATTCGGGAAATTGCCAAACATCTCCAATTAAACAGTGTTTTTCTGGTTCTATATTTAAGCTTTTAACGCCAAATTTAGTTGAAACTACGGGGATACCTTGGCAAAAATATTCTAAGGTAATTGATTGACTTTCCGAACTTTTCCTCACTGGTTTAAGCGCAACATCCGCTAGACTGAGAATAATCGATTTAGTTTTTTCATCAGTATTAGGAATAAAACCGACGTTAGGAGGGGTTAATCTCGGATCGAAGAATACTCCTACGTCTCCTAACAGTAAAAAATTCACATTTTGCAGTTTCGACGCAATATTTAAAATCGAGCGAGCTTCATCCGCATTGTGAGGACTTCCTGTACCCGTAAAAACTGCCAAAAAGCTGGCTTTAAAACCTAATTTTTCTTTATTAACCAATCTTTGTTCATAAGAAGTGAACTTAATGCGTTCGGTATCAATACCATTGGGAACGTAGATTACTTTACTCGATTCTACATTGGGCAATTGAGCGATACTTCGCGCGTCGTGTTGCGAAGAAGTAATAATCAGATCGCTAACTTTGGCGCATTTAGCTTCAACTTCACAAACAGCCTCCCAAAACTCTTGCCCTATTTCATTTTCTGGTAATAATTGTCTTTTAAGTTCTGTTTCGAGTCCACTCGCTTCATACCAGATCGGTTTGTTACTAACTTCTCGAATGGCAGGAAAGAGATAGGGTTGATAGGTAAGCACAAAATTAGCACTTTTAGCGGATTTCTTCAACCCTTGAAGATATTTGGGGCTGAGTGTATATAGTTTTAAGAGAGTGGCATCTGCGACATTAGCTCCTAATTTTTGGACTAATTCTATTTCTGCTTGCTGATGACGCGGAGATTTTGGCACTCTTGTTTCGGTGAACCCAGGAGCAATAATACCCTGAAAAGCTGGTTCTCCAGCATTTCCTAAAGACACAATCTCAATGTCAAAATCTTGAGCTAAATGACGATAAAGATGAAAAATCCGACGAGAGCGGACATTACTAGGCGGAAAAACCGCAAAAGGAACGGCTAGAGTGATTTTTGGGCGTTTTGATATCATGGGACTTGATCAAAGCGATCGCATTAAAGTTTAACTCAGAATTGTTTGACGAGGATTACCTTGATTTAAGGCTTCTACATAAGCTGGTTTATAACGGGAATCTAGTTCTTGTTTGAGATAAGCTGCATAAGCAACTTCGATAAAGGTTTCATTGTCTAAGCCAGCAGTTAAATTGACAAAAACGTTGGCTGCTTCTGCCGAAGTTCTCAAAGCATAAAGAACTTCTCGGCGAGAGACTCCTTGCTCTAATTGCGCTACCTGAGATTCTAGACCCCCTGGATCGGCTTCTCGTTTGAGAAAGGTGCGATATAATTCTTGCACAAAGCTAGAATTGTCTAGGTGTTCTGTTTTACCGATCAAATCCGTATCTTCTTGATAAAAGTCTTGCTCTAAATTTTGTAAGGTAATTTGAGTTTGTTGAAATTGTTTAAAGGCTTGAAATACAGCTTCTCTAGATTTGCCTTGTTTCAAAGCTGCTATATCCCCAGATTTGCGGTGTTGACTATATTTAGGATTAAGATAGACACGATGGGCAATCTCGACAAAAGTGGCATCATCTAAGCAAGCAGTAACTCTCAGAAATACGCCATCTGCTTCTTGTGAATTACGTAAGCCAACGACTAAATTTTCGCGCAATGCGCCATTTTTTAACTGCTCAACATTACCCGCTAAACCACCAGGATCGGCTTCTCTTCTTAAAAAAGCTTGGTAGAGTTGTTTGACAAAGTTGAGAGCGTCGAGATGCGCCGTTTCTTGCAAAAATACTTCATTTTCTAAGTAAGCATATTTGCCAAGATTAATTGTAGTATCTGCGCCACTAGTGAGAACATCTTTAAATTGTTTTTCACCATAAACCCCAGAAAGACGCAAACTTAAAGTGTATGTCGTAATATTGCCATACCAATAATCATAATCGACTACTGTGTCTGCTGCTTGTAAGGAAGCATAAGCCAAGATCCGATTTTTAATTTCTTCAGCATTAATTTGGTCGGAAGTAATTTCTTTAAACATAATAATTAGCCAGAAGTATTTGATGCATCAAAAAATTCAACATTCATCGTTTCTAACTCTACAGCTTTACGATAATAACTACTAGCCTCGGCTGTTTTGCCTTGATGAGCTAATGTATCGCCTAATTTGGCATAAAAAAGTGAATTATCAGGATTAAGTTCAATTCCTTGAGTATAAATTGCGATCGCTGCTTCTAGTTGATTACAGCGAAATAATGCTGCTCCTAAATTTAAACTGATTTGTTCATTTTGAGGTGTATAAGTTAAAGCATTGCGGTAAAGAGAGATCGCTTCTGTCCAACGATTTTGCGCCATTAAAACTTCTCCCAATACCAATAACGCTTCTGTATGGTTGGGTTGAAGCTCAATCGCTCGATTTAGAGCTATACTTGCTTCATGAATTTTACCTGCATTAACTAAAGCTTTGCCTAATCCATAATGAATTTGCGGATCATTAGGGGTTAGTTCTAACATTTTACGATAACTAGGAATATCTAGGGGATTTTCTGCTATTTTAGCCCGATAATGCTGACGAGCTACAGCTAAATTCGCTTTAGCTTGTTGTTGAATAGCATGGTTGAGTTTATCTGGGACATCAGGGAAATCGGGTTGTAGGTTGAGAGTCTGACGGTAAGCAGAAATTGCTTGCTCCCAGTTTTCGGCTCTGCTATAAAGCTCTCCTAAATAGTAAGAAGATAAAGCACATTGACGATTAAGACTAATGGCAGTTTGAAAAGCTTGAGTTGCCTTATCCCATTCTTGAAGGTTGTAAAAGGTTTTACCAAGATTGTGATGACACCAAAAATCTTGAGATTCAAGTTGAATCGCTTGTTGATAAGCGATCGCAGCTTCTGCCCATTGTTCGCGCCGAAATAAGACATCTGCCAATTGACTTTGAATCGTAAAATTATTTTGGTTGGCATGCCAAAAATTCGGATCGATTTGAGTTACTTGCTGATAGTAGTATTCCGCTTCTGACCAACGTTCTAACTTACCATATGCCACTGCTAAATTATGATAAGCCCAAACAAAATCGGGTTTAAGTTCCAAGACTTTTTGGTAACAGCTAATGCCTTGCTCCCATGCTGCTAGATTTAGCCAAGCATCTCCTTGCTGGTGATAAGCTTGCCACCAATTTGGCTCAAGAATAATGGCGCGCTGATAGTTGGCGATCGCCTCTTGATAGTTTGGTTGTTGACGGTAAGCTTCTCCCAAACTGAAGTAAAATTCACCATGGTTGGGATGGTTAGTACTAGCTTGTTGATAAAGTTGGATCGCTTGCTCCCATTGCTGTTGTTGCATTAAGAGTTTGCCGAGAGAGCGATAAGGTTCTACTAGATCGGGTGCTAAACTTAGAGCTTGACGATAGCAGGTTTCCGCTTTAGCCAATTGTTGTTGAGCCACAAACTGAGCCGCTAAATTTAGATAATCTGAAGCGTTACTTGTTGCCGTTGGTTGGTTGGTTAAAGCTTGATAACGATATTCTGTGGCTTGTTGCTGTTCTCCCACAGTTTCTAGGAGTTCTGCCAGTCGATAATAAGCTGCGGTAAATTGCGGATTAAGGTGAATCCCTTGTTGCCAGAGGGCGATCGCCTCTGACTGACGTTGTTGCTTTAGCAAAGTTTCACTCAAACCTAAATAAAGTTCAGTATTATGGGGGGCAATTTTTAGAGCTTGGCGATAATTATCTATATTGCTTGGATCTTGAGCGATTGCTTGTAAATATAGTTGTAAAGCGGAATTAAAGTCCGATTTAATTCTCTGATGTAAAGCGTGATTGAGTTTAGCGGTTAATTCTGGTAATTCTGGATTGAGTTTTTGCGCTTGAACATACGCTTCATAAGCTGCTTCCCAGTTTTCTAGAGCGACTAAAGCTGCTGCCAAATTATAATAAGACCAACCAAACTCAGGATTTAAGCTAATCGCTGCTTGATAAGCTTTAACGGCAGCTTCCCAATCTTTAATTTCTCTGAAAGCATCTCCTAAGTTGTGATGTGTCCAACTAAACTCAGGATTTAACTCTTTAGCTTGACAATAATGCTCAATCGCCTTTTCCCACTGTTGCTGTTTTAAATAAGCATCTCCTAGATAGTGCTGGATTTGGCTTTGAGCAGGAGCGATCGCCAGAGCTTGTTGATAATAAATAATTGCTGCTTCCCAGTCTTGTTTCGCTGCTAAAATCCGACCTAAAGAGTAGTAGGAATGGCTGTCTTGGGGATTTTGATTGATAGCTTGCTGCCAACAGGCGATCGCCTCTTGATTCCGTTGTTGTTGAATTAAAATTTTGCCTAATTGGTGATAGGCTTCGCTAAAGTCAAGTTTTAACTTAATCGCTTGACGGTAACAGGTTTCAGCCTGGTTAGCTTCCCCTTGTTCTAACAGAATGTTACCCAACTGTAAATGGTCTTGAGCCGTTACTTTTTCAGGCTCTAAACAGAAAGCTTCAAACCAATATTGGGTAGCTTCTTGATTTTGACCAATTCTTTCTAAAACTCTAGCAAGATTACGATAAACTCCAGCAAATTTGGGGTCTAGAGCGATCGCTCTTTGATAGTAGCGAATGGCTTGCTGCCAATCTTGCTTTTGTCCATAAAGACTACCCAAATTGGCGTTAAGAATTGCGGAATTAGACTCTGTGATTAAAGCCGTTTTGAAATCAGCAATTTTTTCGGCGATACTTTGAAGTTCTGTCTCCTGAAAATCGACTAAAGAAGTAGCATCCGTCAGCAGTGGCACACTTAATGGTTCAGAGGCAACATCTTTTGTCCCTAACTCTAAAGCTTGACGGTACAATAAAGCTGCTTGTTGCCACTGCCCTTGTTCTTCCAAAATTACTGCTAAGCGTTGATAAGCTGCGGTAAATTGAGGATTTAATTTAATTGCGTACTCATAACACTCGATTGCTTCGGCGATTCTCCCTTGATTTAACAATTCATTACCCACTTTATAGTGAGTTTGAGGACTAGTTTTTTCTGGCTCTATTTTCAAAGCCTGATAAGTTGATTCAATAGCCTCTTGATTTTGTCCTAGTTTGTACCAAACTTTCGCCAAATTGCGATAAGCTCCTGCGAAATTTGGCGCGAGTTCAATTGCTTGTTGATAATAGGTAATTGCTTGCGGCCATTGTTCTTGTTGGGCATAAATTCCTCCCAAATTGGCATAAACTTCTGTATAACCAGGATTGATTTTAATTGCTCGCTCATAACAGGCTATAGCTTTAGATAAGTCCCCTAATTTTTGTAAAATATTACCTTGAGTTTTATAAGCTTCCGCAAAATTAGGCAAGTGATTAAGCACTCGCTGAGAGATCGCCAGAGCCTCTGAAAAATTATTGGCTGCTAGACAATCAATCGCTTTTCTCAAAGCCTTTTGGGCGTTTATTTCTTCGGAAGTGAGTGGGGTTGGCTTTGGCAGTGAAGTAACAGTTAGTTTACGATGCCATTGAGAAGGTTCAATAAAATCAGCAAAATTCTGGATAATCAGGTTATTCTCTAGAGGCTGCGATTTCATTTTGGCAGCAACTTCGATTTCTAAATTCCCTTGGGCAAAAGGTTGCACCACTAGAGCAGAATTAGGCACTTTTTTCTGATCGGAAATAGCCTTTAGTAAGGTTTTATCTGATTGTGATGAATTTATCGCTTCAATAATTTCTCCCTGTGCCAATTGATCAGCAGAGCCTGCGATGACTTCGTCAACACCGCGATGGGAGATGCTCTGGCGACCAGAGCATCTCTCACGGTCAAAATTCTTGCCAGCTTTTGGTTTATCTGGAATTGTTTGAGAGAAATAGCCGACAGCTTCTGCTAAATTACCTTGATGTTTTAGCGCAGTAGCCAGTTTTTGGCAAGCCTCCAAAGAATTGGGGACAATTTGAACTGCTTGACGATAATAGGCGATCGCCTCGGTTACATTAGCTTGTTGCCAGTATTTATCCCCCGTTTTAAGGTAATAACCAAAGGTGGCAGTCTGATCTGCTAATCTTAAGCTCGATGGAGATTGCTCTAGTGGTAGTGGTAGATTCAATTCTCGATGCTCTCGGTTGTTCATGGGAAAATCGGTAATAAACTAATTGGCGAAATTAGGTCGAGGCAAAGATTGCTCAAAATTCTTCTGCGTCTATCGATCTAAGAAACCATACTACTAGACCAAATAACACCGCTAATCCCAGTAAAATATAAGTAATAAGTCTATTTATTGCTACCCAACTCACAACCAGAGCTATTACATAAGGCGTTCCCAAAAGTAAACTGACAAAAGTAATTTTCTTTTTTGTCCAGCGAATATTGCCCCAATTGGTTTTAACACTACCACCTCTAGAAGATCTGGCTAAACCATGACTATTATCAATGGGAGCATTAATCTTCCCGCCTCTTTGTACTTTCGGTAAGGGCTTTCTGTGATCACTCATTGGTCTTTAAATTATAAAATTACTAACTATTAATACGATACTCGTAAAAATTTGGGTTAAAAAACATAGTAGATACCCAAAAAGCTTATTCTATATAATTCCCTATTCTTATCTAAAATATAATTTCTCTCAGATTTTTTTGCTTTACCCTCATCAACTCTTTATATATAGCAGTCCCAAATCATTCATCAAAACAATAAATGACATTGGTATTTTTGTCCTTTAAATCACTTAAATTTTGAATATTGGTAATAAAAAGTAAATCAGTATCTTAACTGAGCAAGTTGAACTTTAACTAGTTGATTACTTCTAGAAAAGTACTCGCTCTTGAAGCTTAACAATTAAATTTCTGGCAATAACTCCAATAAGTATTACTCAACAACATAGCTACTGTCATCGGTCCAACACCTCCAGGAACAGGGGTAATATAGCTAGCTACTTTTGATACTGAATCAAAATCGACATCTCCTACCAAACGAGAATTTCCTGCTGAGTCTGTAATACGATTGATTCCGACATCAATTACTACTGCTCCTGGTTTAACCATAGAAGCGTTAATTAGTTCGGGTTTACCTGCTGCTGCAACCAAAATATCTGCTTCTTGACAAACTTGAGCCAAATCTTGGGTCTGAGAATGAGCCATTGTTACAGTGGCATTTTTCTCTAGTAGCATTAATCCTAAAGGCTTTCCGACTAAGATGCTCCGTCCTACAACTACGGCTTTTTTTCCTGACAAAGCAAGATCATATTCTGCCAATAACTTCATCACTCCTGCTGGCGTGCAACTTCTTAAACCAGGTTCAGAACGCACTAATTTTCCCAAATTTAAAGGATGTAACCCATCGGCATCTTTATCAGGATCAATCTGCTGTAGTAAGCTAACAGGATCAAGATGATCTGGGAGTGGTAACTGAATTAGGATGCCATCAACTTTCTCATCATGATTTAAAGCCGATATTTCTGCTGCTAAGGCTTCTTGAGTAATGTTTTGAGGTAGCTGTTTACCTAATGAAGCCATACCAATTCTCCGACAAGCTTTTTCTTTATTCCGAACATATACCGCACTAGCAGGATGTTCTCCTACCATCAATACTGCGAGTCCTGGGGGACAACCAATTTTCGGGTTAAGGCTAGCTATTTTTTCTTGAAGCTGAGTTTGAATTTTTCTCGCCAAAGCCTTACCATCCAGTATAAGATGTTGATTTGGATTCATTGGGCAATTTTCTACTTAAATTAAACTAAAATTGTCTTGATTATTTAGTATATATTTAAGTAATTATACTTATTAAATTTTCAGGAAAAATTCTCGATTTAAATCAACTAAGTAATCAGTAAGATTAAGTTAAGCTAAAACAGCTGAATAATTTTTAAACTACTGGTCTAGAATCGCTCAAAATGAGAATATCAAATGCCAAAATTAGAATTCTGATTTATCGATTAGCACTAATAATTTTAGGTAGTGGTTTAGGGGCTTGTGAGTTTAATTTTGCGAATAAATCTGCTGTAATTCAAGAAATTACTCGGAAAAAACCAGGTAAAGTGACCTATGTCACGGGAGAAGTCAAAAAATCAGTGCCTTTTATTGGGGGTGCTGCCTATCAACTACAAGATAGCACTGGTAGTGTTTGGGTTATGACATCGGGTAGTTTACCAATCCCAGGCACGACTATTACCGTAAAGGGCGAAATTCAGCAAAAAGCCATAAAAGTAGCTGAAAAAACCTTAAAAGAGGTTTATTTAGTTGAATTGCAACAACTACCTCTAAATTCAGAGGTTTCAGCCGTAAATAACTAAATTAATTAGCTATCTTCCACAAAATACCGATGAGTCTGTCACCTCCTTTAGTAGCTATGGCTATTCTGTATCGCGAAGGCAAATTTTTGATGCAACTTCGAGATGATGTTCCAGGAATTTTATATCCTGGTTATTGGGGCTTATTTGGCGGTCATTTAGAATTAAATGAAACTCCCCAAGAAGGGGTAATTCGAGAAATAAAAGAAGAAATTGATTATCAGCTAACTCAACCGCAAAAGTTTCGTTGTTATACTGATAGCAGAGCAGTTCGCTATATTTTTTATGCGCCACTAAAATCAGAAATTCAGGCTTTAGAATTAAGAGAAGGTTGGGATCTAAACTTGATTCCCCCATCAAATATTATTCGTGGAGTTTACTATTCTCATAAAGCAGGTGAGGAAAAACCCTTGGGAGATATTCATCGGCGAATTTTGTTAGATTTTATCAAGTCTGGGTTAGAAAATTTTGAGCAGTTTTGATCCAACTTTTACCAAAATTTTCAGATCTAACCTTTATTATTGAAAAAGATAGGGAATATAGCTCTTGTTCCATACTAAGCGTATTTTTATGAATCAGAATTCTATCGGCTATAAGCGACGGGGATTAAAGTGGCTCAAATATGTTGCTACCTTAGTTGCAACTTCAGCTTTGGTTGCTTACCCCGTCACTTCAACCAAAGCAGCTTTAGAAGATAGTCCTAAAGCCCTAGTGGATGAAGTATGGCAAATTGTTAATAATGAATTTGTAGATCAAGGATTTAACCAAATTGATTGGTTAAACAAACGACAAGAATTACTGAAAAGAGAATATACCGATAAACAGCAAGCATATCAAGCAATTCGTCAGTCTCTTAAAGATTTAGGAGATCCTTATACAAGATTTTTAGAACCTGGAGAGTTTGAAGAACTAACCAGTCAAACTACAGGAGAGTTATCAGGAATCGGAATTCGTTTAACTATCGACGAGGATACTAGTCAGCTAATAGTAGTCGAACCGCTGCAAAATTCGCCAGCAGCAAAAGCAGGTATTCAAGCAGGAGATAAAATACTCCGTATTAACGATAAACCTACCTCTTTGATGAGCATAGAACAAGCTTCTACCGAGATTAAAGGAGAAGTTGGGACAAAAGTAAGCTTGAAAATTTCCCGTTCTGAACAAGAGGTTTTTGATGTTACCCTCGTTAGAGAGCAAATTGAATTACCCTCTGTGGGATATACCTTAAATCAGGAAGGAAAACTAAAAGTAGGCTATATCAAACTAGATGAATTTAGTTCTCACGCAGCAGAACAAATGCAAAAAGCGATTAAAGATTTAAGCGATCGCGATGTTGCGGGATTTGTGTTAGATTTAAGAGGTAATCCAGGGGGATTATTATTTTCCAGCGTCGAAATCGCCCGTATGTGGTTAGAAAAAGGGGACATCGTTTCTACGATTGACCGTAAAGGTGGCAATCAAGAATTTGCTGCTAATGGCAAAGCTTTAACCGATTTACCTCTGGTGGTCTTAGTAGATCGCTATTCTGCAAGTGCTAGTGAAATACTAGCTGGTGCTTTAAAAGAGAACAAGCGTGCGACTATTGTGGGAACTCGTACTTATGGCAAAAGCACTGTACAATCAGTTCACTCCCTTTCTGATGGTTCGGGTCTAGCTGTTACCATAGCTCGTTATTATCCCCCTAGTGGTACAGATATTAATCGTCAAGGAATTGCCCCAGACATTCAAGTCGCTCTTTCTACGGAACAACAGATGAGTTTCAATGTTGACCCGACTCTTTTTGGTACTAATGCTGACCCTCAATATACCCAAGCTATTAAAATTTTACAAAAATCGCCTTGGGAGCAGAATGATACCTTAACTATTCGCTAAACATGGGTTCTTGGTTAAGATTTGGCTCACTAATTTTCCGCCTTCTGCGGTACAATATACTACTTCCCTAGGTGCTTGTAAATCTAGTTCTCAGTTTGGGAAATTTATAACATAAGCACAAAGTAGTTATTGAAAAGCTAATGAATTTATCCAACCAAGAACCTAATAGACCATTATCTCAGGCTACTAAATTTATTGAAGAAATTGGCATTACCCTTGCTGCGCAAGATTTAACTCCTACTATGGTTAGTCAAGATTTCTTGAAATTTAGCGGTATTATTCCTAAAGAATGGGAACTATCACAACAACCAGTGCTAAATCCATCAGTGGCACAACTAAGTTTTCAAAATGGTATTAGTATCAACGCGCAACCTCGGACTGTTACTTTTAATGAAACTATTAGCAACAAAAAAGCTGACCAAATTAAGATTCCCCAAATTACTGCTAAGTATGCCGAAAAACTTCCTCATGCAGAATATGTTGGATTAAGTTTTAATCCTAAAATATTAGTTCCTTGTCCGAGTAATCCTCAAGCTGCTCGTAAATATATTACAGGAAAACTTTTAGGCTCTGGCTCTTGGAAGCAAATTGGCAAAGCACCAATGCAAGCAGGATTAAACCTGATGTATTTACTAGATCGTTGTCAGCTTAATTTGAGTATCGCCGAAGCTAAAGTACAACAGTCACAACAACCCGCGATGTTTGCCGTATTATTTTCGGGTGGTTTTAACTATAATTTAAGTAATGTCAATGCATCTGAAACTATGCTAGATAAGTTAATGCAAGCATTAAATTTTTGGCAAACTGATCTTAAGACTTTTCGGGAAATAGTGACAGATAAGTTTTTGGGAACGAGTCAACTAGCTGATGTATCTCAAGAAGAAAGTGTCTTTCCTACTGGCACTATCTAATTATTGTAGAAAGCAACTACAATAGAAAGGTTGTGTTTAATTATTTTTAAATTCTTATGGCTGTTCCCAAGAAGAAAACATCTAAATCTAAACGTAATAGTCGCAAAGCTCATTGGAAACGGAAAGCTGCTTTAGAAGCACAAAAAGCTCTTTCTTTGGGTAAGTCAGTACTAACTGGACGTTCTAATAGTTTTGTTTATCCTCAAGATGATGAGGAAGATGATGAGGAATAGGTTTATTTTTCCGACTAATATCTAACTTATTGTCGCAAGCTAGCTTAAATCCTCAAGCTAGCTTAATTTTTGCTCACTTGCGAAATGAAATAAAGGATTAGGATAATTGATCAGATTGGATTAGTCACACAAATCGATAAGATCATCTCAAAACATGGCAACCAAAAAGTGACCACAGGACAAGCAGTCAAAGCGATGATTCTTAATGGTCTGGGGATGATAAGTTCCCCTTTATATCTAATTGAGAAGTTTTTTTAAGGCAAAGCAACAGAACATTTATTGGGTGAAGGGGTCTTGCCAGAACACTTAAATGATGATTGCCTGGGTAGAGCATTAGATAAATTATACCAAGCAGGAGTAACCGAAGTATTCGTTACGGTGGCATTGGCAGCAGCAAAGAAGATGGGAGTAGAAGTCAAAAGTTTACACCTCGATTCGAGTTCGTTTCATGTAGATGGAAAATATATCGAAGCTGAAGAAACAGAAGCAGAGCCAAAGCAAATCAAGATCCAATACGGTTATTCGAGAGATCATCGACCCGACTTAAAACAATTTATCATTGACTTAATATGCAGTGGAGACGGAGATTTACCCTTATATCTGAGAGTAGCAGATGGTAATGAGGCAGACAAAAGTATCTTCCCCAGTTTAATTCGAGAATTTAGACAGGAGTGGGATATCGACACTCTGTTTGTAGCAGATACTGCTCTTTATAGTGCAGAAAATATCCAGCAAATCGATTCATTACGATGGCTTTCAAGAGTACCAGCAACGATTAAAGAAGCGACTATTTTGCTGACACTTTCAAATGAGATGTTTAATAAGAGCCTGATAGATGGATACCTGATTGCTGAATGTCAGTAGAATGATTTTTCGATCTACTGACTTTATGCACTATGTTTTGCGACAGATTTCCAGAACGGGGAGGCAAAGTTGAAAATCGGGTATGCTCGCGTGAGTACAAATGTCCATATTCTGGTGAATCTATTTGTAGTGACCCAAAATTTTCGGTTTTTGGTTTATGATAATGATTATCATTATTTTAAATTCATAAGATGTCCTCCCATTTCCGCCTGTCTAAAATCAATTTCTTCAAACGCTCTTTAATTACTACCTTTACCTGTTTAGGAGCGATCTCGGCTTCGCTGAGCCACTACGTGATCGCTTTAAATACAACAACCACAGCCCAAAACAATTCCAGTCCTAAAATTGTCGCGACTTTTTTACCCATTCATTTATTTACCCAAGCTGTGGTAGGGGATACAGGAGAAGTGGATATTTTAATTTCTCCTGGTGCAGAAGTACATGACTATCAAGCTACCCCAGACGATGCCAAACTGTTAGCAGAAGCAGATGTGTTAGTGGAAAACGGGTTGGGTATGGAAGAGTTTTTATCTGGTTTAATCGCCAATGCAGGTAACTCTCAGCTTCAGCAAATTGATTCGAGTGAAGGGATAGAGGTAATAGAAGAGGAACATGAGGAACACGGACATGAAGAACACGGACATGGACACGATCATGAAGAGGGAAATCCTCACGTTTGGCTAGACCCAGTATTGGCACAGCAACAGGTAGCTAATATTCGGGATGGTTTAATCGCCATAAATCCCAGTAATGCCGATAGCTATCGTATCAATGCAGATGCTTACATTCAGCAACTACAACAGCTAGACAGTGAATTTCAACAACGATTAGCACCAGTCAAAGGCTGTAACTTTATAACTTTTCACGATGCTTTTCCCTATTTAGCCCAACGCTACGGACTACAGCAAGAAGCGATCGTAGAAATCCCTGAAGATAGCATTACTCCTCAAGATATCCAAAGAATACAAGAGGTTGCCCAACAGTATCAGGTAAAAGCCTTACTCACCGAACCAGGAATTGAAGACAAACGCATCCAACAGATATCCAGTGACTTAAATCTACCATTAGAAGTGATCGACCCTTTAGAGTCGGGAGAAACCGATCCGCAATATTATTTCCAAGCTATGCGAGGAAATTTGGAAGCATTAGAAAGAGCGTGTCAGTAATCAGTTAACAGTTAATAGTAATCAGTTTTTTGTTCTTAGCTATTTTTCTCTGCTTGAATCAAATTAGTAAATTCAATGTATCAAAATGTATCTGTTACTCAACCCATTGTTACAGTTAGAAATTTCTCGGTGATGCGTGGGGAATACTTAGCGGTAGATAATGTCTCTTTTGAATTATTGCCAGGCACTCATACGGCGATTATCGGTCCGAATGGTGCGGGGAAGAGTACGTTGATTAAATCTATTTTAGGCTTAGTTGAAGTGCGATCAGGTGAAATTAGCTTGTTTAACTGTACTGGCAAACAATCAAAGCGATTTAAACAGGAAATTGGCTATATTCCCCAAAAGTTTCTCTTTGAACGCACTTTTCCCTTAACAGTATCGGAGTTAGTGGGTTTGGGCTTAAATAGCAAACAGTGGTGGTATTCTTCTAAAGGTCAACGAGAGAGAATTTACCAAGCCTTAGCTCGACTTTATCCATTTCGAGATAAAAGTGATCGAATAACGATACAGTATTTTAGGTGTATCGTTAAGCTCGAAGTATGAGTTTCAATCTACCTGTTGAAATTATTAGTGTTCT
>DAXETX010000126.1:0-2856 GCA_051155735.1 Xenococcaceae cyanobacterium
TAACTAACAACTAACCAATCATCAGGAAACTAATTAGAATGACGATAATCTTTAAAATGAAATTTTTGATGACACAATGACTTGGTCTATTTTGTTTAGAAGTCAAAAAGAAAAAACTAATTTAAATAAGAGAGAAAAACAGTCATTAAAATTGGCGTTATTTTCGACTTTTCTTCACTTAAGTTTTGGCTTAAGTTTGCCTATTTTAACTATTAACAAGGTTTCGGCAGCAGAAAAGATTTTTTTGAATTTTGGACCATTGCAATTTTCTTTATCAGTAAAATCTTTAGAAAACTACGCTGAAACAGGAGAAATAGATAGTAGCCTCAAAGGTTATACTAAGTTTCTTAATGACGAACAAATAGCGCAACTGCAAACTATTTTAGCAACTAATGCTGATATATCTCCTTTATCTATTGCTCAGTTTTTCTATTCTTATCAGGGCGAGAGAATCTTAGAAAAAATTGGTCAAGTAATTCAAACTAAATCGGGTCAGTCAGGATTTTATGGAATTCGCTCCGCTTTGATTATGGCAGCAGCAGATGAAGAAGGTCTAACTGCGCTAAATTTTCTGAAAAAATTTCCGACTGAGGTGATTCGGATTAATTCGGAGCGAGGTTTTGAAATTATTGAAGAATTAAGCAGTATTATTCAAGAAACCAATGAGGTGATCGCAAAAGCGGAGCAAGAAGCTTTTGCCGAAACTTTAAACTCGACTGTTGTTGATGTTACGCCTCCGCCCGATCTGAGTCAGCCAGGAAGTATTGCTTTTGGGCAACAAGTTTACACCCTAGAGGATGAGAGTCGCGATCGCACTTTTCCTGTTACAGTCTATCTACCAGAATTATCTGTCGATGATGATCCGTTGCCTCTAGTCGTAATTTCCCACGGCTTAGGAAGCGATCGCTCTACTTTTGCCTATTTAGCGGAACACTTAGCTTCTTATGGCTTTGCGGTGGCTGTTCCCGAACATCCAGGTAGTAATGCTGCTCAAATAGAAAATTTGTTAGAGGGCTTTGCTAGTGATGTAACTCCGCCAGAGGAGTTTATTGATCGCCCTTTGGATATTAGCTATCTTTTAGACCAGCTAGCAGTGATTTATCAAGGTCAAATCGATACAGACGAAGTGGGCATTGTGGGTCAATCTTTTGGTGGTTATACAGCTTTAGCTTTAGCCGGTGCGCAGTTAAATTTTTCGCACTTAGAAACCGAATGCGAAAGTCTTGGTGAATCTTTTAATCTATCTTTGCTGTTGCAATGTTTAGCTTTAGAGTCGGAGCAAAAAACTGTTAACTTAGAGGACGAACGAATTAGTACGGCGATCGCCATTAACCCCCTAACTAGTGCGATTTTTGGTGAAGCAGGGATAGCCAAAATTGAAATTCCTGTAATGATTGTCTCTGGTAGTGCCGATCCTGTTACCCCTGCTTTACCAGAACAAATTGAGCCTTTTACCTGGTTGGAAACTACCGAAAAATATTTGGTTCTGCTGCGGGGAGGCACTCATTTTTCCTTCCTCGATGAAACTTCTGGTGCTGTTCCTGTCCCCAAAGCTGCCATCGGACCAGATCCTCAAATTGCTCAAACCTATCTTCAGCAGCTAGGACTAGTCTTTTTTAGTGCTTATATAACCGACGATGTCGAATATTTTGGTTATCTTAATGCTGACTATGGAGAACAAATTAGCAATCCGAGCCTACCTTTGAGTTTACTGCGCTCTTTAGAATCATTCTCTCAACTCCAAGACGAAGAGTAAAAGACGCGAAGTTTCGCGTCTGGCTGAAGCCAAAACTTGAGGCTATAAAACTCCTGCGTTACTCAAGCCTAAAATCATTCCCGCACCAAGAATATGACCAAAACTAGTGGTTGCGAGTAATTCTGGCAGACCAAAGTTAGTCCACACTTCAGGCTTGGGTACTGGTAAATCAGGTCCTTTTCCTTGTTGTTGAATGGCATAACGACCAATAGCGATCGCAAACAAGTTGCACATGATCATTACTAAAGCTACTGAGGGATTCCAGTCGATAGTTACAGGGGTGGTTTGAACAGCTAAAACCAAATTGGATATCATGACAGATGTTAACTCCTGAATTATTAATCTATTTTTTTTTTACAGGAATTAGCAAAATATCTTAGAAAAAAAGCGAATTTTGTTTTAATAATTAACAGTAAACTTATCGAATGCGAATTAAAATCTGCGGCATTACCCAACCACAACAAGGATTTCAGATTGCTAAGTTAGGTGCAACAGCTTTGGGATTTATTTGTGTTCCTCAGTCCCCACGGTATGTAACTCCTGAACAAATTAAAGCGATTCAACAAGTTGTGCCAACTGAGACTGAGGCGATCGCGGTTTTTGCTGATGCTAGCCTCGAAGCTATTACCCAGATTGTTGCTGATTTGGGCTTGACTGGAGTGCAATTACATGGTAATGAATCACCTGATTTTTGTTACCAGTTAAGAAAGTTTTTACCGAGTAATATCGAGCTAATTAAGGCTTTTCGGCTGAAAAATGCAGCGTCTTTGGCAGAACTAGACAATTATGCTAAGGCGATCGATACTTTTTTATTAGATGCTTACGATCCTCAGATGTTGGGCGGTACGGGTAAGACTCTTAATTGGCTAGACTTACAACAGTTTCAACCAGCTAAACCCTGGCTGTTAGCAGGAGGCTTAACTCCAGATAATGTGCTAAATGCGTTGAGTCAGTTACAACCCAATGGGATCGATCTATCTAGTGGCGTAGAGCGATCTCCTGGGAATAAAGACTTGGATAAAGTTGCTTTGTTATTTAATCAACTAGCTAGAATTAGCAGCAGTAACTAGAAGAATAGACCTCTTGCATAAATGATTTAA
>DAXETX010000127.1:0-2884 GCA_051155735.1 Xenococcaceae cyanobacterium
GGAACGAGTGACTTTAAATCACAAAGTTAAAGACTGAGGCTCAGTTTCAATCAAATTTGCTAAATCTTGCAAGAAAGCAGCAGCTTGTGCGCCATAGATAATTCGATGATCGCTAGTAATATTAACTGTCATTTGCTGTTGTACCCCAATCATCCCAGCATCATTGGCAATTACATGAGGTTGAGATGAAGCGATCGCCAGAATTGCCCCTTGTCCTGGTGGTAAGATGGCATCAAAGTTACTTACCCCAAACATCCCTAAATTAGAAAGAGTAAATGTGCCAGTGCTGTATTCATCTGGTTGTAATTGTTTGCTTCTAGCACGGTTGACTAAGTCTTTCCAAGTACGAGACAAAGAGTAAATATCCATTTGATCGGCATTGCGTAGTACAGGAGTAATTAAGCCTCCATCAGCCATGGCTACTGCTACTGCAATGTTAATTTCAGAGTTATACTTAATCCCATCAGTAACATAACTGGCATTGACTACAGGGTGTTTTTGCAGCGTTATAGCTACGGCTTTAGCTAAAAGCGCTGTCATCGTGACACCTTTAGCTTTGATTTGCTGATAAAGTTGGTCTAGCTTATTAGTCGCAATATTGTAACTAACACGAAATACAGGTACTTGCAGACTTAGCATCATATTCTGCACCACTGCTTTTTGCAAAGTGTTGAGTGGTACAGTTTCCCCTGGCGTAATACTTGCTGGTGTTGGCGTAAGAGTTGGTGTAGTTGCGGTAACAGCAGGAGTAATAGTCTTGGTCTGAGTAGTCTGAGCTACAGGTTTAGTGGTAGTCGGCGTTTTACCAGCAGCCTGCTCGATGTCTGCTGCAATGATCCGTCCATATGGACCACTTCCCCGTAAATTTTTAAGCTCGACTCCCAATTCTTTCGCTAGTTTCCGCGCTCTGGGAGAAGCTACAGTTCTACCATTAGCTTGAGAACTAGTATTAGCAGTAGTAGTAGCTACAGGTGCAGTAGCAGGAGCTTTTTCAGCAGCAGCAGGTTGCTCAACAGGTGTAGGAGCAGTACCTCCTAAAATAGCCACCGCGCGTTTTTTCGCTTCGGCGATTTCTGCTTCGGTTTCCGCGAGGAGGGCGATCGCATTTCCGACGGGGGCTTCTTGTCCTGCTTCGGTTAAAATAACTGCTAAATAACCCTCATTAAAAGATTCTACATCCATGTCCGCTTTGTCCGACTCCACTATTACCACCGTTTCTCCTTTAGCAACTTTGTCTCCTGGAGATTTTACCCACTCGACAATTTTTCCTTCCGTCATTGTGGAGCTAAGGGCGGGCATAAATATATCGTGAATCATAGTGACAGTCTTTCTCTATTTAACAATGAATTAAACAATAATTATCGCAATCCTCTGGCGCTTTCTGATATTAGCACTAATTAAGTAGAGGCAATCGCTTGATCGCCCCTAGAAATTATCGGTGACAATTTTCGCTGCTGTTTATCTCTTTTTTGCCATCCAATATTTACTGACAAAATGATTTTCAGTGCGAATCTCGCTAAATCCAGCTTGAGTTAAACGCTCTTCTATATTGTCGATCGTGTAATGTTTGTAGTAAGGTTCATGGAACAAGACAGGAAAATTATCCATCATAATTTGAAAATCAGGAGCATCTGCTACTTGCATCGAATCACAAATTACTAATGTTCCTCCTGGCTGCAAGATCCGATAGCATTCTGCGATTACTTGCTGTCTTGCATTAGGTGGTAATTCATGGAAGAGAAAAACCGAAGTAATACCGTGAAAGTAATTATCGGTATAAGGTAAGTTTTCCGCATTACCTTGTAACAATTGTGGTAATTCGCCAGGAATTTCTGAGAGAAGTTCGTTAGCTTTGCGCAGATAAGCAGGAGACAGATCGGTTCCAAAAAGGCGGGTTTTCGGTAGAGCGGAGCGAATCATTTTCAGGGTGCGTCCCGTACCACAAGCCACATCTAAGACTCTTAATTGTGAGGCTGGAAGCTCGCTAAAAGCTTGTAATCCTTGTTTGAGGGGTTTAAGGATGCGTCGGCGCATCGCATCTGCTGAACCATTAAACAGAATTTCTACTTGCAAGTCATAAAGATTAGCCGATAAATCGCTTAGATAACCGTCGGTTTGATAATGAAAGTTTTGGAGATAATAGGCAGGATATCCTTCTCGATCAATTGTTGGATCGAATTGCTGATATTCTCTAGTTTGAACTCTTGCCCAGATTTTAGGTAAGTCTAGCCATACTTCAGGATAGTAACGGAAAAAATCACCCCAGGAATTATCAAATAGTAATTCACTAGGATAGACTCCAGCCTGAGCATCTTGCCAATCTGTCTCTTGTAATAGGCTGACTCGCTCTTGCAGTTTCTCTAAAGTTGTTGGAGATAGAGGCTGAGCTTTATTTTCTCTTTGGGGAATAGCGAGGTCAGTAAGGCGATCGCTAAGAATTTTATGGACGACACTGAAAATTTTTTTACTTTCTTGAAATCCCTGATAAGCTAGCTTAGTAAAAGTATCGGGAATTAACTGGTTGGTCTTAGAAGTAGATTGCATGAATACAGTTAGCCTGAAATTGTAATAGTCTCAAAATGTTCACAATAAAAACGGTTTGTTAGAGGAAATTTGAGCAACAAGTAAAGTTTTATTGTGTTTTGTAAATATCTATATTCTAAGCATAATCAACTAATACAGGGAGGCTTTGGTTACAACTGAGGCTCTATATTATCTCTAGGAACTTCGGGCGATCGCTGACTTTGCTGTAGGTGATAACCCCTCTGTTCAATCTGTTTAACAAAGTTATGAGGATTACCTTGCGAGTTTTCTCCCAGTGTCGCTTTTAATTCACGACGAATTTTTTTGAGCTTGGCTTTTTTTCCCATTACTCAATACCTGA
>DAXETX010000128.1:0-13704 GCA_051155735.1 Xenococcaceae cyanobacterium
CATCTAGAAACTGCTAGAGGTTATGGTCAAAGTGAAACCTACTTGGGATTAACCCTCAAATCGAATTTAGCTTTACCCAGAGAGCAGCTTTATCTAACTACTAAATTGCCACCTTCTCCCGATGCTGGGCAAATGGAGCTTTGGCTTAATGAATCTTTAACTAGATTACAAACAGATTACATAGATTGTTTGGCATTACACGGAGTCAATACTTGGCAACATTTAAGTTGGATTACTGACGACCAAGGCTGTATGCTGGCACTAAAAAAAGCCCAGCAGCAAGGCAAAATTAGATATTTAGGCTTTTCGACTCATGGCAGTTTAGATTTAATTATTGCAGCAATTAATACTGATTTATTTGATTTTGTTAACCTGCATTACTATTATTTTTGGCAACGCAATCAATCAGCGATCGCACTAGCAGCAGCCAAAGATTTAGGTGTATTTATTATTTCTCCTAGCGATAAAGGCGGAAAACTCTATACTCCTCCTGCGACTCTAAAAGATTTATGCGCTCCGATGACACCTTTAGAGCTTAATTACCGTTTTTTGCTGCATAATCGCGCTATTACCACTCTCAGTGTTGGTGCTGCGAATCCTGAAGAATTAGAATTTCTCCAAGGGATTAGACAGGAAGACTGGGCTGCGCCTTTGACCTCAACAGAAACAGCTATTTTTAATCAACTCCAAGATCATTTTCAGACTCAGTTAAAAAGCGATCGCTGTAGTCAATGTTATCAATGTTTGCCTTGTCCTGAAGCAATTAACATTCCTGAAATTTTGCGGTTACGTAACTTAGCGGTAGCTTATGATCTGACAAATTATGGTCAATATCGCTATCGGATGCTAGAAAATGCGGGACATTGGTTTCCTGGGCAAAAAGGGAATAAATGTACTGAATGTGGCGACTGTTTACCTCGTTGTCCTGAAAAACTGGCGATCCCTAAGCTACTAAAAGATGCGCATCATCGTCTCAACGGCTCTTCGAGTCGTCGATTGTGGGAAGAGTGAAATTGCTAGATTGTCAAACTATCTTCCATAATTTTTAAAGCTATTCTTAAATTAGCTTGTGTCCAAAGCAGTGGTGTCGCATCGTTGGGAATATAATTACCATTTTGTAAGTAGTAGAGTTCGGGACACTTAAATCCTAATTGACAGTCTTTGCTAGTGAGTTGCCTCAAAGAACGATTAAGATATCTAATTTGTTGTTCGAGATATTCTGGTTGACGAGTCTGGTGAAATTTACGTCCAAAAATCACCGAGACAATAGGATCGAAAATACACCATTGAGCTTCTTCCCCTTCTCTAAGTTTTCTACCATGCTCTTGTAACCATTGTTCTCGTTCGCTAGAGATACTAGTACGAATTGCTTCTGGTAAATCTTTGTAATCGCGACACCAAAAAGAATCTTTTAAATATCTACGAATACCATAGTCACCTTGTAGATGATTAATTACTAATTCGAGAATTTGTTCTGACATTGCTGCTTCTACAACTTGCAAAGGATAGATTAAGAAGAGTAAGGCAGCATCATAGGGTCGGTTTTGGGGATGAGGTTGAATACATTCTGCTGGCAGAATTTTATTTAAAGCTGTTGTGCCAGTATCAATTAGTTCATTTAAGAATTCAACAGTAACTAACTCAGCTTGATATCGGCAATCAATAGCTAAATCGGGATCGCTTATGAGTAGCTTTAAAGATTTAAGCCCTGCTATTACGACTCCAATACTAGAAGCTGAAATTTTTCTGGCTTCTTCCCAATGACCACTATCTTCATCTTGCCAATAACTAATAGCTTGAAAATAAAAAGGGAAAAGTGCCAAAACTTCTCGGTCTTCTGGTTGCAATTTTAACAATTTTTTTCTAGCTAATTGGCAATAAAACCACAGAAAGTAACCCAAAGCATCATTTTGGGCGTGTTGCCACTGTTGCGGAATTTCTGACAAATTGTGTCCGTCAAATCGAATGTGAGGACGTTCCATGACTTCATTGGGATCAACTCTCTGGTCGATAATTGCTTCAAACCGCCACTTAAACTTTTGGAAATAAGCCATTAGAGTTTTGACGTTTTTCAGGGCGACTGCAACTTGACGGGGTTCACAAGCTCTGCCGTTCAACGACAGAGACGACCCCTTACAAGTCCGCGTTGCCTGAACCAAGTTCAGGCACTCGTGAGGGGCGTGGCAGAGTACCGATGACAGTTTTGAGCCAAACTTACCCATAAAAATTAATAATTAAGTTACTTTAATAACTTCCAAGAGAAAATTCAATGGTAACTAAAGAGTAGAGAAACAATAAATTTAATTAGTTTTTACTCCTATTTTTTCTATGATAATTAAAACCTAAGATTATTGTTTGAACTAAAAAAGCGATTGCTAATTGATCGGTGATAAATAATTTAATCTACTAGTATCTCTGATTAATAGCGGTAAAAGACCTACCCTTGTAAGCTACCCCACTACCCGCCACTGTTCCCTATTCCTCTTCAAGGGCGGTTAATCTGCGATCTAAATTTCTTACATCTTCTTTAAGTTCAATGACTAAAGTTGCCAGTCGCTCAAACAGAGGATCGCTACGTCCTACTACATTACCATCTATAGCAGGAGGATTCTCAATTGTCGTCGGGGGCAATTCTCTTTCAGGAAGATTTCTCGGCGTAACAGGAGAACTACCAGGAATTGCACGGCTTAAGTTTCTTACTTCCGATTCTAAACGATTAATTCTGCTTCTTAAGCTACTAATTTCTGCGTTAATGCCAGTAATCGATTGGGCGTGAACAAGGCGATCGCTACCCACTATAGCAGTGAGAACTAAAATCACAATCAACAACAAATGAACTAAAGATTTGTTCATTGAAATTTAACTTTCTTTCGTGAGAAGTCTCTTGATTTATTGAGGGAGGATGTCAGAGAGACCCCGCCGTGAGACGACGGGGCTTCCTCTGACTTCGTCAATTTTAGACAAGCAAAAAGTTAACTAACTGAGGAAAAATAATAATTAATACCAATACTAATAATTGTAGAAGAATAAACGGCACTACCCCCCGATATATATCTGCGGTTTTAACTTCTGGGGGTGCTACACCTCGCAAATAAAATAGGGCAAAGCCAAAAGGCGGTGTTAAGAAAGATGTCTGTAAATTCGCGCCAATAACCACACCGTACCAAACCAAATCAAAGCCTAAAGCTTCTGCAACGGGTTTAAAGATGGGAATAACAATAAACGCGATTTCAAAAAAATCAATAAAGAACCCTAAAAGAAAAATTACTAGCATATTCACTAGCAAAAAGCCAATTTTGCCCCCTGGTAAATTAGCCAAAAGATCGAACATAAAGCGATCGCCATGTAAGCCTCGAAATACCAAGCTAAAAGCTGTAGAACCGAGCAAAATAAAGATTACCATCGTAGTAATGCGCATAGTAGCATCACAGACGCTTTTGAGAGCAGACCAAGTCAATTTGCCATTAAACCAGGCTAAAACTATTGCTCCTAGCGAGCCTACCGCCCCCGCTTCCGTAGGAGTGGCGATCCCAAAAAAAATACTACCCAACACGATAATAATTAGAATCAAAGGAGGAAGCATCGCTTTTATCACTAGCTGCATCAAAGCTTTTCCTCTAATGTTTCTCACCGACTCAGGTAAAGCTGGTACAGCTTCGGGCTTGAGAAAAGCAACCATAATTACGTGAAGACAGAACACTGATGCCATCAACAAACCAGGAATCAGTGAACCGATAAATAAATCTCCTACTGAAACCCCCAGTTGATCTCCCAAGACGACTAACACGACACTAGGAGGAATAATTTGTCCTAAAGTACCAGAAGCTAAAATTACGCCTGTAGCTAATTCTTTGTTGTAGCCATAACGCAACATAATCGGCAGTGAGATCAAACCCATAGCTACTACCGTCGCTGCAATTATCCCAGTAGAAGCTGCTAATAACGCCCCAACAATGATTACTGCTAAAGCTAATCCTCCTCTCAATCTACCAAAGAGAATACCCATAGTTTCGAGTAACTTTTCGGCAATGCCAGTTTTTTCTAGCATCGAACCCAAAAAAACAAAGTAGGGAATAGCTAGTAAAGTATAGTTTTCCATGATGCCAAAAATGCGACTCGGCATCGCGCCAAATAAATTTAGATTTAATTCCCCAATAGCAGCACCAATGAAAGCAAACATAATCGCAACCCCACCCAGGGAAAAAGCCACAGGATAGCCCAGAGACAAAAGCAATAAGGCGGAGGCAAACATGGCAATTCCTAGCCAATCATAATTCACGATTTTCCTCCTGATGCGTCTCTAGATTGCGCCAAATATACCAGTTTTTAATCGCTTCTGAAATTCCCTGAAGGATGAGTAATACCAAACTGATAATAATCACTGCTTGAATTGGATACCTGGGTAATCCGCCAGGATCGGGAGACATCTCTTGTTGAAGCCAAGAATTAACAATTTCTTCCCAAGAATAGTAAATTATTAAGCCACAAAAGGGAATAAGAAATAATATTGAACCAATAAAATTAACCAAAGCTTGACGCTGTGGACTCAAATCTTTGTAAAATAAATCTACCCTAACGTGTTCGTTATATTTGAGTGCATAGGCTGCGCCCAATAAAAAGACTAAATCAAATAAATACCACTGAATTTCAATTAGGGCATTAGAGGTCAAATTTTGTCCGATAAAGCGTCCGATATACCTTCCTATAACATTCCAAACTCCCACTAATACCATCAATAGCACTAACCAATAGGCTAAACGACCAATTATTTCATTAAGAGCATCAATTACTCTAGATAGCTGCAATAATCTTCGCAAGTGATTTACTTCTCCTCAATATCTTGTTTATCCTTTGTCTTTTGTCCTTCGTGGTTCGTCCTTTGTCATAATTGATGAGGTGATGACTGATAACTGCTTAGTGGTTAGTGGTTAGTGGTTGGTGGTTGGTTTTTACTTATTACTCAATAACTAATGACTAATAACTGATGACTGATGACTGATGACTGCTTACTGCTTACTGCTTACTGCTTGAATCCCTAGCTGAATCCCTAATAAAAATAACCCTACTGCTACTAGCCCAAATACACCAGTTCCTAGAGCCGTAATTCCGATTACCAGCGTTCTTACCGCAATCGTAATTTTCAGAACTAGAACATTATCTGACACTACTGGTTTATCCGCATAAGTTTCTATAATAGAAGACATGAGAGAGTAAGCAGCGATCGCAATCGCACCAGCAAAGCTTGAGGCAAAAAAGCAGCTTAAAGGCGATACTTTCTTTTTGGAGACGTCTGGATTGGATTGGGTTACATTAGGTTTTTGGTCACTCATAAGCTTGATGGGTTATTTAAAATATGTCAAAAAAGCAGTACCGATCTACTCATCGCCTTGCTAAAACTCTAACAATAGGTTTAAGGAAATAAGGCTCTTTGAGAATTTGGGATTAGCCATTATTCACTGTATATCAGAGATTTCCTAATTAATGTAGTTGTTGGCAGTTATTGAACTGCCTCCTTTGTCAGATATTTTCGCTTTTTTCATTTCTACTAACTAGATTAACTTGTTAGTGCTATAGACAAAATATGAATCAATCATCCGATCGCGATAAAGCTTTACAATCTATACACCCTCAGCAGCAAGCATCTAATCAGTCTCCTAACAACAGACCGAAATGGCTAGCGATCGCAATTGCCTTATTACTTGGTAGTATGGGGATCGGTACAGCCGTTGGATGGTACATGATTCAAAAAAAACTTCTGCCTCTAGTAGAGCGAGAAGCGGAAAAATATCTTCATCGTCCTGTAAATCTTGGCAATTTACAAAGTGTCTCTCTAACTTCGGCTCGTATTGGTCAGAGTGAACTTCCTGCAACTCAGGATAACCCAGATCGGGCTGTAGTAGAAGCAGTAAAAGTCGATTTTAATTTGTTACCGCTGCTGTTTCAAAGCACTTTACCAATCGAGATTACGCTGATTCAACCTGATATTTATCTCGAACAAGATACTAGTGGAATTTGGACTCCTACGAATTTTGGGACGGGAGAAAGTGGCGGAGATGGTATTAAAGTTGATGTAGAAACGATTCGACTGCAACAAGCTGACATTACTTTAGTGGCGCGTCAGTCAGCCAACCAAAAACTTAATCCTCCTGTTGAGGGAACTCTCAATCAAGGAATTGTGCGCTTTTTAGAGGATGGTGATGTAATTAAATTTAACACTTCAGGAAAACTGGCTCAAGGAGGAAGACTGAAGCTAGAGGGAGAGGCGATCGCCAATGTGATAGATTTGGATATTGAAGGGAAAAAATTAGCAGCTAAAGCGATTGAAAATCTTTTGGCTTTACCCTTGGAGCTAGAAGCAGGTAATATTGATGGCAAAATTGGCGTTACTCTTAACAATGGGCCGACTCCCGAACTAGATGGTACAGCCCGAATTAATCATGTTAGCTTGCAAGTTCCTGGTTTAGCTAAACCTTTTAGCAGTAGTAATGGTACATTACAGTTTCAAGGTTCAAAGATTCGCTTAGAAACAGTCAGGACTTTATTCGGTGAAGTAACAGGAGTTGCTAATGGTTCTCTCGATATTGCAGGTAAGGGCAACTATAATATCTTTGCTACCACTAAACCCATAGATGCAAATAAAGTCTTTTCCGCTTTAGAATTAACGCCAACGCCTGTACCTCTAGAAGGAGAAGTCAAGAGTAATATCGCTTTAACTGGGACTCTCGAAAATCCCATCGTAGCAGTAGCAGTAGCTAGTACTACACCTACTCGCATTGACAAACTAGACTTTACCGAAGTTGAGGGCAATTTAGAACTCATTGGTGATACTCTGTTTGTCCGCAATTTTTCAGGAAACCCGACTCTAGGGGGCGTAATTGAGGGGACAGGGACAATTCAACTAGATGATCGTCAAAATTTATACTTTGATATCAGTGGTCGCAATTTACCAGGAAATGCGATCGCCGAACGCTATAACACAGAGTTACCCATCGATCTAGGATTGGTATCAGGACAAAGCACTTTAGCTTTACAAGCAAGCGATCCTAGTAATACTTTTCGCATCATTGACGGTGTGGCTAACTTTCCTCTAGGTAAGGGGGAAGTAGCAGTAGAAAATCTTAAGTATCGCAATGGAATATGGCGATCGCAGATTCAAGCTACTGGTGTCGAGTTTGACAGTCTCCCTTTTGGTCAAGGTACTACTCCGACTATTGGTAAGGGGTTAGTTAGGGGAGAGTTTCAAGCTTCAGGGGAGATTAACGATCCGCAGTTAAATACTTTAGTAGTTACAGGAGACGCTACCCTTGATACTGTAGGAGGCGAAATTTTTGCCCCTGAGATTCAAGTTAGCCAAGGAACTTGGGCAGGAGACTTTACTACTAATAATTTACAACTCCGACAACTATTTCCTGAAGTACCACCAGAATTTAAGGATACTTTGAGTGGCGACTTTTATCTCACAGGAAAACTGACAGAAGATAATACTATTAAAGGTCAAGGGGATTTAGCCTTAGCTGATGGTACAGTTACGGTAACTGAATTGGTAGTTGCAGGTAACGACTGGCAAGCCACAGCATTAGCTGATAATCTGGCATTAAAACAGTTAAACTCGGCTACTCCCGATCAGTTTGCGGGCTTAGTCGCTGGTCAGTTTAATCTTGCAGGAACTATCGATAATATTACTCCTGAAGGTATTATCGCGACAGGAGATGGCAGTCTCACCCTGCCTGAAGGAGTATTTACTGCCAAAAATTTAAACATCAAAGATGGCAATTTTACAACGCAAATTATTCCTGAAGCTATCGACCTAAGTTTATTTGCCGATCCTGATTCGGAAGATTTTATCTTAGAAGGAAAGTTAGGAGGCGAGTTAACCGCTACAGGAAACATCACCCAAATCGATCCTACTGCAATTGAGGCTAAAGGTTCTGTCACTTTTAGTCAGGGGATCGATCTTTTAGACCAGCCATTTACGGCTAATGTAGTATGGGATGGTAGCAGATTAGATGTTTTACAAGCTACAGGTGATAGCTTAAACGCTAGTGGTTATATCGAACTTGCACCAAACTTTTTTGATGACATACCCGATAAACTAGCTGCGGTTAACTACTTTAACTTTGAAGTTCCTCAAGCCAACGGCATCGATCTCAACCGACTCAAGTTAACTTTGCCTAGTTGGGCAGTAAACTTAAATCGTAGTGGAATTGTCGATTTTTCAGGCAAGATCTCTGGTATTCCCGCAGCCTTAGACATCGATGGCGATATTTTACTACGAGACTTTGAGTTAGAAACTTTGGCTTTCGATAACCTCGAAGGGACAGTGAGAGTCGCACCAGATTTAGGCGTAAACCTAGCCCTAACTGAAACAGCGTCACCAGAGAATGAGGTTGACTCTTCTGTGGGAGTTACTCCCCCATCAGACACTACCAAACAACAAATTGTCTTAAACTTAGACCGTAACTTTTTACCGCAATCTTTTCGCTTTAGTTATGACGATATTTTAGTTACAGGAACAGGTAAACAAGAAATCATCCGAGCCAAAGTCCGAGATTTTCCGCTAGAATTACTCAAAACTATCGCGCTTAAGAGTCCAGACCTAGAAATACCCCCGAATTTTGTCGCTCAACCCCTCTCAGGCAGATTATCAGGAGATTTTACCTCTAATCTCAATAATCTCAATACTGCTGGGGAAAATGTCGTTGTCACTTCACCGCTACTAGGCAAAATCACAGGAAACGAAATTACTGGTAACTTTCAATATGGCGAAGGCTATTTGGCAATTCAAGATGTCAAGTTTCAACAAGGAGAAAGTAACTACCAACTCAAAGGGAACTTAGTGCAGCAAAATAACGATCTTGAGATTGACGGGACTCTATCAGTCGAACAAGGACAAATTCAAGATATTTTAGTCGCCCTAGAAATCTTTGAATTGACCGATTTAGGACAACTATTTGGCGATCGCCAATATGCTAAATCTCAAAGCCTTTATAATCAGTCGGGAAATCCTGATGATTCTCTCTTTGCCGTTAATTTTCAAGATGCTGAAATTTGGCAACAACTGCAAAAATTAGCCGAAGTTCAAGCTTGGTTGCGTCAAAAACAACAAGAGAGAGATCGAGATTTTCAATTGCCAGAATTAAGGTATTTAACTGGTAATTTTGGCGGTGAGATTGCAGTATCGGGTTCTCTCAATCAAGGTTTGGATGCTGATTTTCAGTTTGAAGGTGAAAAATGGCAGTGGGGGAAACCCAAACCCAAAGCACCACCAGAAAGCAATTTAATTGCCGAAAAAATTGGCTTTAAAGGAGATTTACGCGACAACATCTTGACTATTCTCCCGATAACGATTAGTTTACCCCAATCGCTACCGAACAATACAACACCGTTAAATCCCCAAGTAATTATCTCTGGTAGTTTGGGGGGAGAAACTTTACTGGGAAAATTAATTTTTCAAGACATTCCTGTCTCTCTAATTGATCGCTTTGTGAACCTACCACCAGAAATTGCTTTCGGAGGCATCATTGATGCAGAAGCAACTCTTTCGGGGACGCAAAATAATCCCAATGTCTTAGGAGAAGTAACGATTAATGATGCAACTCTTAATGACACTTCAATTCAATCAACTCAAGGTAGTTTTAACTATAATAATTCCCGTCTCAATTTCTTTGCTAGTAGTGTAGTAGCAGAGGCTGCTGAACCGATAGTTCTCACAGCTAGTATTCCCTACCAACTTCCCTTTGCTGAGACTAAACCTAAAAGCGACTTCTTAGAAATCTCCCTCAACGTTAAAGATCGAGGACTGACTTTACTCAATATTTTGTCTCAAGGTGAGGTAAATTGGCTCGATGGACAAGGAGAAGTTGCATTAGATATTACTGGCAGTTTCGATCAAACTACTAATCAACCTCGTAACTTAGTCACTTCAGGAAAAGCCACCATTAATCAAGGGACAATAGCCATTAATAGTTTTCCCGATCACAATCTAACCCAAGTACAAGGGGATATTGCCTTTAATTTTGACCGCATCTTGGTCGAAAACTTTACGAGTAACTTTGGTGGTGGAAACATCGCTGCTAGAGGAACAATTCCTCTCAACCGCCCCACACCGCAAGATAATCCCTTAACCATCGATCTCAATAACCTCAATATCGAAGTTCAAGACCTCTATCAAGGCGGAGTAACAGGAGATTTGACTATTTTAGGAACAGCCCTCGAACCTGATATTACAGGAGATATTACCCTCTACGATGGCACAATAGTTCTTAGCAATAATAATTCTGTTGAGGCTGCTACTCAACCAGAAGCCACAGGATTACCGACTGTCACCGAATATCAAGACTTGCAACTGACACTAGGCAAAAACATCTTTATCACTCAACCAGCAATTTTCACTTTTCTCGCCACAGGAACGCTGGATATCGAAGGTTCATTTTTATTTCCTGTTCCTGAAGGAACGATTAATCTCCAAAGAGGACAAGTTAACTTATTCACCACTCAACTCAATTTAGCGCGGGGTGAAAACAACATCGCCCGCTTTACTCGCAATAATGGACTCGATCCCTTTTTAGATATCAGGTTAGTTGGTTCGGCTATCGAAACCACCCAAAATCGGACTCCAGCAGACCCCTTATCCACAGAAATTGAGGATATTCCTGCTGCTAACTTCGGTACATTAGAAACTGTCCGTATTTCCGCCGAAGCTCGCGGTTTAGCTAGCCAAATCGCTAATAAACTGCAACTTACTAGTAGCCCACCTCGTAGCCAAGCGGAAATAATCGCTTTGTTAGGTGGTAACTTTGTCAATAATATCGGCAGAGGTGGGACAACCCTAGGATTAGCATCCGCCCTGTTTGGTAGCTTAAATTCGCAATTTAATAATCTGATTCCCTTTGGGGAAATTCGACTATTTCCGACTCAAGTAATCGATGATAACCCAGATCGCGATCGCATTGATGCCTTAGCAGGAGAAATTGCTTTTGACTTAGGAGATCAATTTTCTTTTTCAGTACTAAAAATCTTAAATGTCAATGATATTCCCGCCCAAGTCGGTGTCCGTTACAGTTTCGATGAAAACTTCGTCTTACGGGGTTCAACTAATTTTGATGATGATAGTCGGGCTGTCCTAGAATATGAACTGCGGTTTTAATGATTAACGATGAATCATCATCTTGCGATCACCATCGGCGATCCTGCTGGTATTGGCACAGAAGTAGTTTTAAAAGCTTTAGCCAATGTTTCCCGACTCGAAAATTGCCAGCTAAAAGTTATCGGTAGTCGTGCAATTCTCGATTTTACCTATCAGCAACTATTGCAACAGGGTGTAGCCTCAAATAGTCTTGCCGATCCTGATACTCTCGATCTGATCGATCTCCCCTACGATTATCCCCTAACTTTTGGCACAGGAGATAAAAATACAGGAAAAGCGAGTTTTCACTATCTCGAAAAAGCGATCGCCCTAACTTTAGCAGGTAAGTTCCAGGGTATTGTTACCGCACCCATTGCCAAAGCTTTGTGGCAACAAGCAGGATATAACTATCCAGGACAAACAGAAGTTCTCGCCCAAGCAGCAAATACTGCTAGGTATGGGATGCTATTTGTAGCGCGATCGCCCCACACAGACTGGGTATTACGGACTTTACTTGCAACAACTCATATCCCTCTTTGCCAAGTATCTCAGTCTCTTACCCCAGAGTTGCTATCTCTTAAGCTAGACTTGCTAATCAACTGTCTTGAGGCTGATTTTGGCATCATCAAGCCAAAAATTGTGATTTCTGGCTTAAATCCCCACAGTGGCGAAGCAGGACAACTAGGAACAGAAGAACAAGACTGGTTGCTACCCTGGTTCAAAACCGTACAACAAAAATATCCCTCAGCGCAATTAATCGGACTTGTTCCCCCAGATACGATGTGGGTTAAACCTGGTCAAGCTTGGTACAGCGATCGTCACCACGGTGCTGATGCTTATCTAGCCTTATATCACGATCAAGGTTTAATTCCAGTGAAATTAATGGCGTTTGATCGAGCAATTAATACAACTATCGGACTACCTTGGATTCGCACTTCCCCCGATCACGGTACAGCCTTTGATATTGCAGGAAAAGGCATTGCTGATGCTAGAAGTATGGAAGCTGCGATCGCACTTGCGGTTCAAATTGCCCAACACCGAATCAGGCTAATTAATTAACGATTGAAAGTAACTTGGTATTGACGATCTGAGACAGGAACATTGCGATTAACTAGATCCCTAACGGTTTTGGTATTTTGGATAATTTTCCAACCTACTTCCGAAAAAGTCTCTGGCTTAAATATCTTGTCTGATAACAAAGGATTAGTTAAAGCTTGAGAGAAAGCATCAATACCGATTATTCTCGCGACAAGGGGAGGAATCGCGGAATTTGGTCGGACATCTTCAGCATAAAGTCCGACAAAAAACTCAATTTTATCTACATCGCCGTATAATTCTTGAAGTTTTTGTTGAGCATATTCATCCCCTGTAATTTGATTAAAATCTGTCACTCTGGGGAAGCCACACATTTGACGATAATCATTATAGCTAGCTAGTTGCGCCATTCTACCGTATTGAATGGTAGCTAGTTCAGTAGCATCAATAAAGGTAACTACCCCCGCATCGGTTTTCTTAACGGGAAAATCAGGGGTATTAAACAAACCAATTCTCGTCCCAGGTTGCGAACAAGTTTCTTCCATTAGTACGCCCAAGCCCATGTCGATCAACATCTGATTATTCCAGAGAGAATTCACCATTGGCGTTGTTTCTCCGCGATAAATAAAAGTCTCTGGAAGTGCGCTATGCCAACGATAGACCATACTAAACTCGATCGCCATCCAGTTTTCGCGATGCCAACTTTCTTTAGTAAAGGCTTTAGGATCGGCAAAGAAATTAAAGTGATAAGGAGTAATATGAGAAATATATTCTTCCATAATGATGTTAAGAATAATCACCATGACAATATTTCTCGCAGTTTGAAAGAGTCTTTCGTCATCCCAGTCAGGATAGTTTTGAGCCAAAATATCACAAATGCGATTATGTTCTCGCAGACATAAAGTATTCAGCATCACATAGCCAATCTGCACATTGGCTCTTTCTACTCCCATCGCAAACAGGGTTTTTTTCTTCAGAGGAGGTTGTCTTTGTTCGTCGTGTAAAGGTTCATACAAGCCTAAAAACTGCGGATCGACAATACCCTGTTCTGGATCGGCATAATAAAATAAGGGATATTCTTCTGATACTCCATCTTGACGTTTGAGTTTTTGGGTCTTAAATTTACCTCCGACAAATGAACGCAATAAATTGGTTTGTTTTCTGGTTAAACCGTAAACGTTACACAGATCGATCTGATGATTAGAAGTATTCTTGAGACGGTTAGAGGGATCTGTCCGCAAGAAACTATCAGTAAACCACTGTACCCAATAAGGAAATAAGAGAGTTGATTTTTCCGAGTAAATAGTTTTACCGTCTCTTTTTTGAAATAAAACCTTTAAGTCTTGAAGTTCAGGTAAATTTCCTTCACGATTAAATTCAGGATCGGGGGGTAAATGTCTGCTGGTATAACTGCGATCTGTTAGAGAATCCCAAGAAGTATAAGTATCAGTTTTTTTAGGTTGATCTGTTTCTGGAATATGAGTTTCTAATGTCATCAAACTGTAGGGAAAGGGACGAGTGGGAATTTTGTAAATCAGATTGTT
>DAXETX010000129.1:0-3597 GCA_051155735.1 Xenococcaceae cyanobacterium
GCCACAGGAGTTCCCTTTAGCGCGGTAAGTTGAGTCCGACATAACCCATAACACTGTCTCGCCCTGGGTTATCTTCATCCAAGTCAGCGTTAGATATATGATGCCACCGTAGCCCTAGCATTAAGCGTCGGTTATCGGTCAGACGAATTGTTGTACCAGCACCTAATTGAGGGGTAAAATTGAAACTCGATCCTCTACTGGGTACGTCATTGGTTGTGCCTAAGATTCCCGCACCCCCATCAACATACAGTGACCAATTTTGGCGGCGATAAAAATGCCAGCGCAACAACAAAGCGAGGTTTAATCCGACAGCATCATCATCAGTTTGAAAAAAGGACATCCCATTTAATTCCAGATTGACACTATGTCCATTGGCGAAAAACTGAGAAATTCCGACTCCAATCAGCGCAAAATTACGGGCTGCGTCAGCATCAACCGTAGTCGCTCCTGCACCTTGAATATACCAACGTTGGTCACTTCTATCGCCAAAATTAACCCTAGCTGCTGTTTTTTCGGTTATTAGCGATCGCTCTAAAGAAGCAACTGGATTCGCTTGGGCGATCGCCCAAGCAGAGAGGATGCCCCATAAACCGCAGCCTAAGAAGACATTATTTAACTTTGACATGAACTTTAGTTTCGAGATTGAGAACTGAGCCATCAGGATTTTCTAAGACAAATCCTGCATCTTGCAGCATTTGCAGATCGGCGTAAGCAGCTTGCCCTGGAGTAGTCAAATAATCACCAATAAACATCGAATTGGCTGGATAAAGTCCTAGGGGTTGTAGCGATCGCAAATGAACTTCTCTTCCACCTGCAAGGCGAATTTCTTGGGTAGGTAAGATCAAGCGAAATAGACAAAGAACTCTCAAGCAATAACGAGGGTTAAGATTAGTTGGTGGTTGATTGCCTAAAGGTGTACCTGTAATCGGAATGAGAAAATTGATTGGGACACTAGTAACATTTAATTCTCGCAGTGAATAGGCAAGATCGATCGCATCATCTGCTGATTCTCCCATGCCAATAATCCCTCCCGAACAAGTAGTGATTCCTGCTGCTTGTACGTTTTGAATCGTCTTAACGCGATCGCCAAAACTATGAGTAGTACAAATATTAGGATGATGCTTTTCAGAGGTATTAAGGTTGTGATTAACTCGATCTACTCCTGCTGCTGCGAGGCGTTGAGTTTGTTCTAAGTCTAGGAGTCCTAAACAAGCACAGATTTTAAGATCGTGTTGCGCTTTAATGGTTTTAACAGCAGTAATAACTCGCTCTAAAACCGAGGCAGAGGGCGATCGCCCTGAAATCACCAAGCAAAATGTTCCTGCTTGTAACTCCGCTGCTCGTTGGGCAGCTTGCAGAATTTTTGACTGCGCCATGAGAGGATATTTCTCAATTTCCGCGCTAGAAATTTGGGACTGGGAACAGTAATGACAATCTTCAGGACACAAACCACTTTGGGCATTGAGTAAAAAATGCAGTCGGACGCGATTCTGCCAGTAATGATAACGGACTTTATAAGCTGCTGCGAGTTGGGCTAATAGTTCGGTATCATCTGCTTGTAATATGGCTTTGGCAGTGCTGCGAGAGATTAATTCTCCTGCTAGGGAAATTTGTGCGATTTCATTCCAGTCTAATAGTTGGCTCATAGCGATCGCTTTTTTGAGGTTAAGTTGATGGTGTTGCTTTTTGAAGCCACAACGCCGTATTTATTTTTCTACCATAGATTAACTTTGTCTAGAGTTATTTAAATAAGTAATGCCAAGTTTTGTTTCTGCTGAAAATTAATTATTTTAAAATAAACAAGATTATTGGTGACAAAAGTAAAATGAACCATCAACCCGATCCAGTACGCTTAGAAATTTTTAATAACCTCTATCAATTTATTGCAGAACAAATGGGAATTGTCCTGCAAAATACTGCTATGTCAGTAAATATTAAAGAACGGTTAGATTTTTCTTGTGCGATTTTTGATGCTTCTGGTTCTCTTATTGCTAATGCTCCTCATATTCCGATTCATTTAGGCTCGATGAGTGAAAGTGTTCGCAGTTTAATTAAAGACAAGAAAGATACTATCAAGCCAGGAGATGTTTATCTTTCTAATAATCCTTATAATGGGGGGACTCATCTTCCTGATGTAACTGTAATTACTCCTGTTTATTTTAATCAGCAAAATGATTCTACTGCTCAAGTTAAACCCAGCAATGCATCAGTAAGTCCGATATTTTATGTAGCATCTAGAGGACATCAAGCCGACATTGGTGGAATTACTCCAGGTTCAATGCCTCCTAATAGTAAAACTATCGAAGAAGAAGGAATTCTCTTGGATAATTTTTTATTAGTTGCAGCAGGAAACTTTAAAGAAACAGCGCTCAAAGAAATATTAACTAATCAGCAACATCCAGCTAGAAATATTGCCCAAAATTTAGCCGATTTTAAAGCTCAAATCGCAGCAAATAATCGAGGTGTACAAGAACTTCAAAAAATGATTGGTAAATATAGTCTGGAAACTGTCCAGAATTATATGAAATTTGTGCAAGATAATGCGGAAGAATCTGTCAGAAAAGTAATTAATGTCTTACAAGATGGTGAATTTACCGTACAACTAGACAATCAAGCTAAGATTCAGGTAAAAATTATCATTAACCAACGCGATCGCAGTGCCATTATCGATTTTACAGGCACATCTAAACAACTCAATAATAATTTTAATGCGCCCTTTGCTGTTCCTCAATCAGTAATCTTATATGTATTTCGTACTCTAGTAAAAGCGAATATTCCGCTTAATTCTGGCTGTCTCAAACCATTACAAATAATTATTCCTGAAGGATGTATGTTAAACCCTCAATATCCAGCAGCAGTAGTCGCAGGAAATGTGGAAACTTCACAAAATATTGCCAATTGTTTGTATGGGGCATTAAATATTATGGCAGCATCCCAAGGAACGATGAATAATTTTACCTTTGGAAATGAAAAATATCAATATTACGAAACAATTTGCGGTGGTTCGGGTGCAGGAAAAAACTATCATGGTACTGATGCTGTACATACCCAAATGACCAACTCTCGTCTTACCGATCCAGAAGTATTAGAACTACGCTTTCCTGTATTATTAGAAAGCTTTAGCATTAGAAAAGATAGCGGAGGTAAAGGACAATATCAGGGCGGTAATGGCACAATTAGGAAAATCCGCTTTTTAGAAACTATGACGGCAGGAATTTTGTCGAGTAGTCGGATAAATACTCCTTTTGGATTAAAGGGGGGCGAAGCTGGTAAAGTGGGAAAAAACTATATTATTAGGAAAAATGGCAGTAAAGAACAATTAGATAGTACTGCTATGATCGCAATTCAACCAGGAGATACTTTTGTGATTGAAACTCCTGGGGGTGGTGGCTATGGTACAAACTTAGTAGTAGATGGGTAATAGGGAATAAATGTCCTAACCGAACCCCGTATTGCGATAAAAGCTAAAAACTCAAAGCTAGTTGACAAACAACACAAGCCCTTAACTTGTCACGATTGTTAATTAACCAACAGCTAGCGATCGCTAATTAATAATTTTTCGGTCATATCTGCTAATTCTTGTAACTCATGTTCTAA
>DAXETX010000130.1:0-6453 GCA_051155735.1 Xenococcaceae cyanobacterium
AAAACTCGCGCTGGTTGGAATGAAACTATTAGAAGTGGCGCAGTTGGTGGTTTGAGTAAAATGACTACTTCTGCTGATGCGGTAAATATCATTCTTGAATATACTAAAAACGGCACGCCCCAAGCATTAAGACTCGCTGCTATTCGGGCTTTAGGTGCGGTTTCTACTGGTCAAACTCCTGAAACACTAGAAACTATTTTAGAACAGTTAGAATTTTTATCTGGAGAAAGTTTCTTCCTCACTCAAGTAGCTGTATCTTCTGCTTTAGGTCAAATGCAAACCCCTAAAGCTATTAGCATTTTACAAAATCTTTCCGCACAAACTCCCGATGGAAGGGTTAAAAGAATGGCAGATGAAGCTATTAGTAAGGTAGAGAAAAATATCGGTAGTGATAAAGCGGTTAAGGAGTTACGACAGGAGGTTGATAAGTTAAAGAAAGATAATCAAGATTTGAAGAGTCGCTTGGAAAGTTTGGAGGCTAAGAGTAATAAAATATCTAACTAACCTCAAAACTTAGTTAGTTAAAAGAAGTAATTATTGTAGAGACGTGATATATCGCGTCTCTTTTTTTATCCCTACAATATTGCAGCTAATCAATAACTTTATCTGTGTTTATCTGCGTTAATCTGTGGACGGTTTTTTCTCTCGCAAAGTCGCCAAGGCGCAAAGGGGTTAAGGGTTGGATGCGAAGTTTGAGAAGAAGGAAGAGAGAGTTTTTAATAATTTATCTGTAGAGAGACTTGGTCGTTTTACGGCGAGGCTTCCTCTGACTTCGTGAATATAAGATGATATGAGATCGCCTAAAACATCAAAATACCCTGTTGACTATGTTTAAAATAAAAACATCAATTCTGGTCGTAATCAGTAATGGACATTTTACTAGCCCTTTGTTTGGGAGTTGCTCTTAGCGCAGCTTGTGGTTTTCGAGTGTTTGTTCCACCATTAGTGATGAGTTTGGCTGCTGTTAATGGTAATTTTGAGTTATCGCCTCAATTCGCTTGGTTGGGAAGTTATCCGGCAATGGTAGCTTTGGCTTTTGCTACGGTAGTAGAAATTTTGGCTTATTACATACCGATAGTTGATAACCTACTAGATACTATAGAAATTCCTACAGCGATCGCTATAGGCACAATTTTAACTGCTGCTAATTTGGGAGATGTCGATCCTGTTTTACAATGGACGCTAGCTGTAATTGCTGGAGGTGGTACAGCAGGAATTATTGAAAGTGCCACTAGTATGACGCGATTGGCTTCTACAGGATTGACAGGCGGAATTGGTAATCTTTTTTTAGCTACAACAGAAGCTTTGAGTGCAGCGGTTTTGTCTATTTTGGCTTTGACTTTACCTTTATTAGCTATGGGTTTAGTAATTGGGTTATTGATCTTTGCTATTACGAAAATTCTCAAGTTTATCCCTTCTATAATCGGTAAACAGTAAGCAAGTAGCAAGTAAATAAATACTAACCACTAACTATTAACAATCACGTCATAATATTGGTTAATCTAGAAAGACTGAGAATTTAGCAAAGTTAGATTTATTTCTATGGATTTATTGCGATCGCTTCCTATTGGATTATATCTAGAACAACCTGTTACCTGGTTACATAGGATCGATCCGAGGGTAAAGCTAGCTTGGTTAATGACTTTTTTAGCAGCACCTTTACTAGCTAATCCTTACTGGCGTTTGGGTTTATCAGCATTGCTAGTAATTTTAACTATTTCGGCGGCGATTCCTTTGAGAGTTTGGCGACAACAAATGGGCTGGTTGCTAACTTTGTCGGTATTTGTATTTTTAATTACAGCGATCGCTCCTGATGGTTTGGCAGTTAAATCGCAACCGCGATTACCAGAAGTTTGTTACAATGCCGAGGGAGAATTAATCAGACCACAACTCACAATAGCAACAGAGTTAGAGTGTCACAGCTATCTCCCACAACCGACTTCTTATCAATACGTTTTAGTCGAAACTACCGCCATCAAATTTTTACCCAAAATCACTGTAACGCGTCGTTCTCTTGATATAGCAGTACGAATCGCCACTTTAGTATTTACTTTAATTTATAGTACTAATCTTTACCTTCTGACCACTGCACCAGAAGAAATTACGGCTGGATTAGAAGACTTAATGAATCCGTTAAGAGCTTTAAAAATTCCTGTTACCGAAATAGCTTTAACCTTAACATTAGCTTTGCGTTTTATCCCCCTGGTTTTAGAAGAGGTGCAAAACCTAGTGCGTTCAGTAAGAACTAGAGCCATTAATTGGCAAGAATTGGGGCTGCGCCGTAGCGCCCAAGTATGGTTAACTGTTGCGGAAAAATTATTGGAAAATCTGCTAATGCGAGCCGAACAAATTGCTATAGCTATGGATGTTAGGGGTTTTAGCACTCCCAACGAACACCGCGTACAATGGCATCAATTACGCTTACGCTGGCGAGATTGGCTAGTCTTGGCTGCGTTGATTCCTTTTTGGTTAGCGCGGATCACTTTTGGTGGTATTGGTTAGTGGTTAGTGGTTGATGAGGTGATTACTGCTTACCTACTCCCTTTTTAACCAAACCAGTTACAACCTCTTTTAAATAGCCCAACTGACCATAAGCATAAATTAAATTATCAGAACGCAAAGCAGGATCGTTGATGTATTTTAAACTTTTATAAAGTCCTCGAACTAATCTTTCTCCGCCTCGTCTAAATTGTTTTGTGCCAGTGCGCCCCGCTACGGCTTCTCGGTAATATTCACTAACCCCTTGCCACCAACTACGACTAATAAACCAGGCTGGTTTAAGCCTTTCTAGAGCTACATTGTGGGCTGCTAAAGCTTCAGGAAGATAAGCAACTTGCCATCCTTTTTGGAGAGCTAATTCGGTCATAAACAATTCTTCGTTAGAAAGTAAGTTTTTCCCGACTCTCCCTAAATTGGGATCGAAACCACCTACTGTATCGAGAAAACTTTTCCGAATGGCATAGTTTAAGCCTCTAGGAGTGAGATTAGGATTGTCAATCAATTTTACTTCTGTGCCAAGATCGTAAGCTCCTAAACTTCCTGTCATCGATTCTGATAGCCAGTTAGGTAAGGTTTTTCCTTCTGGTAATAATAGTGTTACTTTCCCGCCTGCGATCGCCAGTTGCTGGTTATCGTGAAAAGCTTGAGTAATTACTCTAAGCCATTGGGGCGAAGCTTCTGCATCATCATCAAGATAAGCGAGTATTGGGGCGGTAGTTTCTTTCGCACCACGGTTACGGGCTACAGATAAGCCTAATTCTGGCTCATAAAAGTATTTAAGATGAGGATTGCCAAGTCTCGATTCTACTACTTCACGAGTGCTATCTGTTGAGCCATTATCGATCACTAAAATTTCGTAGTTGCTGCGATCTTGATTTAATAGACTATCAATAGCAGCCCCTAAATAGCGATCGCGGTTATGGGTACAAATAATGGCAGCTATGTCTGGCATGGCATGATCCTAGATGCTAAGGATAATTAAATAATTCTTACAATCTCAATTCATTATCCGAAAGCGAGGATTTATCTGCAATATTAGTTAGAAATTATTACATTCAAGAATAGTTATGGCTGAGCTTGAACCTCGCGTACCAGACCAGTTACGTCCCCACAGTTTTCAACTAGATTTTACCTCAACTCCCCTAGCATCAGTGCTTGCTACTAGTGGCAATACTAAGGTACTATGTACAGCCAGTGTGGAAACAAAAGTTCCCAATTTTTTGCTCGATAGTGGACAGGGCTGGTTAACTGCGGAGTATCGGATGTTACCTGGTGCAACCGCACCCCGTCAGCGTCGTGAATATTTAAAATTATCAGGGCGAACTCAAGAAATTCAACGCTTAATTGGTAGAAGTCTTAGGGCTGCAATTGATTTAAAGAGTTTAGGAGAACGGACAATTACCATCGATGCTGATGTGATTCAAGCTGATGCTGGCACTCGTACCGCTGCGATTACAGGAGGTTATGTCGCTCTAGCTCATGCTATCGAAAAACTCCAGCAACAAGGACAAATATCCTCCGCACCTTTACTAACGCCTGTAGCTGCCGTATCTGTAGGATTGATTCAAGGAACAGCTTGGCTCGATCTCAATTATGCAGAGGATGTGGCTGCGGATGTAGATTTTAATGTAGTGATGAATCGCCATCTCGAACTGATTGAAGTACAAGGAACAGCAGAATCAGGCAGTTTTTCCCGTTTTCAACTCAATCAAATGTTAGATTTAGCAGCAAGAGGTATTAAACAGTTACTCACTGCTCAACAAGAAGCTTTAACTAAAGTCTAGTAATGGCAATTAAAAGATCGTCTTCAGATAACCAAACTTCTGGCAAAAAAACTGCTTCAAGCTCTAAGCCAAAAGAGCAAACAGAACGTCTTGTGTCTGCTACCGTAACAGTAGCGGAAACTGAAAACAATGAAGCGAATATTCGCCCGCAAAAACTGGTAGATTACATTGGGCAAAAAGAGCTAAAAAAAATTCTTAATATTGCGATCGCAGCAGCTAAAGGCAGACAAGAACCTCTAGATCACTTACTACTTTATGGTCCTCCTGGATTGGGAAAAACTACGATCTCACTAATTTTAGCCAGTGAGATGGGGGTAAACTGCAAAATCACCGCAGCACCAGCTTTAGAACGCCCCAGAGACATTACAGGGATTTTAATTGGTCTAAAACCAGGAGATATTTTATTTATTGATGAAATCCATCGCCTCAATCGGATGGCAGAAGAGTTACTTTATCCTGCGATGGAAGATTCTCGTCTTGATATTACAATTGGCAAGGGTCAGAGTGCTAAAATTCGCAGTATTCCGCTGCCTCCTTTTACCCTCGTGGGGGCAACGACGAAAGTAGGCTCTCTCACCTCGCCTTTGCGCAATCGCTTTGGTTTAATTCAACGCTTACGTTTTTATGAGCTAGATGAACTAACTCCCATCGTGCAGCGTACTGCAACAATTCTTAAAGTTACCCTCACCGAGGCGGGGGCGCAAGAAATCGCGCGTCGTTCCCGTGGGACACCCCGCATTGCTAACCGCTTATTAAAAAGAGTCAGAGACTACGCTCAAGTCAAAAAATCTGATACTATAAATCAGACTTTAGCAGCCGAAGCCCTAGATATATTCAATGTGGATCTCCGTGGTCTAGACTGGACAGATCGCTTAGTTTTAATGACAGCGATCGAGCAGTTTCAAGGAGGACCTGTAGGATTAGAAGCGATCGCAGCAGCGACGGGAGAAGACGCCAAAACTATTGAAGAAGTATATGAACCTTATTTACTGCAAATTGGCTACCTCAACCGTACCCATCGGGGTAGAGTCGTTACCCAAGCTGCTTATCAACATTTGGGCAAAACTAAATTATGAGGCAATTACGGTAAAGTTCAAAAATTAGCGGGGTCGAATTAAAAAGTAGTTTATGACTATTCGTAGCGCGATAAAACCATTCTCCTTACCAGAGTTATTTCAAGAAATCGAAGCAGAACAAAAGTCGGGTCGCTTGATTGTTAAGATTGTTTCGCCAATCGAAACCTCACCTTTAAAAGGGATTTATTTTCTCTGGTTTCACGAGGGTTGTCTCGTCGCTATTAGCGATCGCATTAACTATAAAGGTTTAATCGAGTTATTAGAAACTCATCATTGGTTGAGTCCTCTGATTACCAAAAAACTCAGAACGCTTTGTCCGCCTGAAATGCCTTTAGGCGTTTACTTGCATCAAAACAAACTTTTAACGCGAGAAATTCTGACTCTGATCTTTCAACTAAGATTACACCAAGTATATCAATTGTTTCAACTAGAATCAGGTCAGTTTCAATTTGACGAATTATCGGAACTACAAGACCGACTATTTACCATTCCTTGGCTAGAAATGACTGGACATCGCATGAGAGCGACGCAAGTGAGTATGTATGCCCTAAGATTAATTAAAAATTGGGCGCGATTTCAAGACTACTTTCCCGAACCAAATTCAGGAGTGAGGGCTTTAGCAGCTAAACCTCATATAAAATTGTTAGCTTTAGAAAAAGAAGTTTGGCACTTAGCTGATGGTGCTACTTCCTTAGATGCGATCGCCATAAAAACGCAACAATTGCTCAAGACAATTCAAATAATTGCGCTACGGTTGATGCTTGTCGGATTGTTAGAAGAAACTTTTATCAAAAATCAGTCTCAGAATTCCCTCCCAGAAACACCGCTTTTTCCCAATCCAACTACCTCTAACTTTACCAAAAATTCTGATCATCTTAATTGATCTAAGCTACAATTCTGATCGCTGATTTAGTTAAGTTTTAGATTATGAGCGATCCCAAAAATCCTGCCTTATCTCAAGAACCGCGTTACGAACCAGCTATTGTGATTCCGCTAAAACAGGAAGCTTCTTTATTAGACTGGTTAGAAGCTAACAATCGTCTAATTCCTCGCGAAGTTCAAGAACCAGAAAAAGCCAGTCTCGATTCTCCTGA
>DAXETX010000131.1:0-5719 GCA_051155735.1 Xenococcaceae cyanobacterium
GCTGATGGCGTACCGCGTAACCTTTCTAACCAACTTCAGGTAATGATTCGCGATGAATTAGTTCCGCAAATTGGTGCGATTACGATGGATCAGTTGATTATCGATGTCAGTCAAATTGCTAATGTGCAACCAGGAGAGGTTGTCACCTTAATTGGTAGCAGCGATCGCCATAGTCTAAGTGCTGATGATTGGGCAAAAACTTTAAATACGATTTCTTGGGAAATTCTTTGTGGCTTTAAACATCGCTTGCCCAGAGTCTATAGTTATTCTCAGTAAGAAACAGGCATTAATAAACTTCATCGATTAAAGTCCGATTGGGGAAAAAAGTCTCTATCCTTGGGGATAGAGATGTTAATTTAGACTGTACTGGTTGCAGTGAGTAAAGCTTCTAAAGCTAAATCTGCTTGAATTAAACCAAAACCAGAACCAAAATCAAATCCAGTATCAAATTCACCAACAGTAAAAGGATTATCGAGATCGATCGCCGTTTGTTCTAATGCTTGATAAATTTGTTGGGGACTGGCTTGAGGGTTGGCTTCTAACAGTAAAGCAGCAACTCCTGCAGCATGAGGTGCAGCAGCGGAAGTTCCAGGAAAGTTAGGAAATCCGTCTGCTTCAATATCTCTGCCAGCAATAAAGAAAGTGGTATTCGTATCATCAGGTGCAACAATTTCTGGCTTGAGACGAATCTCTGGTTCTAAGAGGCGATCGCCATTAGGAGCGAATAAAATTGGAGTTGGACCACTAGAAGAAAAGAATCTGAGTTCTGTAGGATTCTGATAAGAAACTGCACCGACGGCTTCTGCCCCATCCGCATTAGGATGTCCAAAAATAGTGGAGCTAAAAGTACGATATTCAGCCTCAATAGTACCAAAATCAAAATCAATATATTTAATTAGTGTTGGAGCTTCTCCCCCAGCGGTTAAATCTTGACCAATTAATAATTGATATTCTACTGCTGTCTCGTCAAAATTAGTCCAACTTAGTATTTCTAAGGCATCAGAACCAATATTAGATTCTGCGCTCAAGGTGACAATTTCCTTGTTTTCATTCACCAGAAAAATATCTAAATCACTAGTCGCACCGCTACCACCAGCAGAAGCAAAGGGATTATCCCACTGAAAAGATAGGGTAATTGCCTCCCCAGGCTCTAAAATAAAATTTTGCCCGATATCTACTGCTGTACCTGGATCGAAATCATGAAACTGATAGTGTTCTAACCCTGCTATATTTAGTGTTTCATCTGATGCTACTGGTCTAAATTGTGACTCATAGGAACTGCGGTCTGAGTTTCCCGCAGCCGAAAAATAAGGCACACCCGCAGCAAAAGCTCGGTCTGCTGCTTGTGCTACAACCCCATCTTGAAAGAAAGGTTCGGTTAAGATACCAACATCATCAACAATGATATCTGCGCCAGCAGCAACCAGTTCATCAATTCCCTCGGCAAAGTCTTCGACACTACCACTAAACCCAGAATGAAACAGAAAATCTGCTCCTGGTGCGACATCAGAGATTAACTGAATCATGGCACGTCCTTCGTCGATCAGAGCCAAATCCGAATTATCGGCAGTATCATCTAGTATAGCTACGGGAAGATTGTTACCAAAAGGATTATTTTTGCCTGGAATATCCCCTGATAAAATATCATCATCGGCAGTAGTAATTACGTTCAGACTGCGATCAAAGCTATCAGAAATCACTCCAATAGTAATTCCGCTACCATCAACTCCAAATAAACTGCGGGCTAGATCGGCATTGATAATTTCTACTCCCTGACTGGTAACTAATCCTGTTGCTGCTACTGAAGTGTTTGTTTTGGGATCAGTTGTTTCTAATTGGGTAATTGTTGCCAAATTAGTTTGATAACGCGCCAAAGTTAGATCGTGATTTAAGGCAGACTGCATCATACTCTCATCTATCGTGACCGCCTCACTTGGCATCTCACTTAGACCAATAAAATCTTTACTGCTAATACTATCTGCTGATACCCCTAGTAAGGAAGCTAAAATTTCGCCAGTTTCAGCGATCGCAATAAGGGTTTGATGGTTATTTTGCGTAATTGCTAATTGCTCAAAACTTAGTTCTTGACCAAATCTAAGATTAGATTCTAAGATAAATCGGTCTTGACCAACTTGAAAATCTTGAATTAGATCTCCCCCTGTGCTGGGTTGGAGGATAAAACCATCGATATTGCTACCACCAACTAGAGTATCAGTTCCTTCTCCACCAAAGAGAATATCCCTACCGATACCGCCTAGCAAAAGATCATCGTCGTCACCACCTTCAATACTGTCATCCCCAGCACCGCCATTAATCACATCACGACCTTGACCCCCAAACAGCAAATCTAAGTCTTTTTGTCCCAAGAGCGCATCATTTCCCTGATTACCGCGAATCAAGTCAATGCCACTTCCGCCAACGAGTAAATCTTTGCCATCATTACCGATAACAAGATCGTCGCCTGCACCACCATTAAGAGTATTGTCTCCTGCTTCACCTTCACGAGGCGGACTAACTGTTAAAACATCGTCACCTTGATTCCCCAAAAGTAAATTATTGCCTCGACCGCTATCTAGATTGTCGTTACCTGCGCCACCAAAGAGAAAGTCATTGCCATCTTTACCAATTAAAAAATCATTGCCCTTTAAACCAACAATTGTTTGACTGTCGGCTGTATCAATTAGCAGTTCTGCTTCTGCAGTACCGAAGAATAATTGACGATTAATCTTAGAATTATTTTGACTCAAAAAATTATTAGAATTCATCACTAGTAATCATAGGTATCAAGTTTGCCAAACATACATATATTAAGGGGTTATGACCATAAAAAATCATGAACCCCCTTAAAAATGCTAGTTATTAGTGAAAAATTGAAGTTGACAAACTTATTTAACCATTTTTTTCGGCATCCGCAGTAGCTAAAATTTGATGTGCTAATTTATCAGGTACTTCCTGTAAATGATCGTATTGCCAGTCAAAAAAGCCCACTCCTAAAGTCAGCGATCGCAACTCAATAATAAAATTGTGCATTTCCGCTTGAGGCAAATAAGCAGTAACTTTGTCCCAACCTTTCCAACCAGCTAAAGCTTCATAACCGAGAATTTGTCCTCGGCGACCTGTTACCAGTTGCAAGACTTTGGCAGTAAATTCGGCAGGTGCAGCGACACTAATTGCCAGAATTGGCTCTAATAGTACAGGTTTACACTTTTCCATCCCTTCGGTCATTGCTATACGCGCAGCTTGCTTAAAAGCTTGTTCGGAACTATCTACCGAGTGATGCGAACCATCTTTTAAAGTGACATCTAAATCGACTACAGGAAACCCTAAAGGACCTTTTGTCAAATATTCTCTGACCCCAATTTCGACACCAGGAATATATTGTTTAGGGACAACACCACCAACGATAGTTTCATGGAATTGAAATCCTGAACCCCTAGATAAAGGTTTGATTTCTAAATATACATCACCAAACGCTCCATGTCCGCCACTTTGATGTTTATAGCGACCGTGGGAAGTATAGGATTGACGAATCGTTTCTTTATAGGGAACACGAGGTAGATGGGTATTCATCGCCAAATTGTATTTACGGCGTAAGCGATCTAGAGCTACTTTTAAATGAATTTCCCCTTGTCCCCATAAAATAACCTCATGGGTATCTCCATGTTGTTCCCAAAGTAATGCGGGGTCTTCTGCCAAAAGTTTAGTAATTGCACTGCTTAGTTTTACTTCATCTTGACGATTTTCTGGGGCGATCGCCAAAGCATAAACAGGAGCTATTGGCTCGACTTTGGGTAAAGGTGTAACCTGTTGCGAATTACTGGCTAAAGTATCTCCTGTCTGGATATTTTCCATGCGTCCTAAAGCGACAATTTCGCCAACTCCAGCACTTTGAACGGGTTCTTGGTGTTGCCCCATGAGGCGATATATACCACCAACTCTAGTATCATTAAGGCTCATGCCATCAGTAAGAGTGCCTTGCCAAACTCGGACTAAAGATAATCTACCTCCTTGGGGCGTATAAAAAGTTTTTAAAACTTGTGCTAAAGTTGCGCCATCTGGTTCAGCATTGAGTCCTCTTCGGGCTGCGGTAATGTTGGGATTGGGTGCTTCTTTAACCAGAGCATCTAGAAGTGGGCGTATTCCATAACCTGATTCTGCCATACCGAGAAAAACAGGAACAATTAGATCGGCACTCAAATCCTGTTTTAAGTCTCGCAGAATCTCATCTTGGGGTGGCTCAATTTCTTCGATCAATTCTTCTAATAAATGGTCGTCAAAATCCGCTAGAGTTTCTAGCATTTCATTACGGGCTGACTTTTCTGCTGCGGCTAAGGTTTCAGGTAAAGGTATCGGATCGGCTGCATTCCCCTGATGGTATTGATAAGCTTGCTCTGTCACTAAGTCGATATAGCCAACACAATGATTATCTTGATAAATCGGATACTGCTGCGGTACTAAAGGACGACTCGAAACTTGTTTAAGAGCTTGCAGAATTTCCATATAATTGCTACAAGCTCGATCCATTTTATTAATTAAGACCAGATGGGGAATTTCCCAATCATCCAGAAACTTAAACAAAGGAGCTAGGGTTAAGACTTTTTCAATTACTGGTTCACAGACAACGATCGCTGCTCCTGCCCCAACCAAAGCATTGTAAGTTTCCTGAGTAAATTCTACCGAACCAGGACAATCTAATAAAGTAAAGTGAATCTGCTCATAATTAGTGCTGGCAACAGAGACTTCGACGCTCATTGAGCGATCGCGTGCTTCTGGCGAACTATCACCAACAGTATTTTGCTCTTTGATACTACCTTTACGGGTAATTGCGCCAGTTATATAAAGAATACTTTCTAGTAAAGTAGTTTTACCACTAGAATAAGGTCCGACAATTGCCACATTACGGGTATTTTCTATCCCACTTTGACTCATACTTGAAACCCCCAAGTAAAAATTCTGTTACATAAGTTCAGACTTGAATTTAGACTTTAAATGGCATTTAAACAGCTTTTTTTTGATAATTTTTGCAAGTTTAAGTGCAATTTATGCCTTACATATCGTGAGGTTAACTCGCTTCGGGGATCGCCAGATAAAAATTACAATTTCTTTTAAGAAATAACCTTAAAAATCTAAACTTAAATAAATAAATATTAATTATTCTGCTTTCTCGTGAAGAATCAACCGCAATTAGATTGCTACTTTCGCTAAAAAATATGATATCTTAGTTATTGCCGAATACGCGGATGTGGTGGAATCGGTAGACACGCACGCTTGAGGGGCGTGTGGCTCACGCCATGCGAGTTCGAGTCTCGCCATCCGCATATCTAATAATTCTCGCTTTGGCGAGGCTTTCACTCGCATGACATAACCCAACGCCTTTAGCTTATACTCAAAAATTACTCACTTATCCATTATTCCCATACTCCGATCTGAGTAGTAAACGGGTAATATAAGTGATTCATCAACTCTTTAGACAAAAGTAAACAGAGTGTAAAGCATCAAAAAAGCGACGCATTATATAGCATCTAGTCAAATACGTCAAAACCGTGATTGGATATGCTCTCGGCTAGAGCATCCCAGATTTATTGAGTAAGAAGTGAGTAAGAAAGAGCGATCGCTTTTATGAGTGTTTCTAGAATTGTTGTAATACAACAAAAAACCAGACATCATAGAACGTCTGGTTAAAACTGTGAAGTAAGAGTGAAAAGAGCGATCTCGCGAA
>DAXETX010000132.1:0-4109 GCA_051155735.1 Xenococcaceae cyanobacterium
TATGGTTTAAAAGATAGCGATCGCTCTCAACAATTGCGTCGGTTAATCGCTAAGATGTCCGATCTGTTTCGTTCCCCTCTTACTTCGAGCTTGTTATTCTTTTCTTGGTTACAAAAAGACTTGGGTGCATGGAGTCCTTGGGGTAATTTTCTCCGCCAACAAAAAGCGATTGATCGGGCAATTTATCAGGAAATAGCTGATAGAAAAGCGACTCTTGGGGTTTCGCGTCAAGATATTCTGTCGCTGTTGATGTCGGCTCAAGATGAAGCAGGAAATTCTTTGACTTTTGCTGAATTAAGAGATGAGTTGATGACGTTGATGTTTGCTGGACACGAAACTACTGCTACCGCTATGTCTTGGGCTTTGTACTGGATTCATCACCTACCAGAAGTCAAGCGAAAGTTACTTGCAGAACTTGCTAGCTTAGGCGATTCTCCCGATCCGATGGCGATCATCAAACTGCCTTATCTTAACGCAGTGTGTCAAGAAACTCTCCGCATCTATCCTGTAGGAATGCTAACTTTCCCCAGAGTAGTGCAAGAAGCAACCGAATTATTGGGCTATCAACTCGCACCAGGACAAGTAGTTGTCGGATGCATCTATCTAATGCATCAACGAGAAGATATTTATCCTGATGCCAAGCAGTTTAAGCCAGAACGATTTTTAGAAGGTCAGTTTTCGCCTTACGAATTTGTTACCTTTGGTGGTGGTTCGCGTCGCTGTATTGGGGAGGCTTTAGCCCAGTTTGAACTAAAGTTAGCGATCGCCACAATTCTCAGTAACTACGATCTCGCCCTAGCAGATCATCGACCTGAATTTCCCCAACGTCGAGGTGTAACCTTAGCTCCCGCTAGAGGCGTCAAAATGGTATTCAAAGGTTTAAAGAAAGAATAATCTTGAGTTCGTTTAAGTAGTTAAAGATGAATAGGAACACGGGGATAGGAAGAAAATTTACCGTGCCTCGCGTAAAGCACCGTCTCTTCTTGTAATATTAATCTATGATTATACGCAAGGCATACAAATTTAGGAATAGCCAGATTCTTAACTTTGAGCAACCAAGAATATTATGAACCAATAAGTATATTTAAAAAGCTCAAAGCGAAGTTGGCTAAACTCCAAAAAAAACTTGCCAAGAAAGAAAAATTTTCTAAGAGATGGAGAAGATTAAAATCTAAAATAACTAAACTACACATTCGTATTGCTGATACTCGTAATAATTATCTACACAAGATTTCTAGTGAACTAAGCAAAAACCACGCGATAGTAATACTCGAAGAATTAAAGATAAATAATATGAGTAAATCTGCGAAAGGGACAGTAGAAAATCCAGGGAAAAATGTCAAACAAAAATCTGGATTAAACAGGGCTATTCTTGACCAAGGTTGAGGAGAATTTATCCGTCAATTAGAATACAAATTAGCTTGGAATGGCGGTCAACTAATTCAAATTAATCCTAAAAATACATCAAGAAAATGCCCTAAATGCAGTTATATTTCGGCAGAAAATAGAAAAACTCAAGCTACTTTTTGCTGTCAACAGAAAAACTGTAACTATACAGCTAATGCTGATTTTGTAGGTAGTTTAAATATCAGAGAGGCAGGATGTGCCTTGCTTGGACTTGGAGGGAGTTTGGACAGAACACCTGTTGAAGAGTCAACCCACCGACGGGGTTTAACTCCTGTAGGAATCCTCGTTCTTTAGCGACATCAGGAGCAGAGGGCGAGGAGGATGTCAACTCTAATTTATCCATCTCCTATTACCGACTAGGCGATCGCCGTGAACTAAGAGCTTCTCCCAGGCGTTTAACGCCAACAGAACAATCTAAACGGTCTAAGTGAATTTCGATGAGAGAGACACTATGGTAGTTATACTTAGCTTTTTCTAGAGCTATTTCTAATTCTCCTTCCGTTCTTACCTGACAACTCCAACTATCACCGAAAACTTGAGGTAATTGGTGATACTTCCAGGGTTGAATATCATTGTATGAGCCTTCATGAATGGCACGCTCGATAGTATAGCCATCATTATTAATCAAGAAGAAAATCGGATTGAGTCGCTGGCGAATAATAGTTGATAACTCTTGACAAGTCATCTGAAAAGCCCCATCTCCCACTAAAACAATCGGTCGGCGTTCGGGGGCTGCGATCGCTGCTCCTAAACAGGCGGGAACAGCATAGCCAATAGAAGTATATAGTGCCTGTCCAATATATTCTGTATTGCCATAAAGTACCAGATCGATCGTCGCGATCAAAGCATCTCCCGTTTCGGCGATCACAATTGATGGACTTGTCAATTCATCAATAAAATGGTTGATCCGGTCGTAAAATCTAATATTGGTCAATTTTTGGGTTGGTTTAACCTCAAAATTCTTCGATAAGGAATCTTTTGCGGGTTTAATCTCTAATTTTTTCGGCTGGATTTGACTCGTTACCCCCGCCATAAATGCAGGTAGGGATACAGGATGATAAAAGTGATGTTTAACTTTAACTTTGTCGGAATTAGCGTTAATTAGTCGGGCTTCTGGTAATTGAGCCGTAAAACCACCCAGGTTAATATCGGACATAAAAGCACCTAAGCACAAAATACAGTCGGCAGTTTCGACTCTTTGACGAACATATTCTTGGCTTAAAGTTCCAGCATAACTACCAATAAATTGGGGATGCATCTCTGAAAGGATCGATTTCCCTAACAAAGTAGTCGCAAAGGGATATCCTGTTTTGGCTAACAAATCATTTAATAATTCGGCAATACCATAACGATGTAGCTCGACTCCCGCTAAAATTATTGGCTGCTGCGATGTTTCTAATAACGTTACAGCTTCCTCTACCGCTTCTGATAAAGCTTGTTCGTCAATCAGAGGCTGGGGCGGTAAATTCACTGTTTCTAAAACAGGACAAGGTTGATCTACCATGTCTGAAGGAATTTCGATATATACTGGTCGGCGCTCTTGTAAACAGGCAGCTATAGTACAATCAATTTGTCTGGCTGCTTGAGTCGGACTAGTGATCCTAACTGCTGCGACAGTGATTTTGGTAAATATTTCTAATTGCAGATTGTAATCAACTGCTGTGTGATGCAATAACAGTTTTTGTTGTTGTTGCGTCGTAGAAGGCGCACCACTGATGACAATCATCGGGACTAACTCTGCATACGCCCCCGCTACCGCGTTAACCAAGCTCAAACCACCGACATTATAAGTAATACAGACTGCACTAATACCATTGAGCCGTCCGTGGGCATCAGCAGCATAACCAGCATTGAGTTCATTACAGTTAGCGATTAACTTAATCTCATTTTCCAGCAAGACATCCATCAGACCTAAGACATAGTCTCCGACTACCCCAAAGATATTACGAATACCGATCGCTCGTAAACGTTTGGCAAGATATTCTCCGACAGTTAGTAATTCTTGTGACATCCTTTTACCTTGACCTGCTGAGTGGTTTGTTTGAGATTAAAATTTTCTTTAGTTTAACTTTCCTTTACATTTTTGGTTGTGAGGATTGGGGATTAATGATTAAGAAAGTGTCATTGTTTCAATGCTAAAGTTAGACCATCAGCAATTGGGATTAAACTAAGCTGAACTCTAGAGTCTTGATGAAGCTTTTGATTAAAATCTCTAATTGCCATAGTCCGCTTATCTCGATCTGTCCCATCAGCGACTCGACCCGACCACAAAACATTATCAATGGCAATCAAACCACCAGACCGCACCAGCTGTAAAGCTCGTTCATAATAATTGTCATAGTTTCTTTTATCAGCATCAATAAAAGCAAAATCAAAACTATTACTCTCTCCAGTAGCAATTAATTGGTCTAAAGTCTGCAAAGCAGGAGCAAGATGCAGTTGAATTTTAGCTGCTACTTCCGCTCGTTCCCAATAAGTACGGGCGATCGCTGTATAAGTTTCCTCAAGATCACAAGCTACGACTAAACCATCTTGCGGTAAGGCTAAAGCTACTGCTAAGGCACTATAGCCAGTAAATACGCCAATGTCTAAAGTTTTTTTTGCGCCCATTAGCTGGATGAGTAAAGCCATAAACTGTCCTTGTTCGGGAGCAATTTGCATCTTACTCATCGGAAGTCGCGCTGTCTCTTCGCGTAATTGAG
>DAXETX010000133.1:0-18240 GCA_051155735.1 Xenococcaceae cyanobacterium
TCTTTATTCCCCTCTTTTAATAAAAAGTAATTTTTTTATTGGTATATTTAAAATGAAAAAAATTTTATTACTAAAATTAATTAAATATTTAAAAAATAAACAGACTGATAATGGTAAAGGATTTACTTTAATCGAGTTATTAGTAGTTGTTATTATCATAGGAGTTTTAGCTGCTGTTGCTTTACCTAGCTTATATGGTCAAGTAGAGAAAGCTAGAGTAGCGGAAGCCAAAAATACTTTGGGAATGCTGAATCGAGCGCAACAAACTTATTATTTTGAAAAGGCTTTTTTCGCTAGTAATTTTTCAGACTTGGGCGCAGACGTTATTTTAGGTTCGTCATTATATAATTATTCTTTTGTCAATACTATAGACAATACACAAGTTCGTCATTTAGCAACGCCTCAACCCCAATTTTTGGGAGATATATCTTATGTATCTTCTGCTGTATTTAGAACTGGTGGAAATTTCGATTATGTGCTTTGTGAAGGCGACGACCCAGCTATTGCTCCAGTAATCGTAAATGCAACAACTTGCAATAATGGAACTATTGTTAACTAATAATCTTTAAAGCTATGGTATCTCTATCAGTTAATAGTTTTAGTAAAGTCATTACTAGCTTTTTAATCTCTTGTGGTTGTTTGATATCTATCACTAACTTACAACATTCTCAAGTTGAAAAAATTAAATCATCTGGTAACAACTCAGATTATTTTAAGGAGCATCTACAAGAAAAAATGCAATTAGAAGTTTTAACTAAAGCTCCTGCTTTTGGATTTGATAATATATTTGCTAACTTAACAATATTAAAATTTTTTCAATATTTTGGTGATGGAGACGCTAGAAAAGCAACGGATTATTCTTTAAGTTCTTCTTATTTAGAAGCAATTATTGATAAAGACCCTCAATTTGTACAATCTTATTTTGTAATTTCTCCTGCATCTTCGATGTTTGGTGGAACACCAACTAAAACTGTAGAATTAATGGAAAAAGGCTTAGAGTATCTTTCTCCAGATATACCCAAATCTTATTTTGTTTGGATATATAAAGGCATCGATGAAATTCTTTACTTAGGAGATTTGAAAAAAGCGCAACAATCTTATGAAAAAGCAGCAGAATGGGCAAAAATCGTAGGAGATGAAAAAACAGCCCAATCAGCTTTAGATACAGCCCAATTTTTAGCTACGAATCCCGATGCTAGACAAGCACAAGTAGGTGCTTGGTTTATGATATGGACGAATAACGAAGATGAACAAATACGCCAGTTAGCCCAAAGAAAAATCGAAGAGTTGGGCGGAACTTTAGAAATTTATCCTGACGGTAGGGTTGTCGCTAAACCACCAAAACCAACTAATAGTTAGTTGCTGTCTGTAGGCAAAGTCCCCAAGGTAGAAAGGTAGAATTGACAATATTAACCCTAAACATCTCGTAATTAAGGTCGTGAGTCACAGAGGCGATGATGTAGCAAATGAAACTTTTTAGACAACCTTTAAGAATAGGTAGAATAGTTCCCCCCAAACTTGGGGGGTTAGGGGGGCGACAACCCCCAAATTTGGTAGGGGGGCTAAAACTAACTTCTCTGGATGGGGTTAGGGAGGCTAAAACCATCTCAAATCAAATCTCTGGACAATGAAAAATAACTCTAGAATTCGCGGTACAACTCCAGAAATCGAACAAGCTGCACGGAAATTAAGAAAAAATCTCACTTCAGCAGAAGCTTTGTTGTGGTCGGCGTTAAGAAATAAGCAACTTGAAGGTTTACGCTTTCGCTGTCAGCATCCTGTGGGAAATTTTATTCTAGATTTTTATTGTCCTTCCTGTAAATTAGTTGTGGAAGTTGATGGCAAAATTCACGCTGACCAAACTGAATACGACGCTGCCAGAACTGCCAAATTAGCAGAATATGGTTATAGGGTACTGCGATTTAGCAATGAACAGGTGATGTCTGATTTACCAAATGTTTTAGCAGAGATTAAGCGTGTTGCTTTTTTGCCCCCCTGACCCCCCAAGATTGGGGGGAAATGGTTTTCGCCCCCCTGACTCCTCAATCCTGGGGTGGGGGTCTTTGGCAAATCTAGCTCCCCCAAATTTGGGGGCTGGGGGGCTTAACCGCATGGTATTGCCCCCCTGACTCCTCAATCCTGGGGGGAAATAGTTCAAAGTCATTTCGTATCTCTGTTATTAAAAAAATTAGATTAATTCGTACTGATTGTTATATTTTTTCTCTTGTTAGGGAAAATTAGTTTTTAACTCACCGCATATTCAGTATATTGCCGTAATTTTTGGGGATGAAATGCCAAGACAATATCAGATTTAGGAATACCTGCTGCTTCTAAATCTGTAGCAATACCATCCTCTATTCCATCTCTTTGAATCCAAATTTTATCACCGATAATGTCTAAATGAACTAGACAGCCATGAACTCTAGTATCTTCTTCCCAACCTTGAGTAATTAGAATGTAGCGATTTTCATCTTGGCTAATGATTAATTCCGAAGCAATATCGCCATACTTATAAGGAATTGCTGCATATTCACTTAAAATTTGTTTAATTATTTGACGATATCTAGCTAATTTATCCATTGGATTATTTCCTCTTTTTCAACATCAAAAACTAGCAGGAATAATTTATTTTTTTGAATGGTTAAAATTCCAATCGGTTCAGAAAATATTTCTTGATAAGTTGATTTACGTATTGCTAAATAGATTAAACGTTTAGGTTCTGTTTCTTCTAAAATATTGCGATATAAAATATATTGTCCTAGGGCATTTTCTAATTCATTAATTGGAGATTTACCAATAAAGCTTTTAATCTCTACTGCTATTTTAGTTTCTCCTTTTTGGGCTGCAATTAATTTTTTTGCTCCTAGATCGACAAAGAGTTCTCTTAATCCCCATTTTAGTCTCAGAGGATCATCAGTGATAATCCAGCCGTCTTTTTGTAAAGCAGTTATAACAATATCATGAAAAATATCTTTAGCTGGCATTAGAATCTTTTAGGAAAAAATATATTTAGACAGCCATGAACTATAGTATCATTCTCCTATTGGCTATTGACTAATACTAAATCCTGTTCATAAAAGTTACTTTTCATTACCCCCTAAATCCCCCAATAATGGGGGACTTAAAGAATTTTCTATCGCGACTTTTATCAATCGGATTTAGTATAATGATAATGATCGATTCCGAAGCAATATCGCCATAAGCTGTCACGCATTTAATTTACTTGTTAGGATTGACGCGGAGACGTTGAACGAAGAGAAATATTTCAGGTAAATGAGTTACGAGCAAAAATTGATCCCTCAAGTAACCGAAGATGGCTCTTATACTTTTTTTTCCGACACATTTCAAGAGGCGTTTCACTCTTATCATGGAGCAAAACAAGAAGCAGAAATTAAATTTATTCTTCCTACCCAAATCCGAGATTTAGCCCGCACGAGAGATTCAATTCGGATTTTAGATATTTGTTATGGTTTGGGTTATAACAGTGCTGCTGCTTTGGCAGCAATTTGGCAGGTTAATCCTGACTGTTATGTAGAGTTAATCGGCTTAGAAATTACCGCAGAAGTTCCCCAACAGGCGATCGCCAATAATTTATTAACTTTATGGCAACAACCGATACCCCATTTACTTTTAGAGTTAGCGAATAATTATCAAGTAACAACTAGTCGTTTGCAAGGAAGTTTATTATTAGGAGATGCTAGAGAAACTATTCAAATTTTAGGTCAAAAACAATGGCAAGCTGACGCAATTTTCCTCGACCCTTTTTCCCCGCCAAAATGCCCCCAATTATGGACTGTTGAATTTATCGCTAAAGTAGCCCAGTGTCTTAAACCGACAGGAAAACTCGCAACCTATTCTCGCGCTGCTGCGGTACGTACTGCTTTAGCTTTAGCAGGATTGCAATTTAGTTCGACTTTGGCTAAACAGCGTCAATCTCCTGGAACAGTAGCAAGTTGGCAAGAAATCCAAATCTCGCCAAATAGCCTAATATCATCGCTTTCGCCCCAGGAACAAGAACATTTACAAACTCGTGCAGCCATTCCCTATCGGGATATTTACCTACGAGATCCTGCGGAGGTGATTCAAAAACGCCGATCTCAAGAGCAAATCAACTGTGACCTAGAACCTACTAGTCAATGGAAAAAACGTTGGATATTGTTAAAAAATTAACTAATTAACACTCCGTAATTTTATTTAACTAATTAATATTTATGCTATTTTTTTAGTTCAAAATTTTTACCTTATGTCAGTAAAATAGCTGATTGCAAAAAATTCCAAACCAAGCATAATAAGAAAAACTTAGGAAAAATTTTAACTTATTTGTTATTTGTTGAAATTATTAGTTTGATTTTCTATTAGAATAAAGCGATAATATATTCTTAATAGTGAACAAGATTCGGATTTTAGGGTTAAAGTTAAAAAATCTAGATGTCACAAATTTCTTCGATAAAAAGCAATGATTGAGCGACTATCTGCATTTCCTCTATCAAATACAAATAAGTCCCCTACTGTGAATCATTCTGCATTAACTTCAGCAAAAATTTTAGTGATTGATGATCGCCCTCTAAGTCGGATGACGGTGGTAGATTTATTGCAGTTGGAGGGTTACGAAGTTTTAGAGTCGGATGGGAACGCTCAAGTTTTAGAATCTGTGATTCAAACTCAACCAGATTTAGTCTTGCTAGATGTAATGCTGCGAGAAATAGACGGGTTTACCCTTTGTCAGCAGATGAAGCAAGATCTCAGAACTCAAGATATTCCGATTGTTTTAATGTCGGTCGCCGATCATCGAGAATATCGTTTAAAAGTAAGAGAAGCAGGAGCAGATGAACTGCTAACTAAACCGATAGACCGTTTGGAACTCTCTACTAGAGTCAAAACTTTGATTACGCAAAAACAGCTTAATGAAGGGTTAAATCAAACCGAACAAGTATTATTTACCATCGCCAAAGTTGTAGAAAGTCGCTCTTCCCACCGTGGTGGTTCTTCCGCTAGAGTTGTTTCTTTAGTAGAAGCTTTTGGTGAATATCTCCAGCTTAGTGCCGAAGCAATTGACAATTTAGTCTTTGCAGCCCATCTTCATGATATTGGCACTATTGCTATTCCTGATGCAGTAATGCTCAAAAAAGGTGAACTGACCTCTGATGAGAGAGAATTAATCCGACAGCACGTATTGATTGGAGAAAGTATTTGTCAACCACTACAGAATCGTAAAGGCGTTTTACCGATTATTCGGCATCATCACGAGAGATGGGATGGCACAGGTTACCCTGATGGGCTGTCTGGGGCGCAAATTCCTTATTTAGCCCAAATATTTCAAGTTATTGATATTTATGACGCGCTAACTAGCGATCGCCCTCATAAAAAAGCTTATGCTCCTGAAGAAGCTTTAGCAATAATTGCCGAAGAAACTGCCAAAGGCTGGCGCAATCCGCAGCTAATTAACGAGTTTACCCAATTTATTAGCATCTGGACCCTTCAGAATCACCCCCAACAGCAAATAGCGAATAGTAACTGAACTATTTTTGCGCTTCTCCGATAACTCAAGCTATACTCCAAGCGGATTATTATAGACAATGGCAAAAGTTATGGTAGCAGTAGCAATTTTAGCAGCAGGAAAAGGAACTCGGATGAAATCTGACCTGCCAAAGGTCTTACATTTATTAGCAGGGCGATCGCTAGTAGAGCGAGTCTTAGATAGTTGTAAGTCACTACAACCGACAAAGCAAATCGTCATTGTTGGTTATCAAGGCAACAAAGTTCAAGCAGCTTTAAGTCAGCGTCAAGCAATAGAATTTGTCGAGCAAAGAGAACAATTAGGAACTGGTCATGCAGTACAACAGTTGCTATCTCATCTAGCAGATTATCAAGGAGATCTTTTAGTAATCAACGGCGATGCTCCTTTACTGCGCCCTGAAACACTGCAAAATTTAGTTACTACTCATCAAACTTATAACAATGCAGCGACTCTCTTAACTGCCAAATTACCCGATCCTCAAGGTTATGGCAGAGTTTTTTGTAATGAGCAAAATTTAATTAGACAAATTATTGAAGAAAGAGATTGTAATCTGGCACAAAAACAAAATAATCGCGTTAATGCTGGTATTTACTGTTTTAATTGGCAAAAATTAGCTGAAGCTCTCCCAAAACTTTCTACTAATAACGATCAGAAAGAATATTATTTAACCGAAGTTGTCGATTATCTAGACCGAGTCATGGCGTTAGACGTTGCCGATTACCAAGAAATTAAGGGGATTAATGATCGCCTACAACTGTCTCAGGCTTACGATATTTTACAAAACCGCATTAAAGAGCATTGGCTCAAAGCAGGAGTGACAATGCTTAATCCTGATACGATTACAATTGATGAGACAGTAGAGTTACAACCAGATGTAATCATTGAGCCTCAAACTCATTTGCGGGGTCAGAGTAAAATTGCTACGGGCAGTCGTATCGGTCCTGGAAGCTTAATTGAAAATAGTATTATTGGCGAAAATGTCACTGTTTTATACTCAGTAGTGAAAGATTCGGTAGTCGGAGACAATACGACTATTGGTCCTTATGCCCATCTTAGAGGTAGTGCCAAAATTGCCCCCCATTGTCGGATTGGTAATTTTGTTGAGATTAAAAAAAGTACCCTGGGAGAGAATACTAATGTAGCGCATCTGTCTTATTTAGGCGATGCGACCTTGGGCGATCGCGTTAATATTGGTGCAGGGACAATTACGGCTAACTACGATGGAGTCAACAAACATCCTACTCAGATTGGTAATGACTGTAAAACTGGTTCTAATAGCGTTTTAGTTGCCCCTGTAACTTTGGGGGACAATGTCACAGTAGCAGCAGGTTCAGTCGTAACTAAAAATGTGGCAGATGGCTGTCTAGTTATTGCTCGTTCTCGTCAAAAAGAAATTGCCAATTGGGAAACTAAACCTGATTAAATGAGCTTGATTGAAAAAAGGTCAGCGTTATTTCGCGTCTAAACTCAGATAGCCTCTCCAAAGCCTGGGCTGACCGCATTCTACGGTAAATAAGTTAAGCTAGTTTATTGCAGCTAAATATTTTAACACAGCCAAAAAACCGTTATGGGAAGCGAAAGAATTACTTTATTATCTAGCCGAGAGATTGCCAAAATGCGCCAAGCTGGTCAATTAGCAGCCGAATTATTAGACTATTTAGCACCGATGGTTAAACCAGGAGTCAGTACTCTTGAACTTAACGACGCAGCCGAAAGATGGACTCAAGGGAAAGGAGCTAAAAGCGCGCCTTTGGGTTATGGACCTCATGATAATCCCTTTCCCAAGTCAATTTGTACTAGCGTTAATGAAGTAATTTGTCATGGTATTCCTAACGCTCAACAAATTCTGCAAGATGGAGATATTATTAACATAGATGTAACCCCGATTGTCGATGGCTACCACGGCGATACTTCTAGAACTTTTTTTGTCGGTACTCCTTCTGTAGAAGCCAAAAGATTAGTTGAAGTGACCGAAGAATGTTTGAGAAGAGGTATTGCAGCAGTCAAACCAGGAGGCAAAATTGGTGATATTGGCGCAGCAATTCAAGAGTATGCTGAATCCAATGGCTTTTCGGTAGTTAGAGATTTTGTTGGACATGGAGTAAGTCACATTTTTCATACTGCGCCTCAAGTACCTCATTATGGAATAAGAGGTAAAGGCAAAAAAATTAAGCCAGGAATGGTATTTACCATTGAACCCATGATTAATCAAGGAACTTGGGAAGCAGTAATGTTGGAGGATGGCTGGACTGCTATCACAGCAGATGGTAAATTATCTGCCCAGTTTGAACATACCATTGCTGTTACCAAAGAAGGAGTAGAAATTCTCACTCTTTAAAAATTAATATTCGGAACGTCGAACATTAAAACAACACCATTCTTTCCTTTTCCAAAGAGCAGCAATTGTCCAACCTTGTCCTTCTACGAGATCGGCAATTTTGTCGGCTTGTTCGACTAAAATTCCGCTTAATATTGCCCAACTTTTATCGTGAGTAATCAGATCGAATTGGGGAAATAGCTCTAAAATTGTATCTGCGAGGATATTACAGACAATACCATCATAAATAGTTCCGAGTTGTGCTAGTCGCTCGATACTACCTTCGATGATCGTGAGCTTTGATGATTCTATCGGATTTAGTTTGAGGTTACTCTTGGTGGTTTTAACCGCTAGAGGATCGCTATCAACTGCGTGAACCGCTTTTGCTCCTAATAGTAACGCTCCTAGAGAGAGAATACCAGAACCACAGCCAAGATCGGCAATGATCTGATTAGCTGCGTTTTGCGATAAACGCATTTCGATCGATTCTAGGCATAATTGAGTAGTCGGATGAGTACCTGTGCCAAAAGCTGCCCCAGGATCGAGACGTAGTAGCAATCGCTCTGTCTCTGGGGGCGAATCGAGCCAAGCAGGATATACTAAAAAGCGATCGCCTATAGCTAGGGGTTGCCAGTGTTGTTTCCAGCTACTAGCCCAATCTTGATCGCTAATCAGATTACAAGTTACTTGAGGTGGTGCTACTTCAAGTAGTAGTGCATCTTGCTCTAACCAAAAAGCTAGAGTTGAGATGTCAAGGGATTTTCTCGATATATCACTTAAATAGGCTTTGATGGCACAGGAATTTGGTTGTTGTTCGGTAGCAGTTCCCGAACAACCAAATTTTTCCAATTGCCAATAAACTGACTCTTCCATAACTGGGTCGCAAATGACGACGATTTCCCACCAGCGATCGGACATGAATTTCTCCTGATAACAGGTTTGATAACAATAGTGTGTTTACGATAGCTTAACCGTATAAGCATCTCTGATGCCAGCTACTTTCGTAATTTCTTGCAAAATTCCGTCGGGTAAAGGATCATCAAGGCTCAAAACCATAACAGCCTCACCTCGAACAATTTTTCTTCCTACCTGCATACTCGCAATATTGACATTGTAACTACCCAAAAGTGAGCCAATTTGACCAATAATACCTGGCATATCGCGGTGTAGTGTAAATAGCATATGTTCACTGGGAGGAACGTTAATGGGAAATTCATCTAAAGCGATAATGCGAATTTCACCATCGCCGAGTAAAGCTCCTGTCACCGAATGTTTACCACTAGAACCTGCTGCTTCTAAATGAAGTGAACCACCAGAATAGTCACGGACAGAAGGATCTTTAGTTTCAATGACTCTAATACCTCTTTCTTCCGCTTCGATTTTGGCATTAACATAATTAACTCTTTCTCTGAGAGCTTGGGATAAAAGTCCTTTGAGCGCACCAATAATCAAAGGTTGCGTATCCTGATTAGCGATTTCTCCTTGCAAGCGAATATTTAATAAATCGATTCTACCTCCAGCTAGCTGCCCTACCATATTGCCTAAAGTTTCTGCCAATATTAAATAAGGTCGCAGTTTTTCCATTACATCCGCGTTGAGTCCAGGGATATTGACTGCGGAACGGGCTGGTAAGCCGAGTAAAACATCGCGAATTTGTTCTGCTACATCAACAGCTACATTGACCTGTGCTTCGGCGGTAGATGCTCCTAAATGAGGGGTTAATACTAAATTTGAACCCAATTCGGTAAGCGGGGATTCACCTAAAGGCTCGCTACTAAAAACATCTAAAGCAGCCCCGCCAACTTTGCCTGTTGTTAAAGCCTCTGCTAAAGCAGATTCGTCGATAATCCCCCCACGAGCGCAATTGATAATTCGGACTGTGGGCTTCATTTTAGCGATGGTTTCCGCATTAATTAGATTCGCTGTTTCGGAAGTTTTGGGAATATGAAGTGTAATATAGTCAGCTTCAGCAAAAAGTAAATCTAGATCGACTAAACGGCATCCTAAACGCTCCGCTCGTTCGGTGGAGATAAATGGATCGTAAGCAAGTATTTTCATGCCCATCGCTTTGGCAGCAGTAGCAACATGAGCGCCAATTTTGCCTAATCCGACTACCCCTAAAGTTTTTTTATAAACTTCATTCCCCATAAATTTTTTTCGTTCCCATTTGCCAGCTTTTACTGATTGATTGGCATCAGGGATTTGACGTGACAGAGAAAGCATCATCGCTAAAGCATGTTCTGCTGCAGCGATAGTGTTACCTTCGGGAGAGTTAACTACGACGATTCCTTGACGAGTTGCAGCAGGGACATCAATATTGTCAACACCAACTCCCGCACGTCCGATAATTTTAAGTTTTGTTCCAGCTTCAATTACTTCTTTGGTAACTGTAGTGCCAGAACGGAGCATTAAAGCATCGTATTCAGGAATAATCTTGACTAATTCTGCTAGCGGTAGCTTAGTTTTGACATCTACTTGTGCCACCTGAGACAGAATGTCAATCCCCGCTTGATCGATGGGATCTGAAACAAGAACTTTTGCCATTTTAGTTAAAAATAAAGATTAATATTTCCAGTGTTTAACCAAATCATAGAATAGCATTGCAGTTGCCTGAGCAAGTATTATTATTAGTCGATCTTTAACATTGATGATTGGCGAAGTTTCTCTGACCGCGGAATCGGTTTATCCATCCTGTATTCGCGCAGGGTACTCGTTCCAAATCTTTGATTTAGGATGGGAGTACGTCAACAGAAATCTGCTAAATCAATTTCAGCAATTAGGCAGCAGTTTAGTTAAAATTTTCACTGTAGCTTTATTTCCCTAGTAGCCATGAGTCAAACTCAAGTTAATTTTGCCGACATTAAAGTAGAAACTCCGAATCTAGAAGCAGTAGAGCAAGACTATCAGGATATTTATCGAGCTTTAGAACGATCGCAGACTAGGGAAGAAATGGCACAAGCTCTACAACAATGGGATATTTTGCGCCGTCGCCTCGATAGTTGGAAGGCTCTAGTTTCACTTAATTTTAGTCAAGATACGCGCCACACAGCTTACAAAAAAGCTCAAGAATATAGTGATGAGATACAACCAAAGTTAACTGCTTGGGAGGTAGAGACAAAGGGAAAATTATTAAATAGAGATCGCCGTGAGCAATTAGAGGCAATTTTGGGCAAACATGCTTTTGATTTGTGGGCAGCAGATGTAACTACTTTTGAACCTGTAATTGAAGCTGACTTGGTACAAGAATCAAAGTTGGTTAATGAATATGTAGAATTATTAGCTTCGGCGGAGCTTGAATTTGAGGGAGAAAGTTTAAATTTAGCAGGAATTCGTAAATATACTCAAGATAAAGACAGGGAGATACGTTACCAAGCGGAAACAACTAGATGGCAGTTTTTTAGGGATAATCAAGCCAAATTGGACGAGATTTATGATAGTTTGGTAAGCTTACGTCACCAGATGGCGCAAAAATTGGGATACGAAAATTATCTGGGTTTGGGTTATCAAAGAATGCAGCGTATCGACTATAACCAAGCAGATGTCGCTCGCTATCGCGAGGAAGTCGTCCAAGAAGTCGTACCGTTAGCCACCAAAATTATTGCCGAAAAAGCGAAAAAACTTAATTTGGAGCGAGTTCAGTTTTGGGATGAGTCGGTGTTTGATTTGAAAGGAAACCCAGTTCCTCAAGGAGATGCAGCCTGGATGCTGCAACAAGCCCAGCAAATGTTTGACCAAATGCATCCAGAGTTAAGTAGTTTCTTTCGTCTGATGGTAGCAGGGAATTTTTTAGACTTAGAAACTCGTCCTGGTAAAGCTGGGGGCGGTTTTTGTACTGGGTTTCCGAGTTATAATGTGCCTTATATTTTTGCTAACTTCAACGGCACAAAAGGGGATGTGGAAGTATTTACCCACGAAATGGGTCATGCTTTCCAAGGTTGGCAAAGCCGTAACTTGCCAGTATTTGATTATCTGTGGCCGACTTTAGAATCTTGTGAAATTCACTCGATGAGTTTAGAATTTCTCACTTGGTCACAAATGGAGCAATTTTTTGCTGCTGATAGCGATCGCTTTCGCCAGATGCATCTAGCAGAATCAATGCTTTTTTTGCCCTATGGTTGTGCCGTAGATCATTTTCAGCATTTGGTCTATGCTAACCCCCAAGCGACACCAGCAGAAAGAAACCAAATGTGGCAGGAGATGGAAGCCCGTTATCTTCCCTGGCGCGACTATGGAGATTTACCACATCCTTTAGCGGGTGGTTTGTGGCAAGAAAAACAACATATTTACTGCTATCCCTTCTATTACATTGACTATACTTTAGCCCTCTGTTGTGCATTACAATTTTGGGTGAAAGCAGCCAGCGATCGCGATGCGACTTTAGCTGAATATATTGCCTTGTGTCGTCGTGGTGGTCAAGCCCCATTTCAAGCCTTAGTTAAATCAGCTAATTTGGTTTCACCTTTTGAACCAGGGTGTTTAAAAGAAGTAGTAGCCAAAGCTCAAGAATTTTTAGGACTATAGCTAGGGAAAGATGTTTTTTGAGCCTAACTCGGTCAATTATATAGGTGATAAATTTACTAATATGATTGAATTTTGATGCAAGGGTTAAAAGGCAAAAACGTTTTAGTCACTGGTGCAACTTCAGGAATTGGTCAGGCGATCGCTGCTCATTTTGCGACCGAAGGAGCAAATGTCGCTCTCAATTATCGCAATGATCCTGACAAGTTAGAGGATACGGCAGATTTAATCGCGCAAATTTGTTCTCAAGTCAAAAGTTGTGGGGGTAAAGAATTACCTGTTGAGGGAGACGTTTCTGAAGAAGCGGACATTGTGAGAATGTGCGATGAAGTAATCCAAAAATTGGGTAGCTTAGATATTCTAATTAATAATGCAGGGGTTCAAACTGCTGCGCCCTCTCACCAACTCGCTACAGAAGACTTTGACAAGGTAATTAAAATTAATCTGCGAGGTGCTTATTTGTGTGCGCGAGAAGCAATTAAACACTTTTTAGACCGCGATCAAGGCGGAATTATTATTAATGTCTCTAGTGTTCATGAAATTATTCCCAGACCGACTTATGTCAGCTATGCCATTAGTAAAGGTGGGATGGAAAATATGACTAAAACTCTAGCATTAGAATATGCAGCCCAAGGCATTAGAGTTAATGCGATCGCTCCTGGAGCAACTGCTACGCCAATTAATAGCTGGGTCGATAATCCAGAGAAAAAACAAGAAGTCGAAAGTCATATTCCCATGGGCAGAGTTGGTACTTCTGAAGAGATGGCTGCGGTTACAGCTTTTTTAGCTTCTGACGCTGCTGCTTATATCACTGGTCAAACTCTATTTGTCGATGGTGGTTTAACTCTTTATCCTGATTTTCGTCAACCTTGGTCGGCAGGAGAATAATTGGGATAGCGCTACTTAATTTAGGGAGAATGGAGGAAGATATCTATCTTACTGAAAGATCTTCCTCTTACTAATAATCTCTTGGCAAAAATTTTGTCCGATTGAGAGTAGTCTTAGCAAAGGTTAAGATATTTTATTTCTCGCAAAGGCGCAAAGTCGCAGAGAGTTTAATCCTAAATTCGATTTATAGAATATTTTTTTAAACAAAAAGTCTCAAACGAGCTTAAACCTTCTACCTTCACATAACTTTTAATAATTTATAGTTCAGTGGAAGGTACTATTTCTACTTCCATAGTTACGTCTTTAACTCCTAATATTTCCTGAGCCAGAGGTTTAATTGTTTCATACTCTTTTTCACTAGGTACTGTTCCGACAATCATGACGTTACCATCTTCAGCAGCGATAGTCAGCTTGGAACGAGGAATATTAGCTTCTAGTTTGGCTCTTACTTCACTTTCGAGGTCGGAGTCATTTCGCTCTGTTTGCTCGCCAAATACATCATTTCGTTGTTCTCTAGCGCGAATGTCAGAGTTTAGTTGTTCTTGGCGAATGTCACTACTAGCATCTTCTAAAGTTTCTTCTACTTCTGTCGGGTCTTCGACTACTGCTGTCGGCTCTTCTACCGTCTCATCTAAAGAACCTGGAGCATCACCACTAGTTCTAGCATTATCACAAGCAACTGCACCCATAAGAAGTGTGCTACTTAATAATAAGGTTGTAAGTTTTTTCATGATTTTTTTCCTTTTATGAATTTAAATTTCGTTGCCTAGCCAACGGTAGCTACCGAACCGCCATCAACTCGATAGTTAGAACCGACAACAAAACTAGATTGTTGAGAACAAAGAAAAGCAATAACCGCAGCTACTTCTTGGGCTTTACCCCGACGATTTAATACTAGATGAGGGCGTTTTTCTTCTAAGAAAGTCTCAATTGCTTTGTCAAAACTGGCATCGAGTTTTTTAGCGCGTTTTTCCATCATGGCATCGGTCATCGGGGTAGCGATATATGCTGGCGAAACCGAATTGATTAAAATACCATCTTTGGCATAGGCTTTAGACAGGTTTTTCGCCAAGTTAATCACGCCTGCTTTGGCTGCACAGTAAGGTATTTCATCGGTATAGGGTTGTACTGCATCTTCTGAACCGATCAGCACAATTCTGCCCCAACCTTCTTGTTGCATCAGGGGAATAAAGGCGCGACAAACCCGCACCGCTCCCATTAAATCGACTTCTAGAGTTTCATACCAATCTTGGTCAGTTAGTTCTAAAAAGTCTTTGGTTGCGCCAGTAATTCCCGCACAATTGACGAGAATATGTACTGTACCAAACCGATCTAGTATCTGTTTTTTGGCTGCCTCAACTGCTGCTAAATCTCTTAAATCGGCTGTGACGGGTAAAGCTTCGCCAATTTTTTGAATTTCTTGGGCAGTTGCTTGCAATTCGTCCGTTGTTTTGTCGATTAGAGCAATTTTTACTCCTTCGCTCGCTAGTAATTTAGCAGTGGCTTGACCCATTCCTGAGTCGCCTCCTGTAATTACCGCTACTTTATCTTTGATCCCAAAATCCATCTTTATTCTCGTCTCAGTTTACTTTCTATAGTTATTGTTTTGGTTAACTACATCGCCATCTGCTTCAACATCGAGTTCTTCACGGCGAATTGTTTCTTGAGCGGATACAGAATCGTGTTCGACTTCTTTACGGACATTAACTTCTTCACGCACAAAAGCCTGCTTTTCGATATCTGCGGTTTCTTTATAAACATCCATCCGCGCTACTTCTCGATCAGAAAAGTCAACTTGATTGGGATTAACTACTGTTCCGTTTGTATTTTCTGTTCTTTCAATGACAATACGTTCTTCGTTTACTGGTACTACTACTTCGGCTTCTTGAGTTTCAACTCTTTTACCAATATTTACTTCGCCAGCTTTATGACGCTCTTTATCAACCACTAACCGTTCTTCGTAGAGTTTCAAATTTTCTGCATCTTGAGTGGCTGGACGCTCAAGCTCGGTTCGAGCAGTCGTAGCAGCAGTCTTGGGAGTTTCAGGTGCGGGTGCATCATAGACATCAAAGTCTTTAACATCATGACGACGCATAATTGATTCGGCACTAGCAATTTGGGCTGCTGTCCCAACTACCATGACTAAAAATCCGCCTTGAGCAACGCCATCGCTGTAGGTTCTAGCTTTTTCTTCAGGAATACCTAAGCCAATTAAAGCCCCGACTAAACCACCAGCCACTGCACCGATACCCGCGCCTGCTAGAGTAGTAGCGATCGCTGTGGCTTCAGCACCAGCTAGTAAAATTGGACCAACTCCAGGAATAGCTAAAGCACCTAGACCAACGAGTAAACCAGTAATTCCACCCAAAGCACCGCCAGTTAAAGCTCCTGCGGTAGCACCTTCATCAGCTTTGTTACCGATTTCTTCTGTTTCTGTTGTTTGATGGTCGGCTACTGTGTCTGCATCTCTGGCGATTACAGAGACTTTATCCATATCAAAGTTACTGTCTCGCAGAGCGCGAATTACGGCTTCTGCGTTGTCACGACTATAATATAAGCCAACAGCGCGTTTGTATTGCATAGAATTCATATTAGTTGTTTCTCCGATGATTATTTTGCTGTGATTAATTTTATGTTGTATAACTTCAGTTTTGGTTATTATGTCAATAGTAAAGACAAGAAGTAAAATAACAAATAAAGTTTTACTTTACCTACTATTTTTTGTATTTAATGTACTTTTTAAACAAAACTCAAGTTGTTTATCCAGATAGTTTGATAACTATAGTTTAATGATGACAAATTTATTTAGATATTCCATCTATCTGAAGATCGGTTAATTGTTGAGATTGCTAAAACTTTAGTAGGATTAAAAAAACCTGACTATACCAACAAAAAAGCTGAGGCAGCATAATCAGGAATTATTAGTTTTAGTTAGCGATAAACTCGACTAGTCTTAGTTAGTTAAATCTTCTATAAAGTTAGCAGCTTTCTCTTTAACACTAGTAGCATCAGTATCTTCGGGTCTGACCATTTTGTCCTTATCTGCTCCTCCTTGTACTGCATTTAGTCCTTTTTGAGACTCTTTAGTAATTTCTTCTAGGGAACGAGGATTAGTTCTAGCTACATCATCAGTTTTCTTTTGAATTCGATTTAAACTCGCTTCGCCTTCAGTGCGACTACTCGTTACTGCATAAGCGGGAAAAGCTGTTGATAAGATGAGAATTCCACAAATAAAAACTGTTAGTACTAAACCCATAGAATGTCTAACTCGATTAATAACTTTACTCAATAGCATAAAATTTACCTCAAATACTTATTAACTACTCTATAGAGTACTAATTAATCGATTAAGCCAGCATCTTCCTTGAGAAGTAAATTAGCAATTTTGCTGCGAATCTAGATTTTTCAAGCTAAAAGCGACAAGATCGAGCAATTCATCGTTTTTGACCTTGAGTCCATACATATTTAAATCTCTATCTCACGATAGATTTTTTTTTAGCAACAATCATTCTCTGTTCACCACTCCACAGTCCAACTAAAAAGAGCGATCGCTCTTTCGAGAAATCATCCCCTAATTTATTAACGCCAATTTATCAGACAACTTAACTGCTCCCCCAAGGTTGATGGGAGCGGGAAAAACTTTAAAACTAAACTGGCGATAGCTGCTTGACCTTATCTTCTAAAGAGTTCATCAGAGAATCGTAAGGACGTGCAAACTTGTCAATTCCTGCTTCAAGGAGTTCATTCATCACTGCGTCTAAGTCAATATTAATATCTGGATCTTTCAAACTTTCGAGCAAGCGATAGGATTCTTCTACCTTAGTTTCGAGCCGATTCTCGGCAGGCGCGCAATGGTCCGCACAGGCTTTAATCGTATCGGGTGGCATGGTATTCACTGTATTGGGTGCAACCAACTCATTGACGTACATCACATCGCTGTATTGGGGATTTTTGGTGCTAGTGCTAGCCCATAATAGTCTTTGAATATTTGCCCCTTTGTCGGCTAACTCTTTCCAGCGATCGCTTGCTAGAATTTCTTGGTGTTTTTGATATGCTACTTTGGCATTGGCGATCGCTATTTTGCCTTTAATTTGCTCCAAACGAGCTTCTTCATTCAAATCCTCTGTTCCAATAGTTTTGAGTTTTTCATTAATGCGATCATCGATCATCGTGTCGATGCGACTGAGAAAGAAACTAGCTACCGAAGCCAGCTTATCGATTGGTTGATTTTTTGCCACCCGATTTTCTAAACCGCGGATATATGCCCAAGCTGCATTTTCATAGCTGGCTACAGAAAACAGCAAAGTAATATTGACATTAATCCCCTGGGCAATAACTCTTTCGACGGCAGGAAAGCCTTCAGGAGTACCAGGAATTTTAATCATTACATTATCGCGATCAATAGCTTGATAAAATCGTATTGCTTCTTCTACAGTACCCTGACTATCTCTGGCGAGGTGGGGCGAAACTTCGATACTGATATAGCCATCGAGTCCACCAGTTTCTTCGTAGATAGGGCGAAATAAATCGCAGGTATTGCGAATATCTTCAAAGATTAAGGATTCGTAAATTTCTGAGACTGATTTACCTGCTTTAATTCCCGCTTCGATGTCTGCATCATAAATTTGATTACCAGCGATCGCTTTTTCAAAGATAGTCGGATTAGAAGTAATCCCCCGCAGTCCATAATTTTCGATCATCTGTTTCAGTTCACCAGACTCGATCAAACTGCGATTGAGATTGTCCATCCAGATGCTTTGTCCGAAATTCTCGATTGCTAAAAGTGGATTGTTATTAGTCATGATTTTTTACCTCATAATGATGTAAACATTGGTCAGTAATAGGGTTAATTGTTAGTCCAATAAATTTCTTCTTCAACAACTTTTCCCCACTGAATGCGAATAAAATTCATTCCTTGGCGCGTAACCGATTCACCACTACGATCTTTCGCGTTGTCTATCCAAGCAACCGCCACTCGCGTATTCCAAAAATTACCGCG
>DAXETX010000134.1:0-16037 GCA_051155735.1 Xenococcaceae cyanobacterium
GAACACTAATAATTTCAACAGGTAGATTGAAACTCATACTTCGAGCTTAACGATACACCTAAAATACTGTATCGTTATTCGATCACTTTTATCTCGAAATGGATAAAGTCGAGCTTAGATATTATCGGTTATCTAAGAAATTGATTCAATGGTGCGTCGCTCTGTTCGTTTTTGGCAAATTCTCTTTATTCTCGGTTTAGCAATCTCTCTTTTATTGGGACGAGTTTCTACTCTCAAAGCCCAAAATCCCGATGGTAGGATGTTAGTACAGCAGGGAGTTAGCGAGTATCAACAAGGACAGTATCGCTCGGCTATTGATAATTGGGATCGAGCTTTAACTGTTTATCGAGAAGAGGAGGATCGCTCTAGTACTGCTATTGTCCTAGAAAACATTGCCAGAGCCTATCAAAAACTAGGACAGACGGAAAGCGCGATCGCCTATTGGCAACAGGTAACGGATAACTATCAACAATCTGGCGAACTTCAGCCACTGGGTAGAAGTCTTACCGAACTGGCTCAAGCATACAGTGGTTTGGGTCAACATCGGCAGGCGATCGCTATTTTGTGCGGGAACAATATCGTTGATGAAACCAAATTAGATACCGATATAAGCACGGGAGCAGAGGGAGCAGAGGGAGCGGGGGAAGAAACTAGCAAAATTGCTGCTCAAGAATGTAGTGCTAATTCGGCGATCGCTTTAGCTCAGAAAACTCAAGATAGTTTAGGAGAAGTCGCAGCAAAAGGAAGTTTGGGTGAAGCCTATCGTTTGCGGGGTAATTATGCACGAGCAGTAGGCTATTTAAAAAAGAGTTGGGAAATCGCTCGAACTTTAGAAAATACTCAACTACAGATGTCTGCATTGAATAGTTTGGGCAATACCTATAGTAGTTTGGCTCAGATTAGCTATCGCCAAGCAGAATCGGCAGAAAGTAGAGGAGAAATTTTTGGTGTTACAGGAGAAGAATACGCTCCCGATAGTCCCGTGATCCAGTTTCAAGAGGAAGGTAAAGAACGCGATCGCCTTGCCTTAGATTATTTTCAATCGAGTCTCGAACTAGCGAAAGAACGAGAAAATCCTTTAGAACAAGTGCGGAGTCTGATTAGTTCTCTGGCGATATATTACCGCTTGGAAGACAATAGTGCAGCAACCGATAGCAAACAACAAGCTTTAAATTTAATTTCCACTCTGCCACCCGAATCTACTACTGTCTATGCAACTATCGATTTAGCCAAACTCTTGCAGCCCGAAAAAATCAGTTTTACCAGTTGCTATAACTCAGATATCTTACCCGAAGCCCAAACCCTGCTACGACAAGCAGTAGAGCTAGCGCGACAGTTAGGAGACAACAGGGCAACTTCCTTTGCTTTAGGAGAATTAGGACATACTTACGAATGTTCTCAAAACTATCAGCAAGCCCTAGAAATAACTAAAGAGGCTCGTTTGGCAGCCGAAAAAGATAAAGATAGCCTTTATCTCTGGGAATGGCAAACAGGAAGGCTGTTACTCGCACAAGACAAACCAGAAGCAGCCATTGTAGCTTACGAAACTGCTATCTCAACCTTAGAAAGCATCCGCGATAATATTCTCACCGCCAATCGAGACGTACAGTTTGATTTTCGCGATACGGTAGAGCCAATCTATCGAGGCTTAATCGATCGCCGATTGAGTAATGCAGATAGCCTTGTAATTGTCGAACCTACAGAAACTCAACAAGTTAGAAACATCAATTCTATTCTCACTACCATAGATTCTTTAAGACTGGCGGAACTACAAAACTATTTTGGTAACGACTGCCCTATTGCCGATGTGGTAGCTAGTGGGACGATCAATCTATTCGATCCCGACCCTGGTACTGCTTACTTTAGCACTATCATTTTAGATGATCGCACTGCGGTAATCGTTAATTTTCCCCAACGCAAAACTAAAATAGTGTGGAATAGCGATCGAGGAAAAGCTGCTCTGACCGCAGAAATCAATCAATTTAGAAGAGAATTAGAAGATATTTCGGCTCAAACCGATATTACTCAATTCGATACTTCTCTGGGACAGAATCTCTATAATTGGCTGATTCAACCCTTCGCCGAAGAATTAGAATTAGAAGAAATAACAACTTTAGTCTTCGTTCAAGATGGTTTGCTCAGAAGTATTCCCATGTCTGCATTGTACGATGGAGAACAATTTTTAATTCAAAAATACGCGATCGCCACTACTCCCAGTTTGAATCTTACTAGCCCTACTACCCTAGAACGAACCGAATTAAAAGCTCTAGCATTAGGTTTGACCGAAGCGTCTCAAGTTGATAATCGCTCCTTTCCTCCCCTTCCCAATGTCGAAACAGAAATTGCCGGAGTACAAAGTATTTTTGCCGAAAGTACGGGATTGTTAGACAACGAGTTTACCCGCGAACGCTTACGGCAAGAATTAGCCGAAACATCTTACCCTATCGTTCATATTGCCACTCACGGTCAATTCGGTTCCGAACCCGAAGATACTTTTCTCGTGACGGGAAACAACGAAAAACTGACCATTACCGAATTAGACCGCATTATTCGCAGTACTGCAACTGAAAGCGATCCCGTCGATTTAATTTCTTTAACCGCCTGTCAAACCGCCGTCGGAGACGAACGCGCAGCACTGGGTTTGGCGGGAGTAGCCATACAAGCAGGGGCGAGTAGTGCTTTAGCTTCTTTATGGTCGATCAGCGATGAAGTTACGCCAATAGTAGTCCAGGATTTTTATCTCAATTTACAAGATGCCGATCTCAACAAAGCACAAGCCTTACAAAAGGCACAAGTAGCACTAATCGAGCAAGGAGAACGCCCTGCTCTCTGGTCGCCTTTTATTCTAATTGGTAATTGGCAATAACGAGGTATTATGATGATTTAAACGAATTTTAACATCTAACAAAGCAAAAGCAAGCAATACCCATCCTGCCCCTAATTCTTAGGATTTTAATCCGTGTTAAAAGCGATTTTTCTTTTAAAACCTAGTAAATGTTAGCTTATTCATTAACTGTAGTTAAAACAGCAATAATTTGCTTTAAGTTTTCTGAATGAGAGTTGGTATTTTTGACATCAGAACTATCGCTATCTCGATCTTCCATAGCTGCTAACTGAGAAATCAGCTTAACAGTATAATCGTCGGCTTGGGGATCTCCTTTTGCCGTTGCCACTTCTGCTATGGCATCATACCAAAAACCTGCTTTTGCATAGATGTCGGCTTTAGCTACGCGGTCAGCTTCGCTGCTGCTTTGCAGATCGCTTTCACTAATCGCACTTATTTGAGTTGCTATATTAGGGTCTGCTTCTACTATTTTGATTTGACTACCAACCATTATATTTTCCGATGGTCTAGCGCGATTGCAAATAACTGTAACCTGCCACATATAATCTCGTTCGGGGATTAAATTGACTTGCTCTGTCGGTAACGAATGAGTCATAATTCCTGAAGGATTTTTTAGCTCTACTTCATAGATTTTGGTAGCTTTATTCTGAGAGTTATCAGTTAAATCCAATTCATAAAGGGTAAATTTAATTGGATAGGGTTCGGGGTCTGGAACATACCAAGTCAAGGTTGGATTAGTACTAGCAGAACGTCCTACATGAGCGTATGGTGCTAAGGCTGTCAAGCTACCCGAATTAGCTTTTTGCTCGAAGCTATCTTGAGAATTGGGACAAATTCCTCTAGTTGCAGTAACTCCAGTCGAGCCAGATCTGGGAGCATCGTTTGAAGTTGATGAAGGTTTTTTATATTCTGCTAAAACGGGACAAATAATACCTAAAGTCAAATACATGAAACAAATAGCTATAAAATAAGGATTTTTTAGCTTGAATAGATTGCATTGAGGATCGAACATTGAAGCCAGCCAATTTTTTATTATGTTTACATTATTAAACAACTAATATTGCCTCTTGGAAAAATTTTAAAATATTTTTTAACTTTAAGCCTTTTGTAATTTACTCTTTTGACAATAGTTGATTAACAATTTGACAATTAAATAAATTATTTTACAGCTAATGAGTAGAGAACTTACCAACTGTAGCCAAGAGAGATGAATACCTATATGGGAGAGCAATAAGCAACATAAGTCGTCAAGAAAGTTAGAAAGAATAAAAAACAGTTTGGGTAAAATAAAATCACTAAAGTTATCTAAATTGATGTTCACGGCTTAATTCTCTCCTCAATTGCTCAACTATTAATTTATTTACTTAGAGCATAATGGGATTAAAAAGATGACTCAATTACTATTCATGTCAAAAAAATGGCGGCTTTGAGAGGGAAGGCAAGCAGATTTGAGAAGCCTATATGGCATAAAAGTGCAACTAAGCTGTCACGCATTTAATTTACTTGTTAGGATTGACGCGGAGACTCGGCATTCAAATAACTAAAAAGATGCTAATCTCGAAGACTAACATCACCAAGTTTCTTATTCAAAATTTGTTTCATTGAGGAATTTTTTAGTTATAAGGTAACTTCAGAAACTTCACAAAGATTGACTTCATAAGCTTCTTGATAACTACCATCTTTAAATACAGCCTTGATATCATATAAGCAATTATCAACATCACCATTAAAATTAATCCGAACAGATTCGTTACCTGGTAATATATCCGCTGCTAAAACATCTTCTTCCCAATTATCGGTACTATTGGAAGATACATACAATTCCCAAACGGGATAGCTATTGGAATTGTGGAAAACAAAATCTAAAGGATGAGCATTTGCTTCGTGAGCGGTGAGAGCTAATGTGGGCAACAATAAAGCTGAGGTAACTAAAGAATTGATTTGCAATTTGTTTAACATTTTTTTACTCCTTCATTGGATATTTGATTCATTTGCTAGTAATAATTTAGCGGAGCTAAACAAATAAGTAATCTACCTTTTCTGACTGTTCTGTTGCTGCTTTATTCTTTAAAAGTGGCATTTTTGTGCCATCTCCAAGATCTAATCATTTGAAAAATTACTAAAGGTTTCTAGCGATAAAAAGATAGACAGAACATTATTGGCACTTATCTGTAATTAATCAAGTAAATTACTGCCTTCAAAAATAGAGATATCGGAATCCCAATTAATTATCAGTTATTTATTATTACAAATAACTCAACAGAGCTTTTTTATTAAAGAGCTATTGTTCCGATATTTATAGCTAAATTGTTTATTATGTCTCAGAAAAACACAACTAAAGAACTATCTTCAACCGAAGTTTTTCGAGTTATTTACCAATACAAAAATCTTCGGCTTAGTGACTTTCTAACAATAATTTTGCAAGAAAAACAGATAAAGGTAAAAGATTTGTATCAAAGATTAAATGACTACGGATATTACCTCAGTCTCGAATCTTTGTATCGTTATTTTAATAGTAATCCTCAAAGCAATCGTTTTCCTTCTAAAGATTTTATACAAACCTTTGCAAAAATTTTACAACTAGATACAGAAGAAACTAGATTGTTACATTTCTTTTGGCGACATTGCAAATATACAAAAAGATGTTCCTGTCGATAGCACTTTTTTCAAACTGTTTTTATCCTTTTTGACTAAAAAAATGGATTCCGATTTTGGCTTTATAGGGTTTATATATTAGTTATGACCCTTTTTATCAGTTTGTATATAGTTGTAATTCTAGTCGTTCGACACATGAATTCAGATTGTAATTACTTCAATACTTTTCACAATAAATAATAAACAAGGAGAAAATTCTCATGTCTAACTCTGTTGCGTCTGTAAATAATATTCCCCTTATTGATTTTGTTTACATAGAAGACTTGCTTCCGAATAATCTTTGGCAATTAGCAAATGACAATCAAAAAACTGATTCTTTTATTAGTAGTGTGGAAGATGATCAAGAGTTTTCTCAAAGTAACATAAATTCTAGTGTTGATGAAAATTCAATCCTCAGTGCTAACTTTGGTTGGGTTGAAACTCCAAATCAAGAAATACATTCTTCTCTAAATTTTCTTGCTTGTAGTTGTCCATCTTGCTGTGGTAGCAGTGCTTCTAATTCTGAATTTACCAATACAAGTAATAATTTAGATTCAAATTCACCTCAATCTGCTCCTTTTGCGACTGGAGACTATCGACTTGATGCCTTAATTGGATCGTATCCTTGGCCAGGAAACACTATCACTTATAGTTTTTTTGATGGTGGTAACTATTATGGAACAGAAACAGCTTGGGAAGTAAGTAATACTGTCAAAAATAACGTTCGATACATTATAGAAAACTATATCGAACCTTTAATTGATGTTGATTTTGTTGAAGTTTCTGATGCGGGTAATAGCTATGGAACTATCCGCTATATGCTTTCAGATGCCCCTAATTATGCTTATGCTTATCTTCCAAGTAATTCAGCAGTTGGTGGAGATGTACATTTAAATCCCAACCAGGATAACGCTTCAACAACTAATGGATTTCAAGGCGGTTTTGGGACACATGGTTTTACCACTCTAATCCATGAAACTTTGCACGCTCTTGGTTTAAAACATCCAGGTAATTATGATGCGGGTAGCGGTACTGCTCCAGGTCCTTTTTTACCTTATGGAGAAGATAATCTTACTAATACAGTAATGAGTTATAACCTTGCAGGTAATTCCCCATCTTCTATGATGCCTTACGATACTCTGGCTCTACAGTATCTCTACGGAGCGTCAAATTATAATGCGGGAAATACTACCTACACCTTTGATACTGTATTTGGTTTTTCCGATGGGACACAATATTGGGGAAGTCCGAGCAATTCAACAAAGACAAAAGTATCTATTTGGGATAGTGGCGGTATCGACTTACTAGACTTTTCTCAACTCAGTAATAGTTCTTCTGGTTATCTTCTCGATCTCAATGAAGGAGGAATATTGACCACTGGTAATGCTTATAACGGAACTCTTTATCAAGCTATTAGCGACCCTAGTAGTACTAATTATAGTACTACCACCTATGGAACAGCACTTGGCTATGGTATGAAAATCGAGAATGCGGTTGGTAGTTCAAGTAACGATGGGATTATTGGCAATAATGTTAAAAATACTCTTTACGGAATGAGTGGCAATGATATTCTTTATGGCGAAAATGGGAATGATACTCTTTTGGGCGGAGAAGGGAATGATCGCCTCAATGGTGGCAAAGGAAAAGATTCTCTTGAAGGTAGTTCAGGTAATGATCGCCTCAATGGGGGTAGCGGACAAGATTCTCTCTTTGGGGGTGCCGACCGCGATACCTTAACGGGCGGTGCTGGAAATGATCTGTTGTTAGGAGAAGGCGATCGCGATATTCTTAGAGGCAATAAAGGTAATGATGTTTTAGCAGGTGGCGGTGGTAACGATGTTCTTTTTGGCAATCAAGGTAGTGATGCTTTTGTTCTCGAATTCGGTCAAGGAAAAGACACCATTCGCGATTTTACTGATGGAGTCGATTTCTTTTTTGTTAGCAATGGCATGAGCTTTGAGGATTTAAGTATTAATAATAATAATCAAGGAACAGCAGCTATAATTCGCGATGATGCTAATACTGCTATTGCGGTGGTAAAAAATGTTGATGCTGCTTTAATTACGGAACTAGATTTTCTGGAGATTTAAGTAGCATTATCAACTTAATAATAGTTATTACCAGAGGAAAAAAGATGAATCAACCCACAGTTTTTGTTAACTTAGAATTACCTGTTGGAGTTGCGACTAATGACACAGGTGATGTTTATATCTCTCATCTTACTACTGGCTTATTTGTTAACAATGTCGTCAGTAAATTCAACTCTAACGCACAGCTTTTAGGATCGGCTTTAACAGGTGGATTGACCCCAGGATATCTAGCCAATTGGTCGAGTGAAAACACCATAATTGAAGTTATGGATACTGGTAATGTCATCGCGATCGACCAAACCACTGGTGTAACTGAATTTCTGTTTACTATTAGTAGTCTCTCTGTCGATAATAGTAGTATTTATGACGTAGCAACTGGACTCACTGATGACTTTTTTAACCTACAGGGTGCTAGTTATGGTGATATAGCTATTTCAGAAAGGGGAAATCTTACCGATTTTTACATTACAGGGTATTCTCAAGCTCAAGTCTATCCATTTATCGTAAAGATTACTATTGAAAATGGTTTAGATGGATTTATTCAAGATGCCAAAATTCTGGCTACTTCTAGTGCCGATTTAATTAGGTTTTCTCCTACCGATCCTACTCTTTCAACTACTCGAACTATTAGAGGAATTGCGGTTAACGATGACGGTACTTTATTAACCACTTTGGCATTTCAAACTGGACCTCAATCAAAGCAAGATGAATTAATTGCTTTTGATGCTGATTTTAATCCCAGTGATGGAGTTTCTAATAGTGAAATACCAGATAGAGTATTTCCCGATCTCGATATATATAGTCAAGGGATGACTACTGATGTTAATGGTAACTTTTATGTTGTCACGAATTCGGTTGGTAGTGCTGCATTAGGTTTTGGTGGACAACCGATCGCTATCGGCGTATCTTCAACTCTAGACGGATTCAATAATGTTATTGTCAACGGTCAATCTTTAGATAGCTTTTACGATATTGCCGTACCCGATAGTAATGATCGCGCGTATATTACGGTTAATCCTTTTTCTTTTTCCCCTGGTAATGGAAACGATCCTGTTATAGAACTGTCTTCTGACTTTATTTTCCCAGATCTGTGCAATCCTACTAATGGTGATGACGATCTGAGTTCCTGTGCTACTGATGAAAATGACTTAATTAGTGGTCTTTCTGGAGATGATACTATTTTGGGGGGTCAAGGCAATGACACTCTTAATGGTCAAGGAGGAAATGACATTTTAAATGGGGGAATTGGTCGCGATCGCCTCAATGGAGGAAGCGGGAGAGATAGTCTGATCGGCGGAGGAGGAAATGATCGCCTTAATGGTGGTGGTGGATTAGATACTCTCAATGGTGGTGGTGGTCGCGATCGCCTTAATGGTGGTAACGGCAAAGATTCACTCGTTGGAGGAGGAGCAAACGATACTCTTACAGGTGGTAGTGAATTAGATACTCTTCGCGGAGGAGGAGGAAGTGATACTTTCGTGATTGAAGAAGTAAACGGTAATAGCGATCGCGTAGTTATCAGAGATTATGTTGATGGAACAGATTTCTTAGGTTTAGCAGATGGATTAAGTTTTAGCGATTTAACAATTGGAAATTATGATGTGAACAATGCCACAATCATCAAAAATAGCTTTACTAACAACACTTTAGCTGTACTATCAAACATTGATGCTTTAGTAATAGATAGTAATGATTTCGTAACTGTTTAAAACTCTGAGATAGTTAATTTTTGTCGCAACTGTATCACTCGAATAGCGATCATTCGTATCTCAAACAAGAGAATCAAACAATTAACGACACTCGCGACTCAACACCAACTTACCATTGGTCAAACGATAAACACCTTGAGGTTCGATAATTGGGTCGCCTGGTTGCCAACTACTGTTATTATCTTCGGGTACGTTACGCACTTCTCCTGTAGGATAGCTCGATGGTCTACCCTCACCTGGACGCAATGGCAAACTTTCACCCCCAGTAATAATAAATGTACCTCTTCCTATATCTCCTGCTGGTACAACACAGCTATTGGCTAACAATTCATCTGTATCTATAGAATTATTAGGTAGTTCGGTTAAGCTGTTTTGAATAAAACTTACATCTGGTATGGAAACAATACCAGGTTGGTTTCCTGTCGCATTGACATCAGCACGATTGTTTTCATCTAGAAGATCGGGATTAGCAGTTAAAGAGTTGAGGGTAAAGTTCTCAGCAAAAAAGACATTAGTATTGAGGGTAACATTTCCTCCACGTCCATCTGCTGCAAAGGCAAAGATGTCACTATCATCAAAAGCGATGATCGAATCGGCAGTTAGGGTAATGTTTCCGCCATTATCTGCACCACTATTAACATTGGTTAAAATATTACTATCTCCTTGCAGACGAATATCTTCCGCTGTAACATTAATTTCTCCTCCAGCAGCTTGGTTTGCAGCAGTGGTAATATTACTGCTGTTTAAAAAAACTTTTTGTAGCCTGATATTGTTACTCAAGCCAATATTAATATTACCTGCATTTCCTTCAGCTTGATTTTCAGAAGATATTTCCGAATTTTCAGTTAGAGAGAGATTTTGAGAAACTATATTAATATCTCCCCCACTACCAATACTTCCCTTAAAAACAGTACCGCTAATCGCGCTATTTTGACTTAAATTGAGAGAATTTCCTGCTGTTAAATTAATATTTCCTCCATCTCCTTCACTTAAAGAGACTCCACTATTAATGTTGCTTTGTTGAGTAAGAGTTAACGAATCAGCTATTTCTAAATTAATATCACCAGCATTACCAATTCCTTCTTGAGATACAGTTTGAATAGCACTTTCATCCAAATATAAAGAAGATGTCTCGATACTAATTATTCCTCCCTGTCCTATTCCACCAAAGACACCGCTTAAAATTGCACTTTCAGAAAGAAAAACTGATGTTGCCTCTTTAATCGAGATATTGCCAGCATCACCTTGTCTACGGGTTTCAGAGCTAATAACTGCACCATTAGTTAGCTCTAAAGAATCGGTAGTGATATTAATATCATTAGCATTTCCTTCACCTGTCTCATCAGCAATGGTAAAGATTTGACTAGATATTTGTGTGTCGCCTAAAAATCCAAATCCATTTAAAGAAACTCGCTCTCTAGCAACAATATCAATTTTTCCTGATGTTCCGATTCCAAAGGAGCTAGCAGTAATAGCACCACCATTATTTATAGAAACGGAGTTGGCTGTAATTTTAATATCTCCTGCATTACCAATGCCATCTACTGGTATTTCATTGAAAATTCCCCCTGGTTCACCGACTCCAAAGTCATCTGTACTTCCTACTCCATCTATAACAACAGCATCATCAACTTCAATTGTTATGTTTCCTCCTTCTCCTCGCGCAACACTAGCACTAATTAATCCACCATCTACAAGATGTAATGATTCTCCTTCAATATTAATGTTGCCAGCATTTCCTTCTACTTCCCCCAAATCGAAAATTGGTAAGACAAAAGTTGAAACTAAACTAGGAATGCTAACTTCTATTACTCCTTCAGGCGACTCAAAAGTTCCTGTTCCTTCTCCTCCGATAAATATCTCACCATCAGCTTGTAAAATAATATTTCCTGCATCGCCTTGTCCGCCACTACCAGAATTTATAAAAGCTCCATTAGAAATAGTGATTGTTCCTGCTTGAATTCTTATATCTCCACCTTGTCCTATCACGTTAGGGTCGATGCTAGTAACAATCTGGCTGGCAAGATTATTTGTAATGGCTTCTAGTTTAAAACCATTTGTAACATCAATATTGATATCTCCCGCATCACCTTGTCCTGCAAGAAGCGTATCTTGCGAAAATTCTACTCGCGATTGAATTTGAAATCCATTAGTTATTGATAAATCTTTTGCTGAAATTGCAATCTCTCCTCCATCTCCTATTGCTCCTGGAACAACGTTAGAAGAAATAAATCCATTACTATCTAATAGTATCGATTCATCAACTTGAATTATAATGTCTCCTGCATTACCTTGACCAAATGTGCTGCTATCTATTCCTGAATTATTGATTAGAGAAAGATCATTAGCTGTAATATTCACTATTCCTGAATTACCATTTGCTGAAGGAGATACTTGATTAACAATGACACTTTCATTTAATAAAATGCCATTATTAGCATTAATAGTAATATCTCCCGCTGAATTATTCTCTGTTGTAGCACCTGGTAAAACCTGAGCTACTAAGGCACTTGAAGATAATTCTAGATTATTAGCATTAATACTAATACTTCCACCACTAATTCCACGGACATCAGCAAAAATGCCATTACGCAATAAAACATTTGATTTCTCAGCATCATTAGGAAAAACTAGATTTCCACTACTATCAATTCCTATTTCTCCAGTTGTTGCTAATCCTCCAATTTCTATAGTTCCTCCAGAAGCATATAAACCAGGATTGATACCATTTTGACCGATACCACCATTACCTAGTAAATTAATATCTCCGCCCAAGAAAACTAGATTTTTTCCTTGAGAAACAGCCAAAATTCCTTGACTTTGAATTCCGTTAATCTGTTGATCGCTTCTTTGATTGAATAAATAAGCTGAAGGATTAATAGTCAACAATTGTGGTGCTTGTGGATTAATCGCACTAAACTCTCCTTGTTCCCCAAACCTAATTCCACCAGCAGTAGTTGCAGTAAAAGAACCCTGTACGTTTAAGCTAGAATTTGCTCCGAAAATAATTCCATTGGGATTAATTAGATATAAATTTGCTGCACCATCTACTCCTAACGTGCCAAGAATATTCGAGGGATTACTCCCCGTAACGCGAGAAAAGATATTACTGACAGCTTCGGGATTGGCAAAAAATGCTCCTCTACCTTCACTGACGTTAAACTCTTGAAATGAGTGAAATAAATTTTGTTCTCGCTGTGCGCCTCCCGTAATTACTTCTATTGGCTGTCCGTTGGCATTTTCAATTACTTGAGAACTTTCAGTCCCTAACGTATTGTCGGGAACGATGTTACTCGCTTGAGATAGAGCAGGATTGACTTCGCCAAATAAAGTAGCAGCAAGAATTAGAGGCGAGACTTGTAAAATATGGGGAAGAAAAACAGGTTTCATTGGGGAGCTATTATAGGGTTGCTCTTTAGATTACCTGTAAACTGATATCCAACCGCAATTTTTAAGCATTTTGTTAATGTGGGTTCGGTTTTGAAAGAAGAGTAATTTTTGTGTATAGCGATTGACCGCCTTCGTTTAGAAAGATGTCTAAAGAGCGATCGCCTTTTTTGAAACTCAACCATAGCGAAAAAAAGTTGTAATAAAGAAATAGCGATCGCTCCCTACAGTTTTCTGCTATCAATAGATCGGATTTATCGATTTATTCGTGCCGAAAAAAGCAACAAAATAGGCACAAAAGACAAATGTAATTACAAATTATTAATTCTATTCTGATAGCAAATCTAAAAACTATCGGAGATAAATTAATGAATTCAAAACACTATAAATATCTTATTTTGAGTTTAACTATTCCTACTATTAGTGTAGTTTCTCTTTTGCTTCGACCCTCAAATGCTTATGCTGCCAGCCCCAGAATGCTAGGTAAAGCTATCTATCAGTTTATTGAAAATCCTTCTTTATTTTTGGGGCTATTTGCAGCAGTTACAGGAATATTACTGATAGTTAGATACAACGTTAAGTAACGGAAAAAAGCAATTAGCAATTGTTAGTTCACCATGCAGAAGAATACTACTCAAACCCATGTGTGATTTATGACGAACAAGATTTGTAATCAATAATCGAGGAAATTTTAATGAATACTGAAACAATTTTAGAAATAAAGCCTAAAAATAGTAGACCTCAAGGCGGTCAAAAAATATTGTGGTATTTTATGCTTGGTCTAGGCTTGATTAGTTTTCCTTTTGGTGGATTTATTTTATTCGCTTTTGGGGTTTATGTCTTGTTTATTAATCCCAAAAAAGTCCAAAGAGATTATCCTATTAGTTATAAACTAACTAACGATGAACTTATTGCCTATGATAAAAATAGCCAGGTAGCCTGGCGTATTCCTTGGCAAGATATTGATTCAATTTATTCTTTTTCTAATCATTGGTCTGTACCAAAATCATTAGCTTTAGTGCTTAAGAGAAGGCTAAGACTCGACAAATCATATGAACAAAAGTATTCTAATATGTTTGGGAAAATATTAGGAAATCTTATCAAGCCTAAAAACGATGTTATGATTCCATATCAACTTATGGATCGTTCGGCAAAAGATTTTGCAGACCTTCTCTTTTTATACATATCTATGGCTGCTTAAACTTTATTAGAGTTTTCAAATAAGATTTATTCCTTTTGAAATTTGCCTTTATTTATTTTTGAGGTAAATAAAAAAAGTAAATGCATTTTTCTGCCATTGATATTACCAGTTTTTCTACATAGGTCAACTTATATCAGAAAGCAACTCCGCATAAAAGGTGAATGTAGTCCTTAATTATTAGTTTTATTCTGATATCAAATCAAACAACTAACTTATTCAAGGAATTAAAACAATGAACAACAAATCTACTATTGCTAAAGTCACAACTCTCGGACTATTAACTACTACTTTAGCTTTTACTAACTTAGAGGTAGCTACATCTAAAACAGGTTCTGCTTCTTCAACCGTAGCATTACAACTTAACGTCGGAGAACCTGCAAGTGCAGGAAATCCTTGTAACCGTACTTGTCAAAAAGCAGCTTCTTTAGTTGGAGAAAGAGTTTTCAGACATTGGTGGAATAACAGAAACAAATAACAATAAAGATAATAAAAGCGATTGTTCTTTCATCGTACAGTTTTCTGCCAATAGCCTAACACTCTTCAGCACTTACTCCTTCACACCTTGGAATCTAACTAAGCACAAAAGGGGAATGTAATCCCTAAATATTAGTTTTATTCTGATATCAAATCAAACAACTAACTCACTTAAGGAATTAAAACAATGAACAAGAAATCTACTATGGCTAAAGTTGCAACTCTCGGACTATTAACTACTACTTTAGCTTTCACTAACTTAGAAGTAGCCACATCTAAAACAGGCTCTACTTCTTCAACCGTAGCATTACAACTCAATGTTGGAGAATCCGCAAGTGCAAAATGTAATAGTTCTTGTCAAAAAGTAGGTCAACAGATTGGAAAACAAGTTTTCAGACATTGGTGGAACAACAGAAATAAATAACGATAAAGACAATTCAATAATTCATGTTTTCTAAAAGAAAGAAGAACTATGAGCAACTTTAGTACCTATAAAACTGTTGAAATTGCACCTACAGTAGTGGGAACACCAGGGGTTGAAGGAACATCTCCCCAAGTACAACAAAGCTATCCTGACAACTGTGCAATTCGCTGTCAAGAATTAGTTTTGCGAGATTTTGGCATCAACATCAGCGAAGACGATCTGATTAATCAAGCTTCCAATCAGGGATGGTATAGTCCTGGTGGCGGTACTTCTCCTGATGATGTGGGTAATTTATTAGAACTTCATGGGGTAGAAGTTAATCGTTATGAAAATGCCAATGTCTTTACTTTAACTAGCGAACTGGCTAAAGGAAACCGAGTGATTATTGGTGTCGATTCTGGAGAACTTTGGAATCAGGGAATCGATGAAGACATAGAAGATATTAGCGGTATGTCAGCAGCAGATCATGCGTTGATTGTATCTGGTATCGATACTACCGACCCCAATAACGTCAAAGTCGTTCTGACCGACCCTGGAACGGGAGATATTGCTCAAGAATATCCTATCGAGCAATTTATCGATGCTTGGCAAGATTCTAATTGTTATATGGTTTCGACTGTCGAACCCGCACCTATAGCTTTTAATCCTGAAATGGTTAATTTTGACTATGCTTCGGGACATTTATCGGAGATCGGTAATTTAGCTTATGATGATTTTCAACAGTTATTTTCTTCTTGTTGGGAATTGGAATTAAGCGATTCGGTAATTAATGACCAAGCAGAATTACTAACCAAATATGTTAATGAAGATGGTTTGGTTGCGGAAGATTACGAGATAGAAAACGATCTAATCGCCGAACATTCTGATTTTTCTCTAACTACAGAAGACACTTGGAACGATTTGTCTGAAGTGTCTTTATTGGAAGATGATGATTATTCCGAAGATGATTCTGATGAGTGGGAAAATGAAGATGATTTTTCCGAAGATGTTTTTGAGTAATTGAATTATTTAAAAAGGCATCCGAGTAGCAAGTGTACAGATAACAACGCTAAGGCTGTAATCCTCTCACAGCAAAGGTTTCAAAAGCGGATTTTGCGATCGCCAATTTGTATCACTTGAACTCTAGTTTATTTGGTACAGAAATTTACAACGAGTCATTGGTCACAAGTTAAGCTTACAAGCTAGCTGTCAAAGAGGTTTTAGGAGAAGATTGAAAGAAAAACTGGTCACAACCTCGCTGTTTGTCTGGAAAGGGAGCAATGATTAACTTTTG
>DAXETX010000135.1:0-5827 GCA_051155735.1 Xenococcaceae cyanobacterium
ACCTAGTTTGGTTTTACAAACTACCAAAATTAAATTAGCTTGTTAATCTAAATACAAAAAATTTTAATTTTTATCATAAATAATTAAATATAATTATTTATGAATATTTATAACTTGTAAATATTTATAAATTTACGTAATTTAATTAAAATATTTTCAATCTTTATAATGTCAAAATGTTGCTTAAATTTTAGAGAATAAAGTTTACGAAGTTACCAGTATTTTATACATATTTCATGCTTAGTTAACAAATAAAGTCAACTCTTTATCAGCTCTTAAAAAACTTTTGCTAGAGTTCTCAGTTCTCCGCTGAACACAAGATTAATCGCTCTTTAGCTCTACCAGTTTGCTCTGGCGGTTTTATAATTTGTATAAGGCAGAACCCCCAAGGCGAACAAAAGAAAACATGAATTTATCACCGAACAAGCTTGGTGTCTATCTGGGCATAATGATACTTGGCACAGGTATCGGTTTTGTAGGTAGTCGTTATCGTCAACAACAGTCATTAGTTGTGGAAAGACCTATCTACTCTAGTGCAGTTCCTCGATTAGCAACTCAACCCCAACTAGCAAATTTTGATGAGAAGGTTAACTTTATTGCCCAAGCAGTCCAAAAAGTCGGACCAGCAGTAGTTCGGATTGATGCTTCTAGGCCATTGACCTCTTCTTTACCAGAAAAATTTACCCAACCATTTTTTCGGCGTTTTTTTGGCGATGAAGAGGGTTTAGAAGAAAGAGTCGAAAGGGGTACAGGTTCGGGTTTTATTATTAGTCAAGATGGACGGTTGATTACCAATGCTCATGTAGTAGAAGGTTCAAAAACGGTCAAAGTTACTCTCAGAGATGGTCAAATTCATCAAGGGGAAGTAGTTGGGGTCGATCCTGTTACTGATGTAGCGGTTTTAAAAATTGACGCGACGAATTTACCCACCGTAACTCTGGGTAAAGCCGAAAATCTCACCCCAGGGGAATGGGCGATCGCTATAGGTAATCCTTTGGGTTTAGACAACACTGTAACTGTCGGGATTATTAGTGCGATTGACCGCTCTAGTTCCCAAGTAGGTGTCCCAGACAAGCGAGTGCGATTTATTCAAACTGATGCAGCAATTAATCCTGGTAATTCTGGTGGACCTTTACTTAATGCCCAAGGCGAAGTAGTAGGGATCAATACTGCCATTCGGGCTGACGCTCAAGGCTTAGGCTTTGCCATTCCGATTGAAACCGCCCAACGCATTGCCGACCAGTTATTTACCAAAGGTAAAGCAGAACACCCCTATTTGGGCGTTCATATGGTTAATCTGACTCCTGAAGCCAAACAAGAAATTAACCGCCAAAAAGCCTTGGATTTTACAATTACTGAAGATAAAGGAGTGCTGATTGTCAAAGTCGTGCCTAGTTCTCCTGCCGAACAAGCAGGATTTCAAGTTGGAGATACTATCATCAAAGTTGGCGATCGCTCTGTGGAAACCTCTTTACAAGTTCAAGAAGTAGTAGAAGCTAGCGAAATCGGACAAATTTTAGCCATAGAGGTGATTAGAAACGGTAAAGTTCAACTAATTGAAGTGCGACCTAGTGTCTTTCCTCAAGAAGAGTTTTAATTTAGATTAATGGTAATTGAAGTAGCAGTTCATTCTTCCCTCAGAGATTTTTTGCGCGAAACATCCGCCTCTAAGTGGCCACACCATTTAACGATGGCGCGGTTAGTAGCTAGAGCTTTACGCTTAGGTCGTCCTGCTTTGCTACAAACTGGTAGTAGCGTTAAAAAATATTGTCTGAGTTATCTGATGCCTGCTTTAATGGGAGACTGGTCGGTAATCATTGTGACTCCTATTGCCAGACAACAATACCTCATAGAAACTGTAATTCCTCAATTACAAGAGTGGTTAGGAACTACTAAACAAATTCGCAGTAGTCCAAAATGGCAAGAAGAGATCAATTTACTGTTAACTACTCCTGAAAGCTGGTTAAGCGATCGCCTGTACCAAGAAGGTCGTTTTCCTGCTAATATTCCCACGATTATTGATGGGGCTGATGACCTAGAAGCCTGGGCAAGACAACAATTGACGATTAGCCTTGAAGGGTCAGATTGGGATCGATTATTGCAAGCTACCCCTGAATATGCAGATTTAATTCGCGATACTAGAGTCAAATTAACCAAAGCTGTTTTTGCTCATCCACCTAATCCTTACAAGTGTTATCTATTGGATGAGTCAGAAAAAGCGATTTTAAAGGATTTGTGTGATAAATTAGCCTTAAATCAGGAATTAAGTCCTAAATTTGCCGAATTTTGGCAGCATTTATCTCTAACTTCTGAGGCTGAAATTTTTTGGACTTCTCGACAGAGTGCCACAGGCTCATTTACGATCCATCTAGCACCGATTGAAATTGCTGAGACTTTAAGTCCGATTTGGCAGCAACAACCTCTGGTTTTAATCGGCAGTTTTCTAGCTGATGACTCTGATGATACCATCTATCGTCAGAAATTAGGCTTACCAGAAATACTCTTTGTTAAATTTTCTCCCAATCGCCAATACGAACATATTCGCCTTTATTTACCTTCGCGTCTGCCTCTGCCTAACACTCCAGAATTTCGGGATGCCGTACTAGAACAAGTCCGCATTTTAGTCGGTTTTAGTGCGAAGCAACCAGTAGTAATTTTAGTCGATGATGTGCCTCTAAGAGGGCAAATAGGATTGTCTTTAGCTGGTCAGTTTGGTTCGCGGGTCAAAATAGATGAAACAGAATTAGCCAGTGATGGCATACTAGTTACAGGTTGGCGATTTTGGCAACAACATCAAAACCAACTACCCACACCTCAGTTATTGATTATTACAACTTTACCCCTACCCTCTTTGGAAAATCCGTTAGTTGCGAGTCGCGTCGCCTATTATAAACGTCTGCGTAAGGACTGGTTTCGCCTCTATCTGTTACCTACCGCGTTAAATATGTTGCAACAAGCGATAGTCCCATTGCGTGAATCGCAAGGAATTGTGGCGTTACTAGACCATAGAGTCAATTGCCGTAGTTATGGCAAGACTATCTTATCGGTTTTAGAACCTTGCGCGCGCATTAACTATATCGATCCTAATTGGTTTGGCTTGCTCTAAAGTTCATCGTTATAGCTTTGTTGTGACGACAAACTTTTGGGATCGAGAACATCTCTCAAACCATCTCCCAAAATATTAAAAGCCAAAACAGTAGTGATAATCATCAATGCAGGGGGAATAATTAACCACGGTTGCAACACAATAATCGAAGCATTAGTAGCAAGAGAAAGTAAATTACCCCAACTCGGATCGGGTTGCTGAATCCCTAAACCAATTAAACTTAAAACGGATTCAGCAATGATAAATCCAGGTACTGCGAGGGTTGCCGAAATAATAATGTAGGTAGCGGTTTGGGGTAAAACGTGGCGCAAAATAATATATAGTGGTTCTGCTCCCATTGCTTTAGCAGCTTGGACAAATTCTTGTTCTTTGAGAGATAATACCTGTCCGCGAATCACTCTGGCTAGACCCGACCAACTAATTAAAGAAGTAATCAACACGATCAATAAAAATCTTTGGGCGCTACTCAAGCCAGAAGGTAATACCGCTGCTAAAGCGACGAGTAAATATATTCCTGGAATCGTCATTAGTACTTCAACTAAGCGCATCAGTCCCACATCGAGCCAACCGCCAAAATAACCTGAAATTCCCCCTACCAGCATTCCCAAAGGAAAAGAAATCGCAATTCCGACTAAACCGATAAAGAGACTAACTCTACCGCCAAACAACAACCGACTAAACTGATCTCTGCCCTGTTCATCTGTGCCTAAAAGATTAATTTTAGCTGTCCCTACTGTACCAAAAAGATGCCGTTGTACGGGAATACCAGGAAAGATCGTTACGGTTTCAAAATCTGGTGGTAAAGGTAAACTAATTTCTCCTAGATTGTAAGATGCTCCTTTGGCAAATAGCTTAATCGAAGCAGGGTTATCGTAATCAACTAAAATTTGGCGATCGCCAGTTGCTAGATCGGTTGCACCCTGAGTTGTCGGATATACATAAGGAGTTGTCAAGTTTCCAGCGCGATCTCGCCAATGAATTTGTGTCGGAGGAAGTAAAGAACCATTGACCTGATAAGCATCAAACTTATATGGAGCAAAAAAATCCGCAAAAATAGCTAAAGTATAAAATAAAATTAAGATTATTGCTCCGAATTTGGCTAGAGGATTTTGATTAAGCTTCTGCCACCAATCCATAATTTTGTGGGGTAAAAATTAAATAATTTCTAGGTTGCCTTTAAATCTCTGATTGCAGTATTTTGAGAATTTTCTTTGACTTCGGCTTTTGCCCACTGATTATAATCCTCTAAGAGTTTAGTGAGCAATTTTTGCTTGATGCGACCCAAAACACTTTTTAACAATTGATTTCCCGTCCTTTCTAATATTGGTTTAGGAGTCAACATCAACGGTGCTGGAACATCTACTCTTACTAACAGATCGGCTTGACCAGCCAAAAAAGTTTTACCTTGGTGTTCTTGCGGTGCGAGGATCCCTTTGAGATTTAAAGCAAAACGCCGATTAATATAATCAATCCCTTTAATTTCACAAGCTTCCGACTTAAGATACACCGCCCCGTTAGAACCAGACCAAACTTTAAGGGTTACTATCGGTTGAAAATGATATACTCCCATGAAATTAATCGGACGCATTTTCAGTTCATACAAATTTGCCGATAATTGCTGCATTAATTGGGGATTAGCGATCGCACTTACCAATCTTTGAGGCTGACGCAAATAGTGTTGAATCGGAATAGCTGCTTCTTCTACGAGTAAATCTACTGATTCTGTAGCGGTAAAACGAGTGTACATAAGTGAAGTAACTTAAACATTTGATACCTATTCATCTTAGTTTACAGTTCTTCAAAAAAAAATATATATGGAAAAATTTATCCTGAAAATTAACAATAAATTACTTCGTTTCAGGCAATGGAGATTTAGCAAATCACAAGATCGGTACAAACTGTGAACTGCGGTTAAATATTTGCTACTTTTGGTAATCTAAGTCATCGAGTTTAATTTTTAACAATTGCGAGTCACAAATTTTTATGAAAATATCTATTGCTCATCTAGGTCCTACGGGAACTTACTCAGAAACCGCAGCTTTAGCTTATAAAGATTGGTTGGCAAAATACCAACAACAAGAAGCGATTTTATCCGCTCAACCCAGTATTGCTTTAGCTTTAAACTCAGTAGTAGCTACACCAGCTAACGATCATTATGCCATTGTACCTGTAGAAAACTCGATCGAAGGAACAGTAGTTATTACCCTTGATATGCTGTGGGAAAAAACCAATCTCAAGATCCAAAGAGCTTTTACGATTGGGATTAGTCATTCTCTATTATCTTGTAATAGCGATCTAGGGAAAATTACCACAGTTTATTCTCATCCCCAAGCGTTAGGACAATGCCAAAAATGGTTAGAGCGTCATTTACCTCAAGTACAACTAGTTCCTACTAACTCTACTACCGAAGCCCTACAACTTCTTAAAAATCATCCTACTACCGCTGCTATTGCCTCGGCTAGAGCCGCCGAAATTTATCAAATCCCCATATTGCGATCGCAAATTAATGACCGTCCTGATAACTGTACGCGCTTTTTGGTCATCGGTTCAGCAACCAATACTCAGGGAAACTATCTATCTCTAGCTTTTAGTTTGCCCCAGAATGTTCCTGGTGCTTTAGTCAAGCCGTTGCAAATTTTTGCAGCTAAAGGAATCAATCTCAGTAAAATCGAATCTCGCCCTACCAAACGCTCTTTAGGAGAATATATCTTTTTTATGGAT
>DAXETX010000136.1:0-2887 GCA_051155735.1 Xenococcaceae cyanobacterium
CCCAGTAAGCAATGCGATCGCAAGCATCTTGATAACTGGTATGATGAACAAAAGTAGATATGATGGGGACTCTCTTGATTAATTGATTCACTCTAGACTTTCTCAATACTGCTAAAAGCTACAGTTACAGAATGCCCAGAATTACTAGAATTGCCATCATGATTGCCAGCTATTGATATTTAGGCTTTTAATTCCTTTAAAGTATTTAAAGTAAACTCAATTTGCGCTTCGGTATGGAGCGAAGTGAGAAAGAAACGTAATCGCGCTGCATCATAAGGTACAGAAGGATAGATCATGGGTTGAACATTGATCCCTTTAGTAAACATTTGTTGCGACAGCGCGATCGCTTTTTGTGGTTCGCCGATAATAATTGGAATAATGGGAGAGTTGTGGCTATTACCAGTATTAAAGCCTTTACTTTTAGCCAGTTCCAAGAAGAATTTACTTCTAGCTTGTAAACGAACTACTCTTTCTGGTTGTTGTTGAAGCAATTTTAACGCGGATAACGCAGCAGCAGTATTAGCTGGCGACATGCCGACACTAAAGACAAAGCCAGGTGCAGTATATTTAAGATACTCAATTAATTCTTGACATCCTGCAATATAACCACCACAACTAGCCAAAGATTTACTTAATGTACCCATCCATAAGTCAACATCATCACGATTGACATTATAATATTCACCGATACCTCTTCCTGTCGTTCCTAAGACACCGATAGAATGGGCTTCATCTACTAGGAGAAAGGTTTGATATTGTTTTTTAAGGGTAATAATTTCTGGTAAGGGTGCAATATCTCCATCGGTACTATATATTCCTTCAATTGCAATTAAAACTTTTTCATACTGATAGCGATGTTGTTCCAAGATATTGGCTAACTGTTGATAGTCATTATGGGGAAACTCCAGCTTAGTAGCATTAGATAGTCTGCATCCTTCTTGAATACTATTGTGACTGAGAGAGTCGCAAATAATCAAGTCATGCTCGCCAAAAAGATGTCCGATAGTAGTAACATTGGTAGCATGACCGCCAATATAGACGATACAGTCTTCTGTTTCTAGAAAATTGGCGATTTCTGCTTCTAATTGCCGATGTAAAGGTTTTTCGCCCGATACAACTCTACTTGCTGACACTGATGTCCCATATTCTGCGATCGCATCTTGTGCAGATTGAGTTACTATAGGATCGCCAGACATTCCTAGATAGTTATAGTGGGAATAGTTAATTAGTTGTTGCCCATTGATGATCGTGGTATCTTTAGCAATTCCTTCATGTACAGTAAAGAAAGGATTGCCTGTTGTTTTCAAACGCTCTAAGTCTTGTTTTAAATTAAGATATTCAGGCAGTAGTTTAAATTGATAATATTCGGGTTTGATTAGTTTTGGTTGATGGTTGATGGTTGATTGCTGATGTTTGATTGCTGATTGTCGTTTGTTGATGGTTGTTCGTTGATTATTGATTGTTGATGGTTGTTTGCTAATTGTTGATTGCTGATAGTTGTTTGTTGATTAGTATTAACTGAAAATAGATAATTACTTAATGATTCAACAGTGGGATAATCAAAGATTAAAGAAAGAGGCACAGTAGTATCGAGACTGGTTTGTAGTTGGTTTTTAAGTTCTACTGCCATTAAAGAATCCATGCCTAAATCACCAAAATTTTCTATGATATCGATAGATTCAGGCTCATTAAACCCAAGAACTTTGGTTACTTGAATACGAATATATTCTAAAAAGGTCTTAAAGCGATCGCTTTCAGGAATCGTCTCTAGATGTTGTAAAAATTTGCTACGAGAGGTTGTTACTGGTTTCGATTTGGGTTTTAATCGTTGATAGAGGTTATAATTGGGCTTGTCTTGTAAAAATTTTTCCCAATTAACAGGAAAGACTGCAACTTGGTTGATTGGTTGAGTTAAGATTGTTTCTAGAATTTGTAAAGCGCGATCACTTGTTAGTATTTCAATGCCTTGTTGAGTAATTTGGGTTTTTGCTGTTGCAGCGAGACTATTAGACATTCCTGACTCCCACAATCCCCAATTAATACTAATTCCAGGTAATCCTGAAGCTTGACGTTGTTGCATCAGTGAATCCATAAAGGAGTTGGCAGCAGCATAGTTACCTTGCCCGATTGTTCCGAGAAGAGAAGTTATAGAGGAGAAGCAGATAAAGAAGTCTAGGGGAATATTTTGTGTGGCGAGGTGCAGATTCCATGCACCTTTTACTTTAGGCAACATAACTTTTTCTAGACTTGTTGGTGATAGTTGTTGTAGTAAGCAGTCATCTAAAACACCAGCAGCATGAATGATTCCCTTTAAAGGATAAGTAGAAGGGGAGACAGGGAGATGAGAAGCTGAAATAATGTTTTGTACTGTGGCAAAATTAGATATGTCGCCCTGGATAACTTTTATGTTTGCGCCTGTAGCTTCTAGTTGTTTAATAGTTTGAATTGCTGTTGCAGTAGGTTGATTTCTCCCAACAAGTACCAGCTGTTTTGCACCTTTGTTTACTAACCATTGTGCGACTTGTAATCCTAATGCACCTAAACCACCTGTAATTAGATAACTGCTTTCACTATTTATAACTTGATGAATATTCCGACTGATGTTTTGCGATAAAACTACTTTCCCAATATGTTTAGCACTAGCCATGTAGCGAAATGCTGCTTCTGCTGCGGTGAAAGGAAATTCTTGATAAGGTAAGGGTTGTAAAGGAGTTTTCTGAGTCGGATTAAACTGCTGGGTTAATTCCTTGAACATTTGTTTGATTAAACCAGGGTTATCTTGAGAAACTTCTAGTAAGTCAAAGGGATAGTAATTAATATCTTTTCTTGTCTCTTTGATCTTTTGCTTACTCCAGATACCTATCTTGCCAATTTCGACAAAGCTACC
>DAXETX010000137.1:0-9271 GCA_051155735.1 Xenococcaceae cyanobacterium
AAGTATTCATACTTAAGTATTATTTTTATTTAGTTATTTCTAGTGACATTATTATTTTTATTTGAGGAATTTTACTGAAAAATCATCAATACAATTGAATTCGGCAAAATGACCTACTAGTAAGTCGATATAGTTATCAGTAGATTTACTCTTTTTGCTAAAAAATCCTCAAAAATATGCTTTGTAAACCTTAAAATTGTGAGTAAAATTGAAACAACAACGTTCAATTCTAATTAGGGATTGTCAAAAAAATCCCATGAGCTAAGATCGCTAGTGTAGCCCTTACTACATCAATTATTATTTGTTATAAATAGTACTAATTTAAAATATTCAATTTATTAAGAAAATATTATAGTAGGAAAAGAATCAGATGCCGATTTGCCCCGACTGTCACTTTGAAAACCCAGATAGTAATAACTTTTGTCAGAAATGTGGCACTTCTCTAGCTCAGACTAACTCTCAGCAATACGGAGCGAATATTCCGTTTCCTGAACCGCAATGCACTGCTAATAAAATTTTACTTTGGGGCATAATCGCTGCTCAAAATCAGCAGCCAGAACTAGCCTTAGCTAATGTTGGGGTATCTCAAACCGCTACTTGCGAAGAGCCAAATGCTAATCATAATTATTCTCAGCTTCAGCCAGAACCAGAAACGTCTAAGAGTTCTAGTTTATCCTTAGCAGCAACCCAAAAGTATCTCGATGGACAACAAAGATATAGTATTGAAACAGTAAACGACGATAAATCATTATTCGTTGATTCTGATTGGAATTTTTTGCAAGTTAAAGTAACAGATGAACAGCCTCGTAATCCTTCTTATTTGAAAAATATTCAACAACAACAACCAGAGTTATTCGCTCAATTGTCACAAAAACTCGATAGTTCCTATCTGGCTACAGCAGAGTATTGGAACATAATCGGTATTCCAACTATTGCATTGCCATATATATTACTCCAAACTCATTACCCTGTAATTCCTCAGCTATATGATGCTTGGCAAGAAGCAAGTCAGGGGATTATTTTAGTAGAGGATCGTTCTCCCTGGCAACTACTCAGTCAAGTTTGGGCGCAACCAAACTTGGATTTACTACAGCTTTTGTGGACTCTTGAAGAAATTACCAAGTTGTGGACTCCTCTATCGCAAGTTGGTTGTGCAACTAGCTTACTCGTGGCGAATAACTTACGCTTAGACGAAGATCAATCCCTCTGTTTGCAACAATTATATATGGACAACCCCAATTATCCACCAAAGCTTTCGGATTTAGCCCAAAAACTGCAACATTGGCTGATCCACTCGCCGCAATTTCATTATGAGCAATTAAATCAACTTTTACAAGCTGCGATCGCTGGTACAATAACCACTATCGAGCAATTTCGCGCTCAAATGCATGAATTAGTTACTTCAGAAGTAGTAGAAGTTACGATTAATAGTGATGACGATAACTATGATGAATTATCCGATTTTCATCTATTGCTTAGTGAAGAAGACCCTGAAGCCGAAAGCGAAATTTACGACAGCTTTATTTACGATACAGACAGTGATGAGCAACCTACTGCCTTATTACCGATGGAATTAGACCAAATCGACCATGCTAGTGGCACTGATATTGGCAAACAAAGAGACCATAATGAAGACTTCTTTGGGATTGACACAATAGTTACTAGCCAAGAAAACTCTAACCATAAAAAATTTCTCGCTCGTAATCTTTATTTAGTTTGCGATGGCATGGGTGGTCATGCAGCAGGAGAAGTTGCTAGTGCGATGGCAGTAGAAACTATTCAAAATTATTTTCAGACCCATTGGCAAGAAGCATTTCCCGATGAAGCAGCCATTAAAGAAAGTATTTTGCTTGCCAATCAGACTCTATGTGAAATTAATAGTAGTAATTCTCGCTCTGGTAGTGGCAGAATGGGAACAACTTTGGTAATGGCTTTGATTCAAGATACTAAATTAGCGATCGCCCATGTTGGAGATAGTCGGATTTATCGTCTGACTCGCCAACGAGGCTTAGAACAGCTAACAGTAGATCATGAGGTAGGACAAAGAGAAATTAACCGTGGTGTCGAGCCTGAAATTGCCTATGGTCGTCCCGATGCTTATCAATTGACGCAAGCTCTAGGACCAAGAGAAAATAAGCATATTCGTCCTAGTATTGACTTTTTTGAGCTTCAAGAAGATTGTTTGTTACTACTTTGTTCTGACGGACTTTCCGATCATCAATTATTAGAAAAACATGGCGAATCTTACTTGAAACCATTAATTAGTTCTGGTGCTGACCTCAAATCTGGTCTATCTCAACTCATTGATTTTGCCAATCAACACAATGGTCACGATAATATCACCGCAATTTTGATTAGAATTAAACTCAAACCTCGTATCTAGTAAAGCTGTAGTGCTAAATAGCTCAACAGCAATTAGTTATTTAAATTAAACAATTGTCCGATATAATTATAGTTTTTGAATACGGCAACAGAGTCCCAGAGATGATTATAAAGTTATTTAACCTGATTTACTGTAATCTCATTGCCCTAATCTAATTAACTTTCCCCATGGTCATCCTTACCCTTCTAGAACCACAGACTAATCAACCTTTACAACATTGGCAATTTCTAGAACAGTCGGTAATCGCCATTGGTCGCGCCTTAAACAACGATATTGTCTTAAAAGGTTATTTTCAAGTTTCACGAAAACATGTGGAACTAACTCAGATTGAAGCTCAATGGCAACTAATTAATCAAGGGACTAATGGTACTTTTGTCAACTACCAACCAGTCGAACAAATTAAGCTCAATCATGGCGATTTGATTCGTCTGGCAGAAAATGGACCTTTGTTTCGCTTTGAACTAGAAACTGCTGCAACTAAAGACCCTTCAGATTTAGCCGATGCGCCAGCAGCAACCTCAAGTAAATGCGATCATCGCAATAATCCGCCTGAGAGTATTTTTTGTATTCATTGCGGTAAACCGATTGTAGAAGCAGAAAAATTTATCGGTTCTTATCAGTTGCTCAAAATTCTCGGCAGAGGCGGAATGGGTACGACTTACTTAGTCTGGGATAAACATAAAACTAATCAAAGCACGCCTTCTTTATCAGTTTTAAAAGAAATGAATTCTAATATGGCTCGTGTTCCTAAAGCTAGGGAACTTTTTGCTAGAGAAGCCAGAATCCTCAAATCATTAAAACATCCTAATATTCCCCAATATTATGATTTTTTTGTGGAGAACAATCGCAAGTATCTAGTCATGGAGTTAATTCATGGCAATAACTTAGAACAATTAATTCGTCAACGAGGTGCGATTAATAGTGAAAGAGCGATTAAATGGATGGCACAAGTTTGCCAGGTTTTAGACTATCTACACAACTTACAACCCCCTCTAGTACATCGAGATATCAAACCAGCTAATTTAATTCTGCGCAATTTGGATGGTCGTCTGATGTTATTAGATTTTGGTGCAGTTAAAGAATTAGGAACATCTCTAGAAACTAAAATTGGCGTCGAAGGTTATAGCGCACCAGAACAATATAGCGGTAAACCTTGTATTCAATCTGATATTTATGGCGTAGGAACTACCATCGTGTTTTTGTTAACTGGTAAAGCCCCAATGCAATACTATCGTTATCAAAAAAATAAATATGAAATTGATCTTGCTAGGATTCCTAACTTATCTGACAAGCTAGGATCGGTAATTTACCAAGCCTGTCAATCAGACCCTCGCGATCGCCACCAAAGTGCTAAGGAGTTAGGGGAGAGTCTGATGAATTGTCTTTAAAGGAAAATTATTCGTCCCATTCTTCTACGGATAATAGTTCTTGAATGGGATCTTTTACGGAAAAATTAAATTCACTCAGTTCGTTTTTCCAGTATTGCCAATCGCTGCCAAACAGAAGCGCAATTTTACCAATCCGATCTTCAGGTTGAACAATATTTGACTCGACAAGGGAAGCTACTTTACGTTGTAACTTGACCATCGGATGTATAGTTTGTTGCTTCATAGATTTAATACTATAAATAAAGGGAAAATGTAAATAAACAAAATACTCTGCCGTACTAGGTACTCTATGGGATGCCAACCAACACTAAAAACGCATAAGGCTACAGAAATTGGCTCTCTATATACTATGAGATCGGTGTTTGCTCAAGCTTTACTGTAAATAACTAACTCGACTATCAACCTTAAATTTTCTGCGTTCAAGTCGGTTTAACAAATAAGCCAATAAAATTGATTAAGTACTAGGATTGAATGGAGAGATTACTTTTATTTGTAACTCAATTAATTTTATTTAGCAAGTGTTTTGGCAAATAAGTCGGGAAAATACCCTCTCAGGTAGGGTAAACCGACCCAAAATTAGCATAATATGACGAATCAGATTATCTCTTTTATCGGTTTTTTGGCGATCGCAGGTGGTGCTGCGCCTGTAGTGGCTCTCGATCTTTCCACAGGCACAGCAGGAATTAAGGCTCATCGCTTACACGATCTGCCCTACAATTTACTAGGGCGTAAAATCGGCATTGGTCAAGTAGAAATTGGCAGACCAGGAAAATTTGGGGTTGATAAAGTGGGAAATAAAACCGCCAAAATCTTGCCCCAGAGAGTTTTTTTTCGAGATCGGCTAGCAATGCCCAATGATCATGTGGATAATCATGCGGTGATGGTAGCAGGAGTGATGATTAGTGATGATAAAGCTTTACGAGGAGTCGCCCCTGCAGCGAAACTTTATGCTAGTGCGGTGGGTTCTTTAAATGAAGGTGGTCAACCCCAGGAGTGTTTGGCTAGTCAGCACGTAGCTTTGCAAAATGGCGGAGATATTAGAGCGATTAATTTTAGTTTTGGCGAGTCTTTAGAAAGAGATCCTAGAGAAAACGCGGTTCTTGATGGTAAAGCTTTACTAACCAAATGTATCGACTGGTCGTCGAGAGTTCATAATACGCTCTATGTAATTGCAGGCAACCAGGGTCAAGGCGGAATTCCGATTCCTACAGACAATTTTAATGGGATCACTACTGCTTATACCACTAAACGTCAAGACGAATTTACTAAAGTCGATTTTGCCAACCTCAGTTCCCTCCCTGTAGGCATCGGACGCAGTATCATTAAACAAGAAATCAATGCTGGCGATCGCCGAGCTATCGGCTTACTCGCTCCTGGGAGTCAAATTGCCGTTCATAATGAGCAAGGACAAGTCGAAAAAGTTAGTGGCACGAGTTTTGCCGCCCCCCACATTACGGCTTCGGTGGCACTCCTCCAAGAATTTGGCGATCGCGCTTTGCGACAAGGTTTGCCCAATTGGAGTTTGGCTAGTCGCCGTCACGAAGTGATGAAAGCGGTATTGCTCAATTCTGCTGATAAAATTCAAGACTCTGGTGATGGCTTGTTGTTGGGCATGGAACGGACGATCCTGAGTAAAAAAAATCTCACTTGGTTAGATTCTGATGCTTATGTCAATCCGCGGATTCCTTTAGATATCGAAATGGGGACAGGACAACTAAATGTCTTTCGGGCTTATGAACAATTTAGAGGCGGACAAAATCCCCCAGATAATTATGTCCCAGCAATTGGTTGGAATTATGGCGAGATCGCAGTAAATACTTATCAAGATTATTATTTAGAATCCCCTTTAGCACCAGGAAGTCATGTGGCGATTACTTTAGTTTGGGATCGCTTCGTCAAGCTTAATGACAGCAATCGCAACGATCGCTATGATCTGGGAGAGACTTTTAGCGATCGCGGGTTAAATAATCTCGATCTTTATTTGCTGCCAGCAGAAGCGGAAAATAATCTTAGAAATACTTGCTCTTCCTTGAGTACCGAAGACAGCGTCGAACATATTTTTTGTGCAGTTCCGCCCCAACAAAGTTCAGGATATTATAAAATCCGAGTCTATCACCGTCGCCAACTTAATGAGCCAACGCAACCTTATGGACTAGCTTGGTGGACAGTAGGGAACGGCGTTGCTGAATCCAGGGATGATTCTATCGTTAAAACGATTGAGTAGATCGATTAAAAAGCTAATAGCTAATAGCTAATAGCTATTAGCTACGAACAAATTACCTTTCGATTTCATACTTCAAATCAGCAACGCCTAGGGAACTAATACGAAATACTTTTTATGACGCGGAGACACGGGGACACGGAGATTGATGTGTAACGTTTATTTATAAACAAATTTTTTGCGCTGATGACTGGTAATAAACCTTGCGATCGCTGTAGGCAAATAGTTCCGATTCGTTATCGGATTCAATACGATTTATCGGGTGAATGGTTTTTGGTGTGTCGTCAGTGTTGGCAAAAACTGAGTGAGGATAATCCTTATTACCGTTATGGTGGCACTTGGAAAGCCAAAAAAAAGTAAAATTATGGAAAGGTTAAAAAGATTTAGCTTAAATTAAGATTAACACAAGAGTGCCATTTCGTTGTATATATGGTCAGAGAGAGTAAAAGAGTTAACTTATGATATCCCTCGAAATTCCTCAGACTAATCATACTAACTCTGAGTTGAGGCAAAAAAAACGCATCCTTTTAATCGAAGATGAAGACCTAATCAGAGATATGCTGGTCGTTACTCTAGAGGAAGAAGGCTATGAAGTCCGCAACGTTAATAATGGCAGATTGGCTCTAAATGTTTTACAGAGTAAAGAACTGAGCCATGATGGGTTTACGCCAGATTTAATTATTTTGGATCTGATGTTACCAGAAGTTAACGGCTTAGATATCTGTCGTTTATTGCGTTATCAAGGTGATATTACCCCTATTTTGGTAATTAGTGCCAAAGGTAGTGAAACAGATCGGGTTTTAGGCTTAGAAGTAGGGGCAGATGATTATTTAACTAAGCCTTTTAGTATGAGAGAATTAGTTGCCCGTTGTCGAGCTTTACTCCGTCGTCAACAATACACTTCTTTATCTCAAACTCCAGTTCAAAAATATCGCGATATTAGTTTATTTCCCCAAGAATGTCGGGTAGTAGTCAGAGGTGTTGAGGCTAATTTATCACCCAAAGAATTTCGGTTATTAGAACTGTTTATGAGCTATCCCCGTCGCGTCTGGTCACGGGAACAATTGATCGAACAAGTTTGGGGTCCTGATTTTCTCGGTGACACTAAAACAGTCGATGTTCATATTCGTTGGTTGCGCGAAAAACTCGAATCAGAACCTTCTCAACCAGAATATCTAATTACCGTGCGGGGTTTTGGTTATCGTTTTGGTTAAGAAATCGTAGTATCCCCTGAAAAGAGATCGTCTTATCATAGTAGTTAATGCGGGTAGCAATAATTAAGCTGTCTGAGATTATGCCTTATTGAGCAATACGTAATGGCTACTGCTGATTTTTTTGTTGGTTTGGCTTTAGGGATAAGTTTTTATGCCTGGCAACAATTTTATTTAAGAAACCAACTTAAAAAGATTGTTAAAGTATTTTCTGATGATAGCGATCGCCCAGTTTCCCTACCGCCTCTGTCTCTAATTCGTCGAGAACTCTATTTTTTGGATCGAAAACGTTGTGAACTGGAGCAAGCCCAAGCAAGTTGGCAAAATCTAATCGACCAAGCTCCGATTGGTTACTTAATTGTCGATCAAGATAATCAGTTACTCTGGTGTAATGCAGAAGCACAAGCTTTATTAAAAATTGACCGTTGGCGACCTGGACAAGTTCGTTTATTGCTAGAGTTGGTACGCTCTTACGAACTCGACCGACTAGTTGAAAAAACGCGCAAAACTCAAAAAAAACAAGAAAAAGAGTGGAGATTTTATTTTACTAGATATATCTTGGCTGAAGAAACTGATTCAGGCGAAATACCGCCGATTACTAGCGATCAATCTGCTTCAAAAATGGTTAACTCTTTAGCAATTAAAGGTTATGGCTTTCCTTTATCGAATCATCAGGTGGGTGTATTTTTAGTTAACTTGCAACCTTTGCTCGAATTATCGCAATCACGCGATCGCGCTTTTTCCGATTTAGCTCACGAATTAAAAACTCCTCTAACTTCAATTTCTCTCGTGGGAGAAAATCTCCTCAAAAGACTCCAAAATCCCGAACATCGCTGGGTAGAACAAATGCTGAAAGAAACTACCCGACTGACTAATTTAGTCCAAGAATGGCTAGATATAACTCGTTTACACGACGATCCGACTCAGATCATTAACGATGAAACTTTAGAGCTTTCGGAGTTAATTTTATCAGTATGGCAAACTCTAGAACCGATAGCTAACAAAAAACAAGTTAGCCTGAATTATACTCCTGCTGCAACTGCAACTATCGAAGGCGATAGGGCGCGATTGATTCAAGTATTGTTAAATCTTTTAGATAACGCCATCAAGCATAGTCCCTCAAACAGCGAAATTACAGTAAACGTAACTATGGAGTCTGTGACAACCAACACCGATCACTTTCAAGCCATAATTGATATTATTGATTCAGGATCGGGATTTGTTGGCTCCGATTTACCTTATATTTTTGAGCGGTTGTATCGAGGCGATAAATCTCGCACTCGTAGTCCTAACTTTGATCTTGACAATCTTTTGAATGGCTATGGTTTGGGTTTGGCGATCTCTAAACAGATTATTGAGGCTCACGGTGGCGCAATTGAAGCTCAAAATCATCCTCAAGACGGTGGTGCTTGGATTCGGGTTATTTTACCATCGAGCAGAGACGACAAAAATTAAAAAATTTGGTAAAAGCAGATACAAGTTAGCTCGAAAAAATCAAATTTTCTTGTTATCTATAGATACAAGAAAGCTTAAATTAATTATTAACCTCAGTGTCTGATTTACCCAAAACTACTCCCTTGGAAAACAAACATTTTGAACGTTCGCTCAAAAAAATTCAACAAAACGTTCTGAGGATGGGCGCGCTTGTAGAACAATCGTTTCGGATGAGTCATCAATGTTTGTTTGAAAGAAATATCGCTGCTGCACAGAAAATTATTTATCTTGATAAACGCATCGATCGATATTATCGTCAGATCGAACTCGATTGCGCCACACTAATGACACTTCAAGCCCCTGTCGCCCAAGATTTACGTTGTTTAAGTGCTTTGATGCAGTTGGTACGAGATTTAGAAAGAATTGGTGATTATGCTCAAGATTTAACGGAAATGGCGGTTAAATTAGTTAAATATCCCACTCATTCCTGCATAAATGAAATTGCCGAAATGTCAGAACACGCTCAATTGATGTTAGCAACTAGTCTTGTGGCGTTAGCCGACTTAGATTTAAACACCGCTAAAAGCATCAAACAACTTGATGATACAGTAGATGATGCTTATGAGAGTCTTTA
>DAXETX010000138.1:0-10835 GCA_051155735.1 Xenococcaceae cyanobacterium
TTAGATTTAATTAAGGAACGTTTGAGTCAACCTGATACTAGACGAGGTTGGATTCTAGATGGATTTCCGCGGAATGTGACTCAAGCTGCTTTTTTAGAAGAACTCTTAGCAGAATTAAATGCTCCTGCTGATTACGTCTTAAATTTAACAGTACCAGATGAGGTGTTAGTCGAGAGACTTTTAGGTCGAAAACGCCAGGACGATAATGAAGAGACAGTTCGCCGTCGTTTAGAAATATACCACCAAGATACAGTACCTGTAATTAGTTTTTATCGCGAACGCAATCGGCTCAAAGTCGTGAATGGAGATGCTGCGATGGAAGAAGTTACCGCTTCTTTGAAAGCCATTATCGACCACTAATTAATCTTGGTTCACCAATAAATAAAATCGGGAGGTTTTAATTTTGTCTAAACAAGACTTAATAGAAATGGAAGGAACAGTTACCGAATCATTGCCCAATGCTATGTTTCGGGTAGATTTGGATAACGGGTTTAATGTTTTAGCCCATATTTCGGGCAAAATTCGCCGTAATTATATCAAAATTTTACCAGGCGATCGCGTTAAAGTCGAGTTAACCCCTTACGATCTGACCAAAGGCAGAATTACTTATCGGTTAAAAAATCGCTAAGACCAAACAAACCAATTCGATTCTGTTACTATATTAATAGTTCTTGACATAGTACAGAAATATAAATATAATTATAAGCTTGCAGTGTTGCCCAAAATAGGGATGAAAGTTAGACCATCAGTCAAAAAAATGTGCGAAAAATGCCGTGTCATTCGCAGACGCGGTAGAGTCATGGTGATTTGCGTTAACCCCAAGCATAAACAACGTCAGGGTTAAGTTAGCTAAAACAAAATCGACCAAATTTTTAGTAGTAAACCAATAAACAAAGGAGAAACCCCGTGGCACGGATTTCTGGAGTCGATCTACCCCGTGACAAACGCGTGGAGATTGGGCTGACCTATATTTTCGGTATCGGACTATCTAGTTCTCAAGCTATTTTAGCAGCAACAGGAGTTAATCCTGACACTAGAGTTAGAGACTTATCAGATGAAGAAGTAGCCAAATTGCGCGCTCATGTTGAAGCCAACTATCAAGTTGAAGGAGACTTGAGAAGATGGGAAGCAATGAATATCAAGCGGTTAGCTGATATTGGTACTTATCGCGGTCGTCGGCATCGTATGGGGTTACCAGTTAGAGGTCAAAGAACTCGGACGAATGCTCGCACTCGCCGAGGCAGAAAGTTAACCGTAGCAGGTAAGAAAAAAGCACCTGCTAAAAAATAATCGACTCTGCCAAATTTTGTACATTTTACTCCAATTAAAAATAAAATGGCGCAACCCAAGAAAAAAAGCGGTGCAAGAAAACAGAAAAAAAACGTTCCCAACGGAATTGCCCATATTCAATCTACTTTTAACAATACCATTGTGACCATTTCTGATAGTAAAGGAGATGCTGTATCTTGGTCTTCTGCTGGTGCTAGTGGCTTTAAAGGAGCAAAAAAAGGGACTCCCTTTGCTGCGCAAACAGCAGCAGATAGTGCTGCGAGAAAAGCAATCGATCAAGGGATGCGTCAAATAGAAGTTATGGTTAGTGGACCTGGTGCTGGTCGTGAAACAGCAATCAGAGCTTTGCAAGCAGCAGGATTAGAAATTACCCTAATTCGCGATGTTACTCCGATTCCGCATAACGGATGTCGTCCTCCAAAACGGCGTAGGGTATAAATTCAAGTTTGCAATCACTAGCGATTAGAGAAAAGTTTCAGCAAAACTTAAAAGTAACAATTAATCGCTGTAAAACGGAAGGGAGGTCAATTTGTGGCGCAATTTCAAATTGAATGTGTAGAATCTAAAACACAAAAAAATCAGCACCAATATAGTAAGTTTGTCTTAGAGCCTCTCGAACGTGGTCAGGGAACAACTATAGGCAATGCTTTACGCCGAGTTTTATTATCCAATCTCGAAGGGGCTGCGGTCACAGCAATTCGCATTGGTGGAGGGATGGCAAAAGATGAGAGCAAACAAGAACATAAGTTTGGCTTTGCTACTCATGAATTCGCCACAATCGAAGGGGTTAGGGAGGATGTTTTAGAGATTATTCTCAACATGAAAGAGATAGTTCTCAAAAGCTATACCAATCAACCTCAAATAGGACGGTTAACTGCTAATGGACCAGGCACTGTTACGGCAAATCAGTTTTCTTTACCTTCTGAAGTAGAAATAATCGATCCCAACCAATATATTGCAACTCTTGGTGAGGGAGCATCTTTAGAAATTGAATTTCGCATTGAGAAAGGCAAAGGTTATCGAGCAGTAGAAAGAGGTAAGGAAGATGGTAGTTCTCTCGACTTTTTGCAGATAGATGCTGTGTTTATGCCCGTCACTAAAGTTAACTACAGCGTGGAAGATGCCCGTATTGATGGGGCTAATATCCGAGAACGCCTGATTATGGAAATTTGGACTAACGGTAGTATTAAACCAGAAGAAGCTTTATCCCAAGCAGCAGGAATTGTCGTCGATTTATTTAATCCATTAAAAGACCTGACTCTAGAGGAGATTCTAGAAGAGTATCCCGAAGACGAAGATCCCACCAGTCAAATTCCCATAGAAGAATTGCAATTATCGGTAAGAGCTTATAACTGTTTGAAACGGGCTCAGATCAACTCAGTTTCTGATCTACTAGATTATACCCAAGAAGACCTATTAGAGATCAAAAACTTTGGTCAAAAATCCGCTGATGAAGTTATAGAAGCCTTACAAAAACGCTTGGGGATCACTTTACCCCAAGAAAAATCAGGTAAAAGCTAAATTAGATTAAGTTGTAATTAATAACACAGTTATGCGTCATCGATGTAAAGTACCACAATTAGGATTGCCAGCAGATCAAAGAAAAGCTTTACTCCGTTCTTTGGCAACCCAGATTATTCGTCACGGTCAAATTACTACGACCCAAGCCCGTGCCAAGGCGGTTAGACAAGAAGTAGATCGCATGATTACTCTCGCAAAAGACGGTTCTCTAGCAGCTAGACGGAGAGCCTTAGCCTATCTTTACGACAAAGAATTGGTGAGTGAATTATTTAAAGCGGTTAGCGATCGCTATGGTGATCGCCAAGGCGGTTATACTCGGATTGTTAGAACCAAGCGTCGTCGAGGAGACAATGCGGAAATGGCGATTATTGAGCTAGTTTAGCCAAAATCGGGGATAGATGGTGTCGCAATTGACCTCTGGCAAGTTATCAAATCCCACTGCTTCCAGAATTGCCCTAGTAATTCAATATTTAGGAACTCACTATCAGGGTTGGCAAAGACAACCCCAAGGAAAAACGATTCAAGGAGAAATCGAAGCAGCGATCGCCTCTATTGTCGGTCATTCTGTAACCATTTATGGGGCTGGCAGAACTGATGCGGGAGTTCATGCAGCAGCACAAGTAGCACATTTTGAATATTCTGGTGCGATTCCACCCCATAAATGGGGCAAGGTACTTAACTCAAGACTACCAGAAGATATCTTAATTAGGGCTTCTGCTGCCGTTCCTGCTGATTGGCACGCCTGCTTTAGTGCCAGTTGGCGACGTTATCGTTATACAATATATACGGGTAAAGTACCCAACTTATTTGTTAGGTCTATAGCTTGGCATTACTATCAAAATAATCTAAACGAACTATCTATTCAGTCTGCTTTGACACCTTTAATTGGTCGGCATAACTTAGCAGCTTTTAGAAGAGCAGGTTCTGCTAGGAAACATTCCTGGGTTAATGTCCAAGAAGCTAAATGTTATCGCCAAGATTATTTTCTCTATTTAGAAATACAAGCTGATGGCTTCTTGTATGGCATGGTACGCCTGTTAGTGGGAATGTTAATCGAGGTAGGAAGCGGGCAAAGAAGCTTAGAAAGCTTTAAAGCAATATGGCAAAATCAACAGCGAGAAGCAGTTAAATACTCCGCTCCAGCTAAAGGTTTATGTTTATTGCGAGTTGGCTATCCGATATTCCCTTTCCCAAAACCGATTTGGTTTGATACCCAACCTACTTATGTCTTAGCTCCATAAATTGATTTTAAGAAAAAAAACTAATTACCAAAGATCAGGAAATGAATAAAACGCCTTTACCAACTCAAGATACTTTAGAGCAAAAATGGTACGTCATAGACGCAGCAGAACAGCGTTTAGGTCGCCTGGCTACAGAAATAGCGATGATTTTGCGGGGTAAAAATAAACCTACTTATACTCCTCATATGGATACAGGAGATTTTGTAGTTGTGATTAATGCTGAAAAAGTAGTAGTTACAGGGCGCAAAGGACAACAAAAACTCTATCATCGTCACTCTGGCAGACCAGGAGGGATGAAAACCGAAACTTTTGACCAGCTTCAAGCTCGCATTCCTGAAAGAATTATTGAGAAAGCAGTTAAAGGAATGCTACCAAAAAATTCTTTAGGACGTAAGCTATTTACTAAACTCAAAGTTTATACTGGCACAGAACATCCCCATCAAGCACAACAACCTGAAACACTAACTGTTAATACAATTCCCGCAGGAGATAACTAATGCAAGCAACCGAAAATCAAGATCAGGCAGTATATTGGGGAACAGGTCGGCGCAAATCTGCTATTGCCAGAGTCCGTCTTGTCCCAGGAGAAGGCAATGTAGTAGTAAATGGCATACCAGGAAATGACTACTTCAACCGAATTCCTAGCTATATCCAATCTCTTAAAGCTCCTTTAGAGACTTTGGGCTTTGAAAATGAGTATGATATTTTGGTGAATGCTCATGGTGGTGGTTTGACAGGTCAAGCAGATGCTGTGAAACTAGGTGTAGCTAGAGCTTTATGCCAACAAGACCCAAATAATCGTCAGCCTCTCAAAATCGAAGGTTATTTGACTCGCGATCCTCGTTGTAAAGAACGGAAAAAATACGGCTTACACAAAGCTCGTAAAGCACCGCAATACTCTAAACGTTAAAATTATTTTTAGGAGGAACAATTATTATGCCTAAACCAGATATCCATCCTAAGTGGTATCCTGATGCCAAAGTTATTTGTAATGGCGAAGTTGTAATGACTGTTGGTGCTACACAACCTGAAATTCACGTTGATGTGTGGTCAGGAAATCATCCTTATTTTACTGGAACTCAAAAAATTATTGATACTGAAGGGCGAGTTGACCGCTTTTTACGTAAGTATGGAATGCTTGATTCTAGTAGCAATGCTACTGATGCGACTCAAGAAAAATAGCCAACTAAATAAATTGATCGACCCAGCAGTTAGTAATTTTGACTGCTGGGTTCGTTGTATTTTGATTTTTTTATGTTAGGAGTTAAAGATTATGGCAGAAGCCTATTTATTAGAAAAACTTAAATCAGTAGAACAAACTTATCAAGAATTAACCCGTCGCTTGGGAGATCCTGATATTGCGACTAACCCAGATGAGTTACAAAAAATTGCCAAAGCTCGATCCTCTCTCGAAGAGACAGTTAATACCTATCGAGAATGGAAGGAAGCTACGGCACAATTAGCAGAAGCTAAAGAAATTTTTAAAGAATCTGCTGGCGAGCCAGAAATGAAGGAAATGGCTGCGATGGAAATAGAAGAGTTAGAAGGGACAATTCCGCAACTAGAAGAGCGACTTAAAATCTTATTGTTACCAAGCGATCCGAATGATGATAAGAATATTATGTTGGAAATTCGCGCTGGGACAGGGGGAGACGAAGCTAGTATTTGGGCTGGTGATTTGGTGCGGATGTATTCGCGGTATGCGGAATCGCAAAACTGGACAGTTAAACTAGTGAGTGAGTCTTTAGCTGATATGGGAGGATTTAAAGAAGCGATCCTCGAAATTCAAGGAGACTCAGTTTATAGTAAGCTTAAATTTGAAGCAGGAGTGCATCGCGTTCAGAGAGTTCCCGTGACAGAAGCTGGTGGTAGGGTACATACTTCGACGGCTACAGTCGCTATCATGCCAGAGGTAGATGATGTAGAAATTAAAATCGATCCTACTGAGATCGAAATGAAAACCGCTCGTTCTGGGGGTGCTGGCGGACAAAACGTCAATAAAGTTGAAACCGCAGTAGATTTAATTCACAAACCGACAGGAATTAGAATTTTTTGTACTGAAGAGCGATCGCAATTACAAAATAGAGAACGAGCCATGCAAATTTTGCGAGCTAAACTCTATGACATGAAACTGGCTGAACAACAAGAAGCTGTAACTTCGATGAGGCGATCGCAGGTAGGAACAGGGGCGCGTTCTGAGAAAATACGTACCTATAACTATAAAGATAATCGCGTTACCGACCATCGATTGGGACAAAATTTTACTCTTGCTGGAGCGTTAGAAGGGGATATTGAAAATATGATTCAATCTTGTATTTCTCAAGATCAGCAAGAAAGGTTAGCTGAATTGGCTAATTCTCCTGATACTGCTGAGGCTTTAAATTAGTTAGCGGTTAGTAGTTAGTTATTGATGATTAACTACTAATTATTGATTATCGATTGGGGAAAATTTAAGCTCAGTTGTTTTTTTTGTCAATCTAAAATCAGTAATACACAATTGCTCGAAAATCACCTATTACTATTCAAGATTTTTTAGTACCTGTTTTCGTGATTTAATTTTAATGTTTCCTCTTATTTCAACCCATGATTTACTACAATTAGCATCTGGCGAGGTTTTAGCTTTACAGGTGTATAAATTTGTGGGCAACCAACCAGGAAAAAAAGTTTATATTCAGTCAAATCTTCATGGCGCAGAAATTGTTGGTAATGCAGTTATTCACCAACTAATCACATTTTTTTCATCTTTGGATTCTAATGAAATTCGAGGAGAAATTTGGTTAGTTCCAGTATGTAATCCTTTAGGAACAAATCAAAGAAGTCATTTTTTTGCTACAGGTCGCTTTAATAGTTATGATGGCAAAAATTGGAATCGGATTTTTTGGGACTATGAAAAAGAATGTGAGGATTTAGCCGAGTTTGCCTACTCACAAATAGACAATGAACCAGCAGTTATTCAACATAATTTTCGGACCAAGATTAACGCTGCTTGGCAAACAGAATTAGCAAAATTACAGCAGCCTCAAAGTGGTACTATTAGCGAACAATATCGAGCTAAATTACAATCTTTAGCTTTAGATGCTGATTATGTCATCGATCTTCATAGTTCTAGTAATCAAGGGATAGATTTTTTGTTTTGCTTTGCGACAAGAGAACAAAGTGCTAAATATTTTTTGCTGGAATATGGCATTTTAATGACTGAATATGATGGAGATGCTTTTGATGAAGCTTTTTTAAAACCTTGGTTAGCACTAGAAACAGAGCTAGAAAAATTAGGCAAAAAGATTGTATTTGACTTAGAATCTTGGACTTTAGAGTTAGGTTCGGGTATGACGATGAATCCTGAATCGGTTGCTAGAGGAGTCAAAGGAATTAAAAACTATTTAGCCTATAAAAAAGTCTTGAGTAATGAAGCTTTAGTAGAGAGGGAATATATTAAATTAGTTGAAAAAGATGCGATTCAAAGCTATTATGCATCTCGCGGTGGCATGATTCAAAATAGACTACCATTAAAGACAAGGGTGAATAAGGGCGATCGCCTTTATCAAATATTAAGTTTTAACAAAAAAAATCAGTTACCAGAATTGATTGATATTTATGCAGAAACTGCTGGTTTAGTATTCGATCTAGCTACTAACCAATGTGTTAATCAAGGAGAATACGTTTTGGACATATTAGTAAGATAAATTATTTAATGATAATGAATGAAATTCAAGGGATGATTCCGATTGCTCCCGAAAATTTTAAGTCTGGTTTTGTGGGAATTATTGGCAGACCTAATGTAGGTAAATCTACTCTCATGAATCAGCTAGTCGGACAAAAAGTAGCGATTACTTCTCCTGTAGCTCAAACAACTCGTAATCGATTGCAAGGGATTTTAACTACTGCTAAATATCAAATTATTTTTGTCGATACTCCTGGAATTCATAAACCACATCATGAATTAGGTAGAGTCTTAGTTAAAAATGCTCAAGCAGCAATTAATGCTGTAGATTTAGTTTTATTTGTCGTTGATAGTTCCACTCCATCAGGAGGAGGCGATCGCTTTATTATTGACCTTTTAAAAAATAGTCCAACCCCGATAATTTTAGGACTTAACAAAATCGATTTACAACACAATAATGCCCAAGAACTCGATGCTAGTTATCTACAATTAATTGAAGATACTAATTGGAAAGTAGTCAAATTTTCGGCAACCACAGGGGAAGGAACGGAAAATTTGCAAAATATTTTAGCAGAAAATCTAGAAACAGGACCTTATTATTATCCTCCAGATTTAGTGACAGATCAGCCAGAGAGATTTATTATGGCAGAATTAATCAGAGAGCAAATTTTATTGCAAACTCGACAAGAAATTCCTCACTCTGTTGCTATTGCGATTGAAAACATTGAAGAAACTCCCAAAATAACTAAAGTTTTTGCAGCAATTAATGTCGAAAGAAACTCTCAAAAAGGAATTATTATTGGTAATAAAGGGAGTATGCTCAAGCAAATAGGTTCAGCAGCACGTCAACAAATTCAAAAACTGATTGCTGGTAAAGTTTATCTCGAATTGTTTGTCAAAGTTGAACCAAAATGGCGACAATCAAGATTACGTTTAGCAGAATTTGGCTATCGTGTCGAAGAATAATTTAGTAATTAGTTTTTATGTCAGACTCTTCTATTGAGGTAACAATCAAATTATTTGCTGCTTATCAAGAAGCTTACAAATTAAGCGAACTACAATTAAATTTCCCCTCTGACACGACTGTGGGTGAGGTACTAAATTATTTACTAACGCAAAAACCACAATTAGCAAAGTGGCGTGATGTAACTCGTTTTGGCGTCAATTTACAATTTGCTGAGGCTGATACCATCCTTAATGATGGTGATGAAGTGGTTTTGATTCCTCCTGTCAGTGGTGGATAACTAAACTAATCATTAAAACTGCGACATAATATATTCGCGACGCATCATCGCAATAGCATCAAGAGAAATCCCTTTCGGACAAACCGCTTCGCATTCTCCATGATTGGAACAATCGCCAAAGCCTTCTTGTGCCATCTGTTCCGTCATTTGATTAACTCTTAGCTTTCTTTCGGGATGTCCTTGGGGTAGTAGTGCTAAATGGGAGATCTTAGCAGCAGTGAATAAAGAAGCAGAAGCATTAGGACAAGCTGCAACGCAAGCCCCACAACCGATACAAGCAGCATAAGTAAAAGCGCGATCGCTGTTTACTTTGGCGACAGGAAGCGAGTTCGCATCGGGTGCTGCCCCTGTATTAACTGAAACATAACCACCTGCAACCATAATTCTATCTAGAGACGAGCGATCTACTACCAAATCTTTAATCACCGGAAAAGCTTTAGCTCGCCAAGGTTCAATTACAACTGTCTCTCCATCTTTAAAAGAACGCAGATGCAACTGACAAGCAGCAGTAAGTTTTTGCTTACCGTGAGCAATCCCATTAATTACCATGCCACAAGAACCACAGATTCCTTCACGACAATCACTGTCAAACTCTACAGGTTCTTGATTGTTTTTAATTAGTCGTTCATTGAGTACATCGAGCATTTCTAAGAAAGACATATCAGGATGTACATTCGATAAAGTGTAGTTAACAAATTTTCCCGTAGCTTGAGCCTGAGACTGTCGCCAAATTTTAAGATGTAGTTCCATAATCAATAGATAATGCGATCGCAGATATTCTTAACCTAGATATATTGTAAAGTTGGTACTGCTGACCTTGCGACCTATCTGGATAAATAGGAGAGATGTTGCAAACAATTTAGTTAATTCATCGCATAAGGAGTGTGTTGTCTCATTTCTGGCGGTAGCCAACCTTGTACTATTTGAGAGGAGGGTACATTATGTTCTTCTAGATAAGTAATAAAACCGTCTTCCGTCCCGTCCCAATGAAGCCAAACTTTATCCTGTTTGATTTCAATATGTAAAACACATCCAAAGACTCGATGGTCGTTAATCCAACCAACATGAAAGAGGCTGTAGCGATGAGATAGAGAATCGAAGACGGTTTGTGCTTCTACGGCATTATTGAAGTTAGTCAGTTTAACTTTTTGGGTTAAACCCTCTTTGATGATAGTGGCTAATTCTTCAGTTCCCATGAGACAATTTCTCCTGAAAGAGAATAGACAAGCAATTTAATTTTTAATTCGGCAATCAATTGTTGAGTTAGGGTGAGAGAAAACACTTCATTTTTGGCTATTTTAGGAATAGCTAAATAAAGTTCGCGGTCTGGTTCAGCTATTTTTAGCCCCTGCTGATAGGTAAAATATTGCCCCAATGCACTATAAAATTCGGTAATTTGAGATTTGCCCAGAAAACTTTTAATTTCAACAGCTATTTTTTGATTTTGTTTAATGGCAGCAATAAGTTTTTCTGCTCCTAAATCAATATATAATTCTGCTCCGCCTGCACTTAAAAAATATGGATCGTGAGTGATTGTCCAGCCTTCAGTCTGTAATGCTGTTTTAACTAAATCATGATAAATATCTAAGGATGGCATAACCTTATTTTAGGAAAAAGACCTGTTAACCAGCATTTAATTTTTCAATCACTTTGTAACGTACAGTTGACTATTAGAAAGAACCAAAAATTTGCTTAAAAACTTTGTGCTAACAGAAAATCGGTGGCTCTTGTTCTCAGGTTTGGAGTTCTGGCTCGGTTATCAATTATCAAATCTGAAGCAGTTTGAGTTTCATCAAAACGCCATCGGATAATTTGTCCTGAAACTAAATCGGCAGCATAAAGATTAGAATCGGGTGCGGTAGAAATTTGCACTAAACC
>DAXETX010000139.1:0-14960 GCA_051155735.1 Xenococcaceae cyanobacterium
TACATAGCCATCGTGAGCTAAGAGGGTATTTTGCAGTTTATGGGTCGCTAAATCCCAAATTTTGATAGTACTATCCCAACTACTGCTAAACAGAGTTTGATTATCGGATGCGATCGCCAATGACCAGACGCCATCGGTATGACCCTGTAAAGCATAGGTTAACTTTTTGGTGGTAAGATCCCAAACGGCAATTTTCCCTTCGCCACTACCGCTAGCCAAAGTTTTACCGTCGGGACTTATCGCTAAAGATAAAACCGATAAAGCGTGTCCGTTGAGAGTATTAATTAATTTTCCCGTAGCTAAGTTCCAAAGACGGATGGTAGTATCTTGACTGCCACTGATGAGCGTCTTACCATCGGGACTTATCGCAACAGAACTGACTAACTGAGAATGACCCGTTAGACTATGTTGAAGATTCCCCTTTGTCTCCCAAACTTTAACGGTTTTATCCCAACTACCGCTAGCTATAGTCATACCGTCGGCACTAAATACTAAACTCGCAACTGTAGCTTGATGTCCCGTAAGCGTATTTAATAATTGACTATTGGCTATTTGCCAAAGCTTAATCACACCTTGTTCGTCTCCACTAGCTAATACGTTACCATCAGGACTAATAGCGATCGCCTGTATGGCTGAGTCGTGACCTTGCCAACTTTTCATCAGACTACCCGTATTGGCATCCCAAAGAGTAATCTTACCATTGCTGTGAACGAGGGCGATCGCGCCACTAACTGGATTTATTGCTACAGCATTTATCTGACTTTCGCGATCGCCTATGGTTCTAACAAGGCGATAACTGTATCTCGGCTCTACCTTAGTAGTTGTGGAAGGAGAAGGAGAGTTAGGCTCTGAATCAGTAAATATGCCCAAACTAGAACGCCAGTTGAGGAAAAGCTCGATTTTAATACCTGAAGCTACAACTTGCTCTGTATTGCCTGGCATTCGGATTACGCCATTGATCCCAATTAGTTTACCTTGGCGATCAAGAACTGGACCGCCACTCATCCCCGCACGAGCCAGATTAGTATAGGTGAGAGAATAGCCGAGAGGTAGTTTCGTGCCAGTTTCGGTTAGCATTCCTTCGGTTCCCGTAAAAATAAACTGTCTGAGAGAACCGCCAGAACGAGGAAATCCTGCTACATAAAGCTGTTGACCGATCGCCAAATTATCTGTACTACCAATTTCGACTACAGGGTAAGAGCGATCGCTTTTTATCGATAATAGGGCTAAATCCAGATTGGGTAATTTGGCAATATTACTGACGGGATGAGTTTGTCCATCAGGAGTAATTACCGTATATTTGCTTAACTTATTGACTACATGAGCGTTAGTCAGAATATAGTAGGTCTTGTTGCTTCGTTCGACAATTACGCCACTACCGCTATTATTTTCTCCTGCGATGCGAACGGTGACTTGACGGGCGATCGCTTCTAGTTGAGGATTAGCTGCGATCGCGATAGTTATTTCTGCTACAGAATAAACAGTGCCGACAATTAGGGCTAGTGGTAATTTCCAGTTCAGCAAAATTAGCGAGTAACGTTGAGAAAAATAAGTTTTGGTCGGCTTTGGCTCAGTTTTGGACAAAACAATATAGCTATCTTTAAGCGACAAAATCTTACCACAAAACAGGACGGGAATAAATTAGAAATCAAAATTATTTGATAATCCAAAAATCATTGATCGCACCAGCGCAATTCTGATTTCTTGTCGGTATAGTATTGGTGCAAACACCATAATTTGGGGAAAATCTCAATGAACACAAAATTAATTCCCATTATCTTAGCTGGGGGCAAAGGGGAACGTTTTTGGCCTGTCAGTCGTCTCCAAAGACCAAAACAATTTCTATCTCTAGACGGTAGTGGTAGAAGTCTGATGCAAGCTACTGCCGATCGCTTACTAGATTTAGCAGCAGGTTGGGACAATCTATGGGTGATTACTGCCTCAATTATTGCTGATGGAGTTAGAGAACAACTGCCCAATTTACCAGAGTCTAACTTACTGATCGAACCAGAAGGTAAAGATACTGCCCCAGCAGTAGCTTGGGCAACTATGGAAGTAGCTAAACGCTATGGTAAAGAGGCGATTTTAGGATTTTTTCCTGCGGATCACTGGATTGGCGATCGCGCTGCCTATGAAACTACGCTCAAAGCTGCCACACAACAAGCTTTAGCCGAACCTTGTATCGTGACTTTAGGCATTAAACCGAATCAACCTGCAACTGGTTATGGTTATATCGAACAAGGGGAAGAGAAGGGTAATTTTGAGGGTTTACCCGTGTATAAAGTAAGTCGCTTTACCGAAAAACCTGGCTGCACTACAGCCCAAAGTTTTATTGATACTGGTAAATATAGCTGGAATAGTGGGATGTTTATCTTCCAAGCAGGAGTAGTATTAGAAGAATTACAAAACCACGCCCCAGAAATAATTAATCCTTTATTAGAAAAGGGTAAATCTGCATATTCAGAACTAGAAAAATTAAGTATTGATTACGCTTTGATGGAAAAGACTCAATTGGCTTATGTTTTACCTGCTAATTTTGGTTGGGATGATTTAGGGGACTGGAATGGGGTAGAAAGACTCTTAAAAGGCGATCGAGATAATGTGGAGTTAGCGACTCATTTGGGTCAAAATACTAAAAATTCAATTTTTTATGCTAGTGATGATACAGAAGTAATTGTTACTATTGGTTTAGAAGATGTAGTCGTAGTAAGAGATGGCAAAGTTACTTTAGTAGTTAATAAAAACTGTACCCAAGAGATTAAAAAGGTGGTTAAATCATTAGGCAAAGACCCGAAGTTTAAACATTTATTATAAATTTTATTAGGTGAGCTATGCTCACCTAATAGTTAACAGTATAATTTTAGTTTTTTAATAAAATACAATGGTTCAAGAATTAATTGCCCTTAAGCAAAGTATTATTGAAGGACGATATCAAGATGCCTTAGATATTGTTGATGAATTAGAAGCCATGAACAAACAGGCAATTCTGCGTAATATTGAATCTTATTTAGTGCGATTGCTGATTCACTTAATTAAAAATCAGGTGGAAAAACGTTTAACTAATTCTTGGGCTGCTTCCATAACTGATTCTATAAGACAGCTTAAAAAATTAAATTCAAAAGATAATAAAAAATCTTATTATCTTCAGCAAAATGAATGGCATGAATATCTAGAAGAAGCTTTAGAAGCAGCAATTATTGAAGCTAGTATTGAAGTTGGTGGTGGAATCTATAGCCCAATTCAATTAGAAGAAATAGTTAACAAACTGCAAGTTATTAAAATAGCTGTAGCTTTAATTGACCTTACTTATCAATACTCTGCTAAAGATTTACTATCGATAGTACAGCAAAATTTGATCAATCTACCTGGTGGTAAAGAATGGCTAGAACGCCGAATTTAATAAAAAGTTCAACTACCCGTAAATACGCGAATCAGTTAGGATAGAGCCGTATTAATTATTAATTTACTTTAAGTGTTCTCCTTAACTAAAACAAGCGATCGCCAAAGAGAAATTTTAGAAATAGTTCTCAGTAATGGCTGGGGCTATATGCGAAGCTTACTAATTAGAGGAGAAGCTGAAGAACCCAAACTCCCTCCTCCTGCGGTATTTCGCAAAATTTTAACTGAGTTAGGTCCTTTTTATGTCAAAATGGGGCAGCTTCTCAGTACTCGCCCTGATTTACTCCCACCAGAATACATTAAATCTCTGACTGCCCTACAAGCTAATGTCTCTCCTGTACCTTGGGACAAGATCGAAACTTTAATTAATCAAGAATTAGCGCAACCCATCACCCAAGTCTTTCAACAGATCGATCCCCAACCCATTGCAGCAGGCTCGATCGCCCAAGTCCATCGTGCTATTTTAGTAACAGGAGAAGCCGTAGCTTTAAAAGTACAACGTCCAGGGATCGGTCTGATTGTTGATAAAGATATCAAATTAATTAAAGCGATCGCCGATTTAGTGGCTCTAACTGAATTTGGACAAGACTATAATATTATCTCTCTAGCAGAAGAATTTACTCAAGCAGTTAAAGCAGAACTAGATTTTACCAAAGAAGCCAACTATACAGAACAATTACGGCTTAATTTGGCTAAAAGTAACTGGATTGACCCCAAACAACTAGTTATTCCGCAAATTTATTGGGATATTACTACCGAAAAATTATTAGTTTTAGAGTGGCTGACAGGAACACCGATTCTTGATGCAGATATTCCGATAAAAACTTCAGCCTCCAAAAACAATCGCCAACAAACTACAACTCTCTTATTTCGGGCTTTCTTTCAACAAATGCTAGTAGATGGCTTTTTTCATGCCGATCCTCATCCTGGCAATATTTTCTATCTTGACAATGGCAAAATCGCCCTAATTGATTGTGGTTCTGTTGGGAAATTAGACCCCCGTACGCAACAACTTCTCACAGAAATGTTACTAGCCATAGTAGATATGGATGCGAGTCGTTGTTCTCAACTTACCTTAAAACTAGCGCAAAGCGATCGCAATCCCGATCTAGCTAAGTTAGAAAATAGCTACGAACTGATTTTAAGAAAATACTATAATCTCAATCTGTCGCAAATCAATTTTAGTGAAGTTTTTTATGAAATACTACAATTAGCGCGCAAAAACAAACTACAACTACCTCGTAATTTAGGTTTATTTGCCAAGACTTTGGCTAACTTAGAAGGAGTCGCCCGTAAACTTAATCCCGAATTAAATTTACTCACCGAAATCAAACCTTTAATGACCGATATTTTTCGCCGTCAGCTAATTGGTGATACACCAATTCCGACTTTACTAAGAACGGTTTTAGATTTAAAATCATTATCTTTACAATCGCCTCGGCAATTTGATTTATTATTAGACCGCTTAGGAACAGAAACTCTGCAATGGAATGTTAATCTCAAACAATTAGAGTCTTTACGACGCAGTATTGATGATTCCGCTAATCGTTTAGCTTTTAGTGTTGTGGTAGGTTCACTGATTATGGGCGCAGCAATTATTTCTACTAACGCCCAAACTCAAGAATTATCTTTAATTACTAATATTTTGTTTGCTGCTGCCAGTTTTTTAGGATTATGGTTAATTGTGAGTATTTTGCGTTCTGGAAGACTAAAATAATACTCTTACTTTCATCTTTGAAACATAGTTATGCCAACCTTAAGTGCTGCGATTTTTAATCGTGCCAAATCGCAATCTTCAATTGAACTAGTAACTAATAATCCTTTGAGTATTGCACCGATGATGGATCGCACCGATTGCCATTTTCGGTATCTGATGCGTCAAATCACTCGTAACACCCTGCTTTATACGGAGATGGTGACAACTCAAGCGATTATTTACGGCGATCGCCAAAAGCTTTTAGGATTCTCACCTGAAGAAAAACCTTTAGTATTGCAATTAGGCGGAGATAATCCACAACAATTAGCTAAATGTGCCAAAATAGCCCAAGATTGGGGTTATGATGCTGTAAATCTTAACATTGGCTGCCCCAGTCCGAGAGTTCAGAATGGTAATTTTGGGGCTTGTTTGATGGCGCAACCTGAATTGGTAGCAGATGCAGTTCGGGCGATGCAACAAGTCGTGACTATTCCTGTTACCGTAAAACATCGCATTGGCATTGATGATTGCGATCGCTATGAAGATATGGCAAAATTTGTTAGTAGCGTTGCAGCAGCAGGATGTCGTCATTTTATCGTCCACGCCCGCAAAGCTTGGTTGCAAGGATTAAGTCCCAAGGAAAACCGCAACGTTCCACCTCTTAGGTATGAGGATGTCTATCGCCTTAAAACGGATTTTCCCCAGCTATTTATTGAGATTAACGGTGGAATTAAAACAATGGAGCAAGTAAGCCAGTGTCTCAATTATACCGATGCCGTCATGATCGGCAGGGCTGCTTACGATCAGCCTTATCTATTTGCCACAGTAGATCGGGATATCTACGCAGAAAACAATACACCTCCGACTCGTCATCAAGTTGTCGAATCCATGTTGCCTTACATCGACTACTGGCTTAGTCAGGGAGTTAAGCTAAATACTCTAACTCGTCCCATGCTAGAAATTTTTGCAGGACAACCAGGAACAAAAGCTTGGAAAAGATATCTCAGTGAAAATGCTCATCTTCCCTCCGCAAATTCTCAGGTAGTACGCCAAGCTTTAACACGAGTCCCTCAGTAAAAACTCTTAAGAAAAGATTAAGTTAGTCAGAGTTTTCTGTCTAGCAGTGCTAAATTATTCTTATAGCAAATTTATAAAAGTTCAAATTACTTTAGTTAAGTCAATTTCAATACCGCCAGCCAACTTTATAAAAGATAAAAGGCTGACTTATTAATAACGCACCTGCAACTAGATAAAGCGGGTGCGTATATTATTTGTCGCTCAAGGGTCGCAAACGAAGATAATTAGATAATTAATTACTAATAACTGATTGAATGGGTGAAAATTCTCCAACAATAGTCGTTAAAATTGGTACTTCTAGTCTGACCCAAGCCACAGGGCAAATTGCGATCGCCACTATTGCTGCTTTAGTCGAAACCCTAATCAAACTTCGCTCTGAAGGATATCGTATAGTTTTAGTATCTTCGGGTGCAGTAGGTGTCGGTTGTATGAGACTCAACCTAAAAGAAAGACCCCGTAAAATGGCACTCAAACAAGCTGTAGCAGCAGTCGGACAAGGCAGACTGATGCGGATTTATGACGACTTATTTAGTAGTTTGGGTCAACCTATTGCCCAAATCTTACTGACTCGTAGAGAATTGATGGAACGCAATTCTTATGTTAATGCTTCTAATACTTTTACTGAACTACTAGATTTGGGGGTAATTCCCATTGTCAATGAAAATGATACGATCGCCACAGATGAATTAAAATTTGGTGATAATGATACTTTATCCGCTTTAGTGGCGAGTTTGATTCAGGCAGACTGGTTATTTTTACTTACAGATGTTGATCGACTTTACTCTGCCGACCCCAGAATTGAACCCGATGCTAAACCGATCGATCTAGTAGCGAAAGAAGAATTTAATCAACTACAAGTTCCTGCTGGGGGTAGTGGTTCGAGTTGGGGAACAGGCGGAATGGCGACTAAGTTAGCAGCAGCGAGAATTGCTACTAGTTCTGGTGTCACAATGGTGATCACCCAAGGTCAACAACCGCATAATATTCTTAAAATATTGCAAGGAGAACCTTTAGGAACTCGATTTGAACCCCAATCTCAAACGGATAATGCGCGGAAGCGTTGGATTGCTTATGGTTTGATTCCGATGGGAAAACTCTATTTAGATACTGGCGCAGTTAAGGCGATCGCTAAAAATGGGAAATCTTTACTACCAGCAGGAATTATCAAGGTAGAAGGAGAGTTTGCTAGTTCTGATGCCGTACAACTCTGTAATGAAGCTGGAGAAGAAGTTGCTAGGGGTTTAGTCAACTACAATCATTTAGAAATAGCCCAGATCAAAGGGACACGTTCGGATCTGATTAGCTCTATTTTAGGTTACGTGGGGGCAGAAACCGTAGTTCATCGGAATAATTTAGTGATTAACTTATGAACCAAAAATTAAAATCTCTAGTTTTGCCAAAAAAAGACTTTACTTTTAACTGGCACGAAAAAACCTATTTAATGGGAATTCTCAATATTACACCTGATAGTTTTAGCGACGGTGGAGAATTTAATCATCTTGAATCTGCTTTTTGTCAAGCTAAGTATATGATTGAAAATGGCGCAGACATAATTGATATTGGGGGTCAATCGACTCGTCCTGGGGCAGAGCAAGTAACCTTAGAAACTGAAATCAATCGGGTTATTCCGATTATCGAACTGATTAGAAAACACGACTCTATTCCTATTTCTATTGATACTACTAGAGCGGAAGTAGCAGAAAAAGCGATAGAAGCTGGAGCAGATCTAATTAATGATATTTCTGGTGGAACTTTCGATCCAAAAATGTTTACCACAGCAGCAAAATTGGAAGTACCAATAATTATTATGCACCTTAAAGGTACACCAAAAACTATGCAAAAATTGACTAATTATCAAGATTTAATTGGGGAGATAATTAGCTTTTTTACCACTCAAATAAATCGGGCGATAACTTGTGGAATTACTAGGGAAAACATCATTATCGATCCAGGTATTGGCTTTGCGAAAAATGCAACGCAAAGTATAGAATTACTCAAACGACTGTCAGAATTTCAAAGCTTGAATTTTCCCATACTAGTCGGGACATCGCGCAAAAGTTTTATCGGTCAGATTCTGAATCAAAAAGACCCCAAAGAAAGAGTTTGGGGTACGGCTGCTACTTGCTGTAGCGCGATCGCTGGTGGCGCAAATCTACTCCGCGTTCATGATGTAGCGCAGATGTCTGATGTAATCCGAGTCGCGGATGCGCTTTGGCGTTAAGCATTGGGTAAATTTTCTAGATAATACAAAAACTCTAGTAACTCATCATCTTGCAAGTGAAGACGCGATCGCTTTCCATAAGTACTCAACAAATAGTCTCTTCCTTGTTCTTTGGTCCAGTTTAATCGTTTCATTTCGAGATCGATTTTATGTCTGATTTCGTTAAAATCAAGTTGTACTGGTGCAGAAGCTTCGGTTTCTAAGGGTTCTGTCGAGATGGGTTCGGGAGAAGTTGCAGTTTCAACTATTGGTTGATCGAAAATATTTTTAGGAGATTCTGAAGTTTCTAAAAGTGGTTTTTCAGGACTTGATTCGGTAATTACTTCTGGAACAGCAGTATTGATGGTACTTGGTTGATGATTCTCTGAGGCGATAGTAACCGCAATTGGTGGTTGTGGTTCGGGAGTTGAATTGTTTACTGCTGGCGGTTCTATTGGCGGTGCTACAGGAATTTGTGGTTGTGGCGGGATATTGGTGCTTTCAACTTTAGCAGCAGACTTAAGCTCAACTTTTTCTAAACCTAAAGCTGCGATCGCTCTTTCGCGGGCGCGATCTTCAGCTAGTTCGATTGTATCAGCACCAGCCAAACCAGTAGCTAGAGTAACTTCTGCTGCGGTAATCGAAACTCGAACCAAATATAGTCCGCGATCAATATCAATTAATTCACTAATTAAACTGCCTTGAGGATAGTGCTGTCGAAATTGAGTCAACATAAAAGCGATCGTACTGTTTATTATTAATACCAATTTACTACTTTAGCGGAAAAACCCCAAGAAATTTGCCAATAGTCCCAGAAAAATTACAATAATATACAGGATAGCTGTCAACTCACTAAGTTCTTGGAAGCTTGAACCTAAAACATCCTTGCTAACTCAGTTGTTTTCGATAGTAACAGCAAGTTTTAAAGCCCAAAGTGACAACAAAATCAGGCTAGCAATCCTTCTCTTGGAAGATTTTAGTTGTTTAGTTTTTAAGACTCAGCTTTCCTGTCCAAGCTACTTCGCCCTAATCAGACAAAGCAGAGTTGACGGCTTGGACTATGTCAGACTAGCGTAGTTAGGTTAGTCGCAAATCTCACCACGCATTTTTCTTTACATATTGATTGTGTGATGTTCACCTATACATATACAGAAAAGGATTATTGTTAATGGAATTTTCAATCGCTACACTACTAGCTCAATTTGTTGATGACAAATTAGTAGCCAAAAAAAATCTCGAGAAAAAACTCGGTTGTGAAGATCCAGAAAGCATTCAGAAATTAGAAATTGTTTTAGATGCTTTAGAAAAAATCGCAGTTTTGAGCAAAGAAAGAGGCAAATATCGGCGAATTCAGCAAGAAGATATCGTAGAAGCTAAATTACGTTGCTCTAGTAAAGGTTTTTGTTTTGCGATTCAAGACGAAGAAAATGCGGACGACATTTATATTCGAGAAAGTCATCTGAGTAATGCTTGGAACGGCGATCGCGTTTTAGTCAAAACCATCAAAGAAGGTAGTCGTCGTCGCTCTCCTGAAGGAGAAGTCAAGCTAATCTTAGAAAGAGCCAATCCTTCATTACTCGCTACGGTAAGTGATGCGGAAAATGGTTACAGTGCCATTCCTCTCGATGACCGTTTATTATTTGAACTAGAATTACTCCAAAATGGCGCAAATTTGGCAGATGCGGTCGAACACTTAGTTCATGTTTCTGTGGTGCGCTATCCTATTGCTCAAAAATCACCACTAGGAAAAGTTACGAAAGTTTTGGGCAGCGATGCTGAAGAAGCATCTGATGTTGATATTGTATCGTGTAAACACGATCTACCCCACAATTTTAAAGATAACGAAATTGAAGCAGCAAACGCTCTACCTTCAAGAGTCCCCGCAGCAGAAATTAAACGCCGACTCGACTTGAGAGATAAATTTACTGTCGCCATTGGCTCGGAAACTAAATCAAAGGAAAATTCTTGGATTGAAAATGCTCTAAGCTTAGAGTCAACTCCTGAAGGCACTTGGCAACTAGGAATTCATCTTGCTGACGTGGCTCACTATATTGAACAAGATACCCTATTAGACCGAGTTGCCAGAAAAAGAGGCACAGCAATCAATTTACAAAAGCAAATCATTCCTCTATTTCCGCCCAAAGTTAGTAAAATTTGTTCTTTAGAACCAGGCAAAAATCGTCTGACTATTTCGATTTTCATTACCATTAATGACCGTGGTGAAATTGTCACCTCAGAAATTAGACCTTCTGTAGTTTCAGTCGATCATTATTTAACCTATCAAGAAGTTCAAACTATTTTAGGAGAACCAGAACAAGTTAGTGACAAATTAGCTGCTACTGCTAAGTTTCTTAGTGACTTGTTTTTTGAATTAAGTCCTTTAGTTAAGGCTCAAAGAATTCAAAAAGGCGGTTTTGAAATTACGCTTCCTGAATCTCACAGTTTATTTCAAGATGAAGGTCGCTTAGGTGTCATTTTAGCTCCCGCTAATTTTCCTGTTAGCTCTTTACTAAGCGAGTTAATGTTGCTTGCAGGAAGGGTAGTTGCTAATAGCTTACAAGCTTGGGGTGTACCAGGAATTTACTGTGTGCAACCCGAACCAGATGTCGATGAGTTAGAAGATTTACTCAAACTCAGCAGTAATTTGGGATTGGAATTAGAGTTAGACCCAGAAGGCGATATTACACCTCAAGATTATCAACTATTGACCCAGCAGTTTGCCACTTCTTCCGAAAAGATGGTACTTAACTATCTGCTGCAAGATACCTTAAAACCAATTAAGTTTGTTACCAAGCCAGGAAAACACTTCGGATTAGCCTATAGCGATGGTTATACTCATTGTATTGCTTCTGGACAACGCTACATTGACCTGATGGTACAACGGATTATTAAAACCGTATTTGAATTTGGACGCGATCGCCGTCACAGTCGGGCTAAATCTGGTGTCGATCTCGGTAGCAGCAGTTGCTATGGAGAAATTAACTGGAATGTTTTACCTCCAGCAATGCACGAACAACTCGATAATGAACTTCATGCTATCTTACCGCGTCTCAACGACCGCGAAAAAGTTGCCGAAGATGCGGAAAGCGATTTAGAAGGTTTGAAAAAAGCCGAAAAAATGAAAGAGCGAACTGGTAAAGTGTTTGAAGGGCTGATCGTCGGCGTTCAATCCTATGGTTTCTTTGTCCAAATTGAAGACTTGTTAGTCGAAGGATTAGTCCATGTCAGTTCTTTAAAAGACGACTGGTATGAATATCGCTCGCGTCACAGTTGTCTGGTAGGGAGAAAAAATCGCACTGCTTATCGTTTAGGCGATCGCGTTGAAGTAGAAGTCAAAAGCGTTGATTATTACCGACAACAAATCGACCTAGTAACTCAAAATGAAGGAGTAGCAATCAGTAACAGTAATTGGGAAGAGGAATAAATCTCAAACTCGATTCAGACAACAAGAGCCAGGGCGATCGCCCTGGCTCTTAATTATTAAATAATATTACTGAAGGCTACACTGCTTCGACATTTTTCTCTCCTGTCCGAATCCGCACAATTTCATCTACAGGATAGACAAATATTTTGCCATCACCGATTTCGCCAGTTCTAGCAGCAGCAATAATTTTATCTACTACCATATCTACCTGATTATCTTCAATGACAATTTCTAGTTTGAGTTTTTGGAGAAACTCTACTGTATATTCTGAACCACGGTAACGCTCGGTTTGTCCTTTTTGACGACCAAAGCCACGAACTTCAGAAACAGTCATTCCTACTACTCCAGCATTGACTAGAGCAATTTTAACTTCATCGAGTTTAAAAGGACGAATAATTGCTTCGATTTTTTTCAATTTGGAAATCTCCTCTGGCAATTTTTGCTATTGTAATTTAGTTATAAAGCTATGTTGGCTATTTTTGAAGCTTTAGAAACAAAGATTTTCTAAAAGTTTTCGCATCTAGAGACAAAAATATGGCGTTTTTTCCTGATTTGTAACAACAGCTACTGTAGATTTAGCTAAAGGCAGAATTAACTTAATTTTCGTGATTTCGCCAGGAATGCTCGCAATTTCTAACGTTCCCTTATGTAATTGCACTAAATCTTGAGCGATCACCAGTCCTAAACCAAATCCTTGTTGTTCATAAATTGAACGGTCAAATTGCATTCCCAACCCAATTTTGGCAATTTGTTGCGCCGTCATCCCCCTACCGCGATCGCTAATAGCGATAATTAAAGAGTCTTGTTGGATTTGGGAATTAACCTCAATCGGAGTTCCCAGCTGAGAAAATTTACAAGCATTATCAATTAATTCTTCAACTATTTTGATTAAGTAAGTCTGGTCAATTTTGACGGAGGCTTCTTGTAAGTTTAAAGTTAAGTCGGATTGACGCTGATAACGCTGAGTTTGTTTAAGAGCGATCCGAGTAATAATATTTTGCGCCGAGTCAGTTGTTTGCTGTTGTAAATTTTGCTTTTTTACCGAGTCGTAAGCGACTGCTTTTAATTCCGAATAAAGTAAAAAATTATGGGAAAGTCGCGATAATCTTTTGCCAGAAGCCTGAATACAGTTAAGCAGTTCTCGCATTACCGCAGGATCGAGGGGAATCGAGCTATTTAAAAGTAATTCTGTACCAGCAATAATTCCGGTTAAAGCCGTTTTAATCTCATGGGGCAGAAAAGCTGTAATATTATAGCGTAACTGTGCTAATTCTTGCTGCGATTGCTTGAGCAGTATTCTCTGTCTAGTTAACCTCGCTGCGATCGCTTTTTCTAAATCTAATTCCGTATAAGGAGCAAACAAAATATCGTCTGCACCCATTTCCATCCCTTGACGCTGTTGACGAGCCTGAAAACTACTGCTGCTCAATAAAATCACAGGAATCGTAGCTGTATCTGGGTTTTGTCGAATTTGTGCCAAAAAACTCAACCCATCAACTCCTGAAGTACTAAGCTCGCTAACAATAATTTGAGGCAAAAATTGTTGAGCCAATTTTAAGCCAGCAATTGCGGTTTTAGCAGTGAGAAACGAGTAACTCTGGCGATCGCAGAGTGCTACTCCTTGAGACAAAATTGCTGGTTTTTTACTGACCCATAAAACACTGACTTTACTCATTGGTCACAACTGCCAAAATAAAAGTTAACATATTGGAGATAATTCAGTCAGCGATCCCGCATTTTTCGGGGCAAAACATAGCCGAAATCCGATAGCTCAAGATGGTTTGATCGCTTAGAGAATCGACTCGATCTGTTTTCAATGTATCCATTATTTTGGCGGTAAAACATCAGCTTATCAGCGTAATTTATTTTTGCTGCTACAGCCAATTAGCTTAAGACCATCTGATACCCAAACTCAAAGATAATGACCTTGACTCTTTCTCCTTCTAATTCCGTTCCTACCAAGTCAATTCGCCCAGCAATTCGCGCTATCCAAAACCACTTAGTGGAGTGGCGACGCAGTATCCATCAAAAACCAGAATTAGGTTTTCAAGAAACTCTAACAGCAGATTTGATTATTCGTAAACTGCAAGAATGGCAAATACCCCATCAAACTCAGATCGCGAAAACTGGTATAGTTGCTACCATTGAAGGCAAACAGCCAGGTAAAGTTCTCGCCATTCGTGCTGATATGGATGCTTTAGCGATTCAAGAAGAAAATCAAGTACCCTATCGTTCCCTACACGATGGTAAAATGCACGCTTGCGGACACGATGGTCATGTGGCGATCGCTCTTGGCACCGCTTACTATTTAGCGCAACATCGCCAAGACATTCCAGGTACAGTTAAAATCATTTTTCAGCCAGCCGAAGAAGGTCCTGGGGGAGCTAAACCGATGATTGAAGCAGGAGTCCTCAAAAATCCTGATGTCGATGGGATTATCGGCTTACATCTCTGGAATAATCTGCCCCTAGGAACGGTAGGTGTTAGAAGTGGTGCTTTAATGGCAGCAGTTGAGTGCTTTCGCTGTACCATTTTCGGTAAAGGTGGTCATGGTGCTATGCCCGAACAAACTGTTGACTCTATTATCGTTGCTTCTCACATCGTTAATGCACTCCAAACTATTGTCTCACGCAATATTAATCCGATTGATTCCGCGGTGGTTACTGTCGGCACACTTCACGCAGGAACAGCTTTAAATGCTATTGCGGATACTGCTAACATGAGTGGCACAGTGCGCTACTTTAATCCTCAATTAGAACCTTTAATTAGCAAACGATTTGACGAAATTGTCGCAGGAGTTTGTCAGAGCCACGGCGCAACTTATGATTTAGACTATTGGCAACTCTATCCCCCCACGATTAATCATCCTGAAATAGCCGATCTAGTTAGGTCTGTTGCTACAGAAATAGTCGAAACTCCTTTAGGAGTAGTTCCCGAATGTCAAACTATGGGCGGAGAAGATATGTCGTTTTTCTTACAACAAGTACCAGGATGTTACTTTTTCTTAGGTGCTGCTAATCCTGATCAAGGTTTAGCCTATCCTCATCATCACCCACGATTTGATTTTGATGAAACTGCTTTAGGTATGGGAGTCGAAATATTTGTGCGTTGTGTGGAAAAGTTTTTTGCTTAAAATCTATCTGTGATGTCATCAGAGGACTCCT
>DAXETX010000140.1:0-41417 GCA_051155735.1 Xenococcaceae cyanobacterium
GAACACTAATAATTTCAACAGGTAGATTGAAACTCATACTTCGAGCTTAACGATACACCTAAAATACTGTATCGTTATTCGATCACTTTTATCTCGAAATGGATAAAGTCGAGCTAAGATGGCGATTAATTTTACTTCCTGTTCTTGTTTTTCCCCTTTTTTAAAGACAGGGATAGTAGACCAGATTCTAACCTTGCCATCCTGTCCGCCAGCAGCTAAAAACTTGCCATCAGCAGAAAAAGCCACACAGTCAATAAATTCTATACCCACAGGTAATAAACTAACTAGGTCGCCATTTTGCCATAAAACCACTTCCCCCGCAGCTGAACTAGCAGCTAATAGACCATTGGGCGACCAGGCTACTGCCGTAACGTATTCTGAAAGACTACCCTGCCACTGTTGCTCGAATGAGATGTTCCCTTTTTTCTCTACACCATGCATTGCTTAAAGTCCTTTCTCATTTGCGCTTGATCTAGATTGCGACCGATAAAAACTAATTCGTTTTTACGGGTTTCTTCTTTCTTCCAAGGGCGATCTGGTTTTACATCAAACATCATATGTACCCCCTGAAAAACAATGCGTTCTTCTTCCCCTGAAATATTTAAAATACCTTTCATACGAAAGATATCCGCTCCGTTATTTGATAACAGGTCTTCCAACCAATGATAGAGTTTTTGACCGTCCAGTTCTCCAGATTCCACTATGGCAAAAGAATTTATCGTCCAATCGTGTTGGGGAGCTGTGCCGTTAAGAAAGTCGGGGGCAATTTCTAAAGCACGGTCTAAATCGAATGCCTGTACTCCCAATAACGCATCCATCGATAGTTCGGAATTGTGGGTACGATAAATTTTTGCCATCCCATTCATTCCCCTGATTTTGCTTTCTAATTCATCCAGCTCTTGGGGGCTAACGAGGTCGGTTTTGTTGAGGAGGATTACATCGGCAAAAGCAATTTGTTCCTGTGCTTCATTTGCCGACCAATGTTGCTGAATATGTTTGGCATCCACTACTGTAACTACTGCATCTAAATTAATTTTGTCTTTAATATTTTCATCGACAAAGAAGGTTTGAATTACGGGGGCGGGAGCGGCTAACCCAGTGGTTTCAATGACCAAATGGTCGAACTGTTGACGACGCTTTAGTAATTTACTGACAATGCGAATCAAGTCTCCTCGTACCGAACAGCAAATACAGCCATTGTTCATGGCAAAAATTTCTTCATCGGCATCAATCACCAGTTGATTATCGATACCTACTATTCCAAACTCGTTAACGATAACCGCGACTTTTTTGCCGTGTTCGTAGGTAAGGATGCGATTGAGGAGAGTGGTTTTTCCCGCGCCTAGATAACCAGTTAGTACGGTGACGGGAAGGGTGTTAGTGCTTGTCGCTACCATAATCTAATTCTTAAGCTCTTTTAAATAATGATAATCGTTCTCATTCTTATAAAAACAGTTTTTAATCTAAAATTAGCCTGGAAAAATTACTAAACATTGTCTTTAAAAAAACCAAATCCTTTTTTACTGCCATAGTAAACTGTCTTAAACTCCAAGCGATCGCTATAAGGACTATAAAGTGTATAAGTAACCTTTCCTATTTCTCTGCCGACATTTCCCACCCCGACAACTCTTCTTTGAGGTGCAGTAATAGTTTGCACGGGTTGCTTAGATTCTAAAGTCATCACCGAACTATTTACCGAACCTGCTTGTAATTGATATTCAAATATTTGACCCGAACGACCACAAAAAAGAAGATTTGCCCCGACTCTTTGCAAGCGGTCTAATATCTGCCAGGGTTGAGTTTCGGGGGTTAACTCATCGCTGACGCTAACGGTGCTACCGTGAATTAATAAACAGTCCAGTTCAAAAAAGCCAAAATGACAATTCCTTAACCAATGGACAGTTTCGCGAGATACTGAATCCCAAAGTAGTTTAACGGTTTGTTTGCCAAAGCGTTCTATTAATTCTGTTGGTTCTGCTGTCGAACCCAAACCGTGTAAAGCAAAGCATTGTTCTTCCCACCAGCCGACGCATACTTGGGGTTCTAATTCGCCAGGTAAAGGATTCTGAATGCGTTTGATAACTTTTTCGCTATCTGGGTTTGCTGCAATGATATCACCCAAAATGTATATCTCTTCTACGGTAACTCTTTGTCGTTTAATATCTGCCAATACTGCTTCGTAAGCTGCGATATTTCCTTCAATTCCGCTTAAAATTGCCCACATTGATTTTCAATTTTTTATATTTAAGTAATTTAATTTATCTCTCGCAAACATGAGTCGGATCGTCGGCTTTTTCAGCAAATTCCAAGCCTCTAGCCAAACGCCAAGCAAAAATCGGCGGTAGACCAGCATCTAATATGGCAGCGCAGGTTGTTTGATAGTCATACTCTACTTCCCGTAGGTTTACTGCTTGTGTCTCCGTGTCATAAATGACATAGGTAGCATTAGGACGACCATGACGGGGTTCGCCTACCGAACCAACATTGATAATTCGCTTTACAGGAGTATTAAAACTAACGGCAGGTTGTTCGTCTCGATTGGGTTGACGAACTTTAACCTGCAATTGCCCAGAATCCAAAGTGCGAACATAGGGAACATGAGTATGTCCGCAAAACAGCACGTCTGCATCACTAGATAAAACTCTTTCTAAGGCGATAAAACCATCCATTTCGGGCAACAGATATTCGTGGTTACTGCTGGGACTACCATGTACGAAACAGAGATTATCTTCTTTATAGGTATGGGGTAGTTGTGCCAAATATTCCCTAACTTCAGGATTGACCTCTTTGTTTGTCCATTCGTGGGCGATGTTACCGCGTTTTTCCGCCAACAGTGAAGGATAACTGCAATCACAAGCACTTAATCCTTCCACAATATCTTCATCCCAACAACCCTGTACGGTGGGAATATCTAAAGAACGAATCTGTTCGACTACTGCATTGGGATAAGGACCATAACCGACTAAATCCCCCAAGCAATATATCTTTTCTGCTTTTTGTCGGTCAATATCTAGTAAAACTGCATCTAAAGCTGCATAATTACCATGAATACAGGACATCACTGCTATTTTCATACTACTTCTACCTCTAATTCAGTTGCTAAAGATTCTTTGACTTGTTGTTGATAATAACTAATTGCCGATTCGGGAATACAGCAATCTCTGACTGTTTGGGCAATTTCAGCCTTATCTAAATTACTCCCCACTATTTCAAAACCACTCTTGCGATCTGGTTTACCATTTAACCAACGGGGTAAGTTTAAAGGTTTAAATTCTAATTCGGATTTCCCCGATCTAAAGTCACCAGAATAAATTTGTCCGTCTACTAAATCGAAGATTCCCTTTGCCCGAACAACCTCACCATAAGCACCTTGGGTAAGTTCCAGCCAAAAAGTAGCCAGACTATCAAAATCGAAGATTTCCCCTGTCAAAACTCCGCGATGAATCTGTAAGGCTGTAGTTGGTTTAGTAATGCGATCGCCTGGAATAATTTCATCCGCCCAAGTTTCTAATTCTTTACTATCTGTATCGTTTGGAATTATGGCTACTCGATGAGAGTTAAAAGTTTGCAGCAAAGGTTCAATTCCTGCTAAATCCAAATACCAGGGAATCTCTAGATAAGTCACGGTGTTATTTAATTCTGCTTCTTCCCCTGTCCGATAAAGCTTTAGTTGGGGATATTCACTTTGCAGATACGTTGCATCTATGGGTACGGAATCGGTTTGAGGACTGAAATAACCAACAGGTTGCTGGACTTGGGCTATCTGTTGATGAACCCAGTGGGTTTTACCCGCACCTTGGGGACTGGCGACAGCGATAATCATAAAACAATAGTGCGAGAATGATTATCATTATATCCAAAACTCGAAATTGTGCTGTTAGAGAATTTGAAAAGCGGGCGATCGCTTTGGTTTGTTTATTAAAACTACGCCAACAAAAGCCGATTTAAGATTTGCAGGTCTGGCAATACAAGAATATTTCATTTGCTCCACCATTTTGGCTAATGAGATCTGAAAGTTTCAAAAAAATTTGTTCCGTCAAGCGGGATGCCTTTATGCGTAGCGGTATCCTTTAGGGCGGCTAGGCTTCGCCAATCGAGATGATTTTAAGAACCAAAACTGGAAGCTAAAGGACAAATCTGTTTACCAACAGGTGTATCAAGAATCGCCACTTCGACCCCAAAGACTTGGGCTAAATTTTCTGGGGTGATGACCTCCGTGGTTTCGCCAATGGTTAGTAACTGTCCCTTTTTGATTAAGGCAAGGCGATCGCTATAGCGAATAGCTAAATTGATTTCATGCAGCACTGTGACAACCGTTAGCCCTTTAAGGTTGAGTTGTTTGAGTAACTCTAAAAGCTGTAATTGATAGTTAATATCAAGATAGGTAGTAGGTTCGTCTAGTAAGAGAATCTCTGGATCTTGAGCTAAAGCGAGTGCTAAAAAAGCTCTTTGCCTTTCTCCGCCAGATAGTTGGGTCACAGGACGCTGTCTGAGACTATTTAACTGAGTCTGTTTGAGGGCATCATCAACAAAAACTCGATCTTTAGCATTCAAATCCCACTGATACCAAGGTTGATAAGGAGTCCTACCTAAGCTAACCAGTTGCTCGACAGTTAGACCACTGGGAATGGTTTGTTGTTGAGGTAATACGGCGATCCTTCGTGCCACGACATGAGGAGGTAGCTGGTGAATTGCTTTACCATCGAGTAAGACCCTGCCCTGTAGGGGTTCAATGACCCGACAAAGTAACTTAAGTAAGGTGGATTTTCCCGAACCATTTGCCCCCAAAATACTCAGCCACTCTCCAGCCTGTAAATTGAGATTGATTTTGGTAACTACCGATTGCTGGTTGTAACCACCGCTTAAATTATGACTGGTTAAAAGCATTTAAGATGCAAACCCTATAAATTAGAATTTTCAAACTATTCCTCTTCAAAAGCCATCAAAATTTACTCACTGTCACCATAAGAAATCACAATGTCTTTGATTTCTCAATTCAAAAACTTTGATTTACAAAGGTTATAATTCCTAGCGACCAAAATATTTCCATTGCTACATAAAAGCGGAATTTATAAAAATCGGGGGGAACGATGTAAAATCACCCACATCACAACTGGGACACCAATCAAAGCAGTAATAGAGTTTAAAGGTAAAACAGTTTGACTTCCTGGTAGCTGGGATACTAAATCTGCGGCTAATGCTAGTATCGCACCCATCATAGCAACAACGGGAATCAAGACTCTATGGTCTACGGTTTTGAATAAATTACGACATAGATGAGGAACTACAACACCCAAAAATCCGATGGGACCGCAAAAAGCGGTGATGGCACCAGCTAATATTGAAGCACTGGTGATAATCCAAAATCTTGTTTGTTGCACTGCTAAACCCAAAGTTTGAGCTTGAGATTCACCTAGAAGCATTAGATTGAGGGGTTTTGATAATAGCAAAGCTATGATTAATCCGAGCAGTATTACAGGTGCTAGGATTACCATTTGTCGCCAAGTGACACCACCGAAACTGCCAAATGTCCATTGTAAATATGATTGAATTTCGTTATTATCACTAAAATGTAGCAAAATACTGACGATCGCATTAGTTGCATAGCCAAATAGTAATCCCAAAATTAACAGCGTAGTAGAATCTGGTACGTTTCGAGATATTAATAACACCATTAATAAAACCAATGCTGCACCTAGACTTGCTGCGATCGCTAAACTTAAATCTCCAATTATTCCCAAATTTGTTAATAATGCACCCATACCTGTAGTATTGGCTGCCAGCACCAAAAGCGCAACTCCTAGAGAAGCACCAGAACTAATTCCTAATATAAACGGTCCCGCCAGGGGATTTTTAAACAGTGTCTGCGTTTGTAATCCGCTTACACCCAAAGCAGCACCAGCTAAAGTTGCCGTTAAGGCTTTAGGTAAGCGGAATTTGAGAATAATAGTAGTCCAAGTGGTTTTTTGAGCTTCTCCTCCTAAGAGGATAGTAACAACTTGTTTAATCGGAATATTAACCGAACCGAAAGCTAAATTTGATAAAAAAACAAAAATCAAGCTACTAAGTAAAATCGTAGAAATTAAAATTATGTAACTATTTTTGTGCCGATCTTTTTTACGTAAACTTTTACATTTTTTATTACCCATTACCCACTACCGTTAATCGAGCTTCTGATAAAAAAATAACTGGTGATTCTGTAATAATTCTGGATGAAAAATCTTAATTAAATCGGCTAAAATTAGATCGGGGTTACTGATTCCGCCTTCCCAATAATCATTACCTCCATTTTTATTTAAACGAGCATTGTTGTTATAAACATTGCCTTTTTGCACTGCTTGAAAATCGCCATAGCGACTATCTGCTCTAATTGCATCTTGCAAACTTTGCCAAGATTGACTAACATTTATCCAATAATCTGCTGTAGCAGCACGTTCAAAAATATTTTCAAAAGATGAAGGTATGCTCCCAGAAGAATTACCAATACAAAGTAATTCTGCACCCGCATCTGCTAAATATTGTGCTGGATAACTTTGACATCCTGGTACATACCAAGTTCCTTTAAAATTAAATCCCGTAAACACTTTTGGACGAGTTTTAATAGCTTTAGTTTTAGCAGCAATTTCTTGATAATTTTTGCTTATTTTACTAAAAACCTTTTCGGCTTTTTCTTCTCGATTAAAAAACAAAGCTGTAAATTTTAACCACTCACTTCTACCCAAAGGTGTATTTTCCATGTATTCAGCATTTATTGCTACTTTTAATCCTGCTTCTAATAATTTAGGATAACTATCTGTTTGTGGATTTCCCGTTCCGTAAGTAGTTACTAGATCGGGATCTAGCTCTAATAATCGTTCTACGTTGACATTATTATTGCCTAATTCTGCAATTCGATCGGCTTTTATTTGTTCGACGACTTCTGGTGTATTGACTGTTTTTAGATTGCTAACTCCGATAAGTTTATCGACTAATTCTAATTTTGCTAAATGGGGTAAATGGGTAGTAGAAAGAGATGCAACTGTATTTACAGGTACTGTAATTATTTGGTCTTGTTTAAATCCTTTTGGTGCTGGCGTACCGCATTGCACTAAAACATATTGAAAACTTGTTTTTGCATCGGGATAAGGATTTTTTACTGTTACAAGTTTATAGTTATTTTGATATTCTACAGAAAAACCCGTAGCATAATTAATATTTGCTTTTTCAGAAAAATAATCTGTATTGGGATTATAATTTTGAATACATTCTTGATTGGGAGATGATGAGATTGTGGGATTGTTTAGAGTGCGATCGCAAGCAATAATTAAAGCTACAACAAGAATTATTTGAATGCCAAAAAACAGTAAATTATATTTTTTAGATGTTTTTATATTCATCAATAATTTTTTAAACAGATTCTGGAGGATAAAGATACTCGGTAACTTTATTTCCTTGAATTAAATGTTTTTCAACAATTTCTTCAGCAATTTCTGGCTTAACGCGAGTGTACCAAGTTCTATCCTCAGAATTAAATACTACTGGTCCTAATTTACAAACTTCTAAACAGCCAGAGGTTCTTACTTCTATATCCAAGTCTGCTTCTTCAACAGCATTTTTTAAGGCTTCATAAGTAGGCTGCCAATTACGTGAAGGTAAACATCTTCCAGAAGTACAGACTGAAATATAAGAGCGTTTTAAGGGATTTTGAGTAAACGGCATTGGTTTTTTACCCAATACATAAATCTCCCGTAGTTCTTGATAAAGAGCTAACTTAGATAAATTTGGTTTACCTTCTGGTAATAAATTTTCACCATCCACTAAAGGATTTGGAAAGAAAATAGTCATCACATTTTCATCTGCACCGTTCCAAAACTCAATTCCCCAACTTCTTGGTTGTCCGTGTTTATTGAAACGCCGATAAAAAGCCACACGACTAACTCTTCTTTGTCGTCTTAATTCCAAAGGAGTTTGATTGTTTGGACCACCTAAATTATCGTCAATACAAAGGTGTAAATGCCATGCTTCCGTTACTACTGTTAAATAGCCATCGTAAAGAATACAAATTTTTGGCGGAGTGGTAAACGCTAATTCTAAGACACCACCTTGAGCGACGTGTCCTAATTCTACCTGCTGCCAATTTTCTTGAAACAAGGTGTAAAGTAACGATGATAAAACATCACAACTGCGATCGATATCCTCATATTCAACTTTACCCCCCATCGGTAAATCTTCCGTAACTTGGCGGTTTAATGGCGTTACCCAAGGATTATACTTACTCATAATAATTTTAGATTAAAGATTAAAGAATCGAGAATGTCAACCGTTTGAGGATTCTTAGGGTCGTGTCAGGGACTTCCAATAAATAAAATATCCAACCATCGGTTCAGCCTGCAAGTAGTTACTGGTGAATGACAACGATGCTTAAATTTTACTCCCACATCCTCTTCTAATTCATGTATGGAAAGAGTTTCGTTAACTGTAAATCTTTTTTCTTGGATTATTCTAATTATTAGAGGTATAATCATTTTCAAGTAACTCGGTTCTAATGGAGAACAGCCATTAGAAGTAATGGGGAAAGTTCGGTGTAAATCCGTCGCTGTCCCGCAACTGTGATGGGAAGGTTCAACTTCTCTAAGTCAGAATGCCCGCCGATGACAACACTACAAAACAAACCAATCTGCGAGGTACAGATGTTTAAATACTTTTTAATTGCACAAATTATTAATTCTTTTACTACGACCTTTTTAACTACGCAACGATTATCAAAGGTGTAGTTGTTAGATGCGATGGTTTTCCGTCACTTCAGCTATCTTGCTCTCAATCTTGGCGATTAAACCGATTATTTTCTAGTCATAGGTTGTCGAGAGTGTGATTTTACTGCGGTATTGAAACACCAAATACTTAAATACTGATGCCTAACTAATACGATGGGTTTAACTTTTTTGGAGTACCCAGACAGCGGCAAGAGTACACCGTAGAAGTATTAGATGGTAAGGTCGCGTGGTGCCTGGCTTCGCCCGACCGCATCAGTATATTACAAGTTTAGGACAAATATTGGCTGACTGCACAGTCTGTGATGAGTGTCCTAATACAAGTTAAGTATTGCTTTAACTAGAAATAACAACTCTTTGACGATCGCCATAACACTACTAAATGATGTTCGTAGCAAAAGGACTAAAAGATGAATTCCCAGAGCAAAAAACTGGATAGTTCGAGATTAATTGACCAGCGGTCACAGCAAGCTCTGAATACTTACGTATTCTCATTCAAAGTACCGCCTAAAAAATTTTCATTGGCTGCTTTGAGTCAGCTAAATTTATGGCAAACAGCAGGAGAAATAGTAAGTAATAGCAATCATTGGCAGCTATCTCTAATTGCTATTGGTAGTGCTAGCAGTATTATCTATGCCCATGTGCCTTTAGTTGGTTTTGCTGCGCTAGCTGGTAACACTCTGACTCGCAAAAAAGCACTGATTACTGTTAGCAGTATCTGGTTTGCCAATCAGCTTTATGGTTTCACTATTCGCCAATATCCCAGTACTTTAGAGTCTTTGACTTGGGGGCTAGTAATGGGTTTGGGAACACTGCTAATTACTTGGTTAATTACCCTAAAACCAAAATTTAGCCGTCGAAGTTTTCGGGGTTATTTACTCTGGTTAGCGATCGCTGTTGTGGGTGGTTATGCCATTTATCAAGGCAGTATCGTCTTCATTGCTCAGTTAATGGGCGGACATGGATTTAGTTTCACAATTTTGTGGGGTATTTTCTTGAAAGATACTGTCTGGGCTGTTGTCTTATCAGCCATTCACTCTAGTCTTGTCTGGCTGGTAATACAGACTATACCAAACTATTATTATCCTTCTTTCCCACCCACTTACTCCTGGGGCTATCATCCCCCTGGTTGTGGAAGAAAAGTTTAATACCCTTTCAGCCAAAAGTTTTGAGTTTGACTGAGGAAGCCCGCGTCGCCGAAGGGCGCAAGGGCAAGTCTCAGTGTTGCTCACTCAATTTTATAGCAACAAATATTACGATTTAATTTCAATGTACATATATTACGCCTTGGGATTTCTGGTTTTACTATTAGTGGTTGGCATCGCGCTTTATCTAACCACTGCCCGCAGTTATGAATCGTCTGATACGGTAGCCAATTCCTATGATGAATGGACTCAAGATGGTATTTTAGAATTTTACTGGGGCGAACATATCCACTTAGGACATTATGGTTCGCCACCACGACGTAAAGATTTTTTGCAAGCCAAAGCTGACTTCGTTCGCGAAATGGTCGAGTGGGGAGGTTTAGATAAATTACCGACCAAGACAACTGTTTTAGATGTCGGTTGTGGAATCGGTGGCAGCAGCCGTATCTTAGCCAAAGAATACGAGTTTGAAGTTACGGGCGTTACTATTAGCCCCAAACAAGTACAACGGGCAACAGAATTAACCCCTCAAGGAGTTACTGCTAAATTCCAGGTAGATGATGCTTTAGCACTATCTTTTCCCGATAATAGTTTCGATGTGGTTTGGTCGATTGAAGCTGGACCTCATATGCCAGATAAAGCTAAATATGCTTCAGAAATGATGCGAGTCTTAAAACCTGGAGGTATTTTAGTCGTAGCAGACTGGAATCAGCGCGATGACCGTACTTTACCTCTGAATTTCTGGGAAAAACCCGTAATGCGTCAGCTTCTAGACCAGTGGTCGCATCCAGCTTTTTCTAGTATCGAAGGCTTTTCCGAACTTATAGCAGAAACGGGATTAGTGGCAGGAGAAGTAGTAACAGCAGATTGGACACAAGAAACCCTCCCTTCTTGGCTTGATTCGATTTGGCAAGGAATAATTAGACCTCAAGGAATAATTAAGTTTGGGTTCTCAGGATTTATCAAATCATTGAGAGAAGTACCCACTATGTTGTTAATGCGGATCGGGTTTGGTGCTGGACTTTGCCGATTTGGAATGTTTCGCGCCCTTAAGTCTGATTCTGTAGCGCAGTCCAAGGAAACTGCTCGCTCTCAAGTGATTAAAGCTTAAAAAATAATAGCAAATGGTTACTAATTTTGATTGTGATGTGGCTATTGTGGGAGGGGGAATTGTAGGTGCAACTCTAGCTGCTGCCCTTAAAAACTCTGGATTAAGTGCGATCGTCATTGAAGCAAATCCTTTAGAGGTAGCAGCAGTCAGGGAGCAAGCCTATGCTATTTCTCCTCTTTCTGGAAGAATTTTGCAGGAAATTGGCATCTGGTCGGAAATTGTTAGCGATCTTGGCAAGTATCGTCAGATTTATCTTTCTGATGCCGACGATCCTCAAATAGTTAAATTTAAAACCGTCGATTTGGGAACGGAATTTCTCGGTTATGTAGCCGAACACAAAACTATTTTGCAGTCTTTGCAAAAGTACATTGATCGATGTGCTAATGTGAACTGGTTATGTCCCGCTAAAACCTGTGGAGTTATCTACGAAGCTGAAGGTGCATTAGTCGAGGTAGAAATAGACGGTCATAAACAGCAATTAAGGACGAAATTGGTCATCGGTGCTGATGGAGCGCGATCGCGCCTTCGCAACTGGGCAGGAATTAAAACTACAGGCTGGAAGTATTGGCAGTCATGTGTCACCTTTACTGTCAGCCATGAAGCTCCCCGTAACGATATCGCCTTCGAGCGATTTTGGGCCAATGGTCCAATGGGGGTGTTACCCTTACCTGAAAATCGCTGTAGTATTGTTTGGACTGCTCCTCATGGGGAGGCTCAAGCAATTGGTCAGCTAGAGGAAACAGAGTTTTTAACTCAACTGGAATACTATACTGGGGGCTTGTTAGGCAAGCTCAAGTTAGAGAGTGATCGCGCTATTTTCCCCGTGCAATTATTTCAGTGTCGGCATTATGTAAAGCCTCGACTAGCATTAATTGGAGACGCTGCCCACCGTTGTCATCCTGTGGGGGGACAAGGACTCAATCTAGGAATTAGAGATGCTGCTGCATTGGCACAAGTTCTATCAGAAGCCCATCAGCGAGGAGAAGATATCGGCGAAGTTAAAGTTCTCAAACGTTATGAACGCTGGCGTAAAATCGAAAACCTGACCGTACTGGGGTTTACAGATTTCCTCGATCGCATCTTCTCGAATAATTGGCTACCAGCAATAATTATCCGTCGTCTCGGTCTTTGGCTACTGCGGAATCTACCACCATTTAAGATTTTTGCTCTCAAGTTGATGACTGGTTTTCAAGGACGCATTCCTGTGATTAACCATAACCCAAGTCTAGAAAAAGATGTCCCATTTTAAATTTCAGGTTTTAGGGTGCAACTGCCATCCGAAATCTGTCCAACTATCTTGTCAATTTTCAGAAAAAACTATGAATATTTCCACAGCAACATTAGGCTATCCCCGTATCGGCAAAGGTCGTGAAGTCAAAAAAGCATTAGAGTCTTTTTGGCGCAATAAAATAACCGCAGAATCCTTACTACAAACTGTAAAAGAAGTAGAAACAGCAAGCTGGAAAACTCAGCTAGCAGCAGGAATCGATCGCATTGGGATTGGCGATGCGACCCTTTACGACCAGGTATTAGATTGGGCGGTACGTTTGGGTTTAATTCCTCAGAGGTTTCAAGCTTTTACGGGATTAGAACGTTACTTTGCGATGGCGCGAGGCAAAGAAGGAACTCCTGCCTTGGAAATGACTAAATGGTTCGATACTAACTACCACTATCTAGTTCCCGAAATAGATTCTGGTATTATCCCAAAAGCGGATTTTACAGATTTTATTGAAACGGTAAAAAGAGGACAAACAATATTAGGAAATAAAGCAATACCAATTATTCTTAGCCCCGTTACTCTGTTACGTTTGAGTCGCTTATCAGGAGTAGATTTAGGAGAATTTCTGAGCTTACTTTTACCCCTTTACCGTAGTTTATTAACCGAACTAAAAGCATTAGGAATTGAGGAGGTTCAACTACACGAACCCGCTTTAGTTTTGGGAGATGCGCCTAGTTTAAAAGAAAATATCCAGACTGTTTATAAGGAACTAGCGACAGTAGGACTAGACATTAACTTGGTAACATATTTTGATGACTTGGGAGACACCTATCCTTGGGTTATAGAATTACCCGTTGCTGCGATTAGTTTGGATTTTACAAGAGGCAATAATTTAGACGCGATCAAACAGCATGGTTTTCCTCAAGATAAAAGATTGGGAGTTGGTATTGTTGATGGTAGAAACATCTGGCAAATTCGCACCGATAAAGTTTTTCCCTTGTTATCAGCAATTCAAACCATCACCTCGAATCTTTCTCTACAACCATCGGCATCTTTACAGTTCGTTCCCTATGATGCCACCAGAGAACAACAACTCCCCGAACCGTTACGTAATGTGCTGAGTTTTGCCGAACAGAAATTACAAGAAGTCAGATTTTTAGCCCGAACTCTATCGGAGGATCATACTCAGATCGAACAAGAATTAACCGAAGATTTAATTGATGCCAACTGGGAGGCTTTCTATCAGTTTAATCCCGTTAGTGAGTCAGTAAAAGTCAAGGTAGATAGCCTAACTCCTCAAGACTTTGAACGTTCTCTATCCTACTCTTTACGCATCGATAAACAAATTCCTCTCCCTCCCTTACCCACAACTACTATTGGTTCTTTTCCTCAAACACAAGAAGTACGTAAACTGCGCCTGCAATATAAAAAAGGTAATCTAACCGAGTCCGAATATCAACAGGCGATCGATGCTGAGATTGCTAAGTGTATCAAAACCCAAGAAGAGATCGGCTTAGATGTCTTAGTACATGGGGAATTTGAACGCACCGACATGGTGGAATACTTCGGTCAGCAATTAAATGGTTTTGCCTTTACCGAACATGGCTGGGTACAAAGCTACGGTAGCCGTTATGTTCGTCCGCCTATTATCTATGGAGATGTGGTTCGCACTGCACCCATGACAGTTAGGGAATACAAAGTAGCACAGTCTTTAACCGATAAACCAGTTAAAGGAATGCTAACAGGTCCAGTAACTATGATTAATTGGTCGTATACGCGGACAGATATTTCCAGAAAGGAACAGGCATTCCAGATTGCCCTAGCCCTACGAGAAGAAGTAGCAGACCTAGAAGCTGCTGGTGCAACCATGATTCAAATAGACGAACCTGCACTAAGAGAAGGCTTGCCCTTAAAACCCGATCACTGGAGTAACTATCTATCATGGGCAGTTGATTCCTTCCGCTTATCAGCTGCGATCGCACTTCCCGAAACACAGATACATACTCATATGTGCTATTCGGAATTTGGCGACATTATAAAAGATATCGAACGACTAGATGCGGATGTACTGTCAATTGAAAACAGCCGTAGCAACAACCAAACTCTATTGGAAATTACCGATGCTGGCTATAAGCATCAAGTTGGTAATGGAGTTTATGATATTCACTCTCCTGTCGTACCGACAACAGAACAGTTAGTCAGTCAGTTACAAGCTGGTATTGCTAACCTTCCTGTACAGCAAATCTGGGTAAATCCCGACTGCGGACTTAAAACCAGACGTTGGTCAGAGGTAGTTCCCTCTTTGAAAAACATGGTCGAAGCTACGAAAAAACTGCGAGAGGGCATTAATGCTACACAAAAATAGTGTTTGGCAAAGTTCTTTCAGCAATTGGCAACCTCTATTTATACGAGAAAATCTCTTGCCTCTGGGACATACAGCATGGCAAGGGTTTCTCAGCCAAGGACGAGGGATGGTGGTATGCAGTCTCGCTGTTGAAGATATCTTGTCTATTAATTGGAGTCTGGATTTAGTGGAATATAAAGCCTATTTTCTAGCTGAATCAGAGATGGCAGGATATTTGCAGCTTCTTAACTTAGAAAGTAGAGAGGTCGCAATTCTCATAGATAGAGTCCAAAACTACAATCCAGAAACAGAATTACTGCTGTTAATTAATCAAAATGGACGTATTGAAATCAATTTACTCCAAAATATGGCAGTTTCCCCGATTGAATGCCATCGACAGTTAGAGCAACGTCAGTCAGAGTTTCAGCTTGACCATTTTTCTTCTAAGGAAAATTTATAAGTTGAGCGGTCGCTTTTTTCTTCTTTTAACTACAGATCGAATCAAATTATATGCAGTCATTCCTGGGTTTTATTTTTGGCAATATGCTATCTAGCTATTTCCCAAAAATTATGTATCAACAAAAATCAGCAGTCGGCAACGCGCTTTTATCTAATGCTTGGGCAAAATGTCTTCTAGTTCTTGAATTGGTATTCCGCAGATTCGATAGTCGTCGTCGAATCTTTGCTTTACGAAAAAGTCATTGTTTACAGATTCAGCAACGATGTATACCATCGGCAGAAACCCAATCATTACCAGTACCAGAAATTTCGGCTGCGGATATATCACCAAGCAAGTTTTACCAAATTACTAATGGGTTAACGAGTCCCGTTGTAGTTAAGGGCTTTTTGCGTGATTCAGATGCCTGTAACAAATGGGGATTTTCCTACTTTCAAGAACAACTAGGAGAATCTGTTTATCCTGTAGCCAAAGATTCTCGCCAAGAAGACTCAGAAACTAAAGAAAATAAAGTTCAACTTATCAAAGTATACGATCTCCTGGATGAAATATTGCGAGGAGAACGTACGTATCTAAACAACGTGACTCAAATCTTTGCTGACAATCCTTTTCTAATCGAGGAACTTCAGTTAGGTAAGCTTGCTAGTCTGATTGATACTGAAGTAGCCAATGGCAATTGCTTTGACCTAATCAATATGTTTCTGGGGGGTAAAGGTACGGGAAATAGTTTGCACTGTGCATTTGCGGGAAACTTTTTTTGCAACATTGTGGGACGCAAAAAATGGCTGTTGATTGCCCCTGAGTATTCGACATTTCTGTGTCCCATACCTGCCAATCCATTCATTTATGCCGATTGCTACTACAACCCCGAAGATGAAATTCTAGGACAAAAAACTTCTAATCTACCAAGACTGGAGGTGATTCTCGAACCTGGGGATGTACTGTTCAACGCTCCTTGGTGGTGGCATAGTGTCGAAAATCTAGATGACTTAACGGTTGGCTGCGCTGTACGACAACTTAATTTTCAGGCTGATTTTCACAACAATTTTTTGTTCACCATGTTTTCATACCAGCCATTGCTTCATCTCTGGAAAAGCTTGTTTAATATGAAGCGCAAGCTAACCAAAGAACAAAGAATTTTTCGCGATATTATGTTGAGCGAACTAGATAGCAAGATTATTGAAGGTCGTCTTGGTGTCAAAGAGTCTTCGGAGAAACATCTTTAAGTTCGTTCGCTTCCATATCTAAACAACGCGAAGCGCGATTAGAAAAGCGATCGCAGATCGATGAATCAGCTAAAAGTTTTGAAACTACAGTTAAAAATGTTGAAAGCAAATTCCTCAGATTGGCAACAATCATTAATTGAAACTAATTTACTTGTGATTGGTTATAACGCCTGGAATGGTTATTTAAAAACAGGACGGGGTGTCATTGTTTGTAGCACTGATTCCCCTTTAGTAGATAGCTTCGGGGAAACTTTTAAAACTCATTTTGTACCTCGCCCTCGTCTGGCTGCGTTTTTAAATGCTTGGCTAGCCACTCCCGATACGGTAATTCTTCAAGGACACCACATGAACGGACACATTTTAGATGCGGTAGATAACTATAACCCCGAACAAGATGTCATCTTGCTTTTGGAATCGGGTAACAAAGCTTCCTTTTATTACCTAAAAAATCTGCCCATTACTCCCCCCGAATCCCATCAAAGGGTCAAGCAAGCTTGGTCAGAATTTCAGTTACCAGCACATCATCACTATTAATCAAAAATCTAATTAACTTATCCGTTAAAAAATACCATGACCGAACATACTTTACTCGTCTGTAGCCTCTGTCGATTTTCCGAACGTGAAAACAAAAAACACGGACTTTCAGGAGGACAACACCTAATTCAAGAACTAGAAAAAGGCTTAGAAAAATATGAATGGCGCGATCGCATTACGATCGAACCCTTATCCTGTATGGCTGCTTGTCGTCGTTCTTGCGCGTTAACATTAGCTGCTGATGACAAGCTGACCTTTATTTTAGATCGACTTGCACCTATTGAGTCCGTACCCGAACTATTAGAATTTATCGAGCAATACGTTACCACACCTAATGGCAAAGTTCCTTTCCGAGAACGTTCTAGAACTATTCAAAAGTCTACTTCGTTTGTCTTACCCCCTCTATCAAAATCTGATTGATTGACAGGCAAAGTCGAGCGTTAACAATTCCCAATGCCCCATTCCCAATTTTCTAAAACTCGTAATTAACACCTGCTTGAACAATTCTACCTGCATCGGGAAAGCCAGGAAATAACTGAAATCTCTGGTCAAAAATGTTTTCGATACTACCGTTAAACGTTAGGTTTTGAGTTGCTGGAACTCGCAATTTAAGATCGAAGGTTGTGTAACCAGGTAAAGATTCTGTATTGGTGTTATTGGTGGGATAACTGCCCAAAGAATGCATTAAAAACCCTACGTACCAACCTTGAGGATTTTCGTAGGAAAGTCCTAAATTAATACTATCAGCACCTGCAAATCTTAGTTCGCGATCGACTTCTGCGGGATCGGAACTCTCAAGAATTGTCGGATCATTTAGAGTATAGTTACCAAAGAAGTAGAAATTTTTGACTAACTGCAAGTTTAAAGCAAGTTCTACCCCATTAGTCCGAACTTTACCAATATTTTCAAAGGTAGAATTAGCAAAATCGAAAGCAATATTATCGGATATGGTGTTGCTGAAGAAAGTGAAACGGATTAAACCGATATCTCCTAACTGTTGGTCGATACCGATGTCGAAACTATCACCCCTTTCTGGTTCTAAGTCTGGATTACCTTGTGCAAAGGGAGAATTGCTAAATAAGTTAAATAAAGTTGGAACTCGGAAATTACGGATATAGTTACCTCTAAGGGTCGTAGTTTCTCCCAAATTCCAACGCGCACCTACTGCTGGAGAAGTCACAGACCCATCTACCAAACTATTAAAGTCTTGGCGCAATCCCAGATTAAATCGCACACTGGGGATAACATCCACAAGGTATTTCGTAAATATCGCTCCCTGTCCGATACTATCATCATAATTCTCGGTTTCTGTGCCATCTGCTAGGTCACGAGTGATATTTTCAGCACTGACATTGCGGTAGTCAAAACCATAGGTAAGATTATGATCCCGAGCAATTTGCCAGTTATGCTGTGCTTGAAAACCTAGGGAACTCTGGTTATTATCAAACTGTTGTTGGGTGCTGATGTCTCCCGTGCGATTATCAGAACGGGTATTGAGAAAATCTAGATAGACTCTCGCTGTTACTAAGGAATTCTCTGCTTTTCCTAATTTTGCATTCCAAGCCAAATCTGTAAGAACTTGGTCGGTAAATTTGCGATTGTCATCGGTAAGCGAGTTAAAAGCAGCTTGAGAAATTTGCGGAATCGCTACACCACCTGGAACTCCTTGGTCTTTAGCTAGATAAATGGTGTTGACACTCAAACTCTGGCGATCGCTTAATTTTGTATCGACCTTTAAATTGAGATTATTGTAGAGTACATCGGCATTTTCCCTTGTTCCATCAAAGTCAACTTCAGGAATGGAAAAATCAAAATCATTGTTAGAACGAATGCGATTATACCCTAGCAACCAAGAGATATCACCCAGCGTACCGCTATTTTGAATGCTTTGTTCGTTGAAATCTTGGCTACCAAATCTTAATTCAGCTTTGGTGGTAATATCTTCTGTCGGACGACGGGTAATGATATTAATTGTCCCTCCAATGGCATCAGAACCGTAGAGGGTAGAACCTCCACCAGGAAGAACTTCAACTCTTTCGACAATATCTGTAGTAATTTCTGAAAGGTCGAAACCACCACTACCAAGGTTATTAACTGGTCTTCCATCGAGTAAGATTAATACTTGTGCGGTATTAGAACCGCGAATAAACTGACTGCTCAAAGCACCAATTTCTGTTCCTACAGTACCGTCGGGTAAAATACCAGGGACGAATCTCAATGCTTCTTTAACCGTACGCGCTCCCTGGGCTTCAATTTCTTCGCTGTCGATGACGTATACTGGACGAGTTGCATCCCGTACCTTCCCTTCACGACGGAAGGGTGTGAAAACTGGTCGGTCTAATATTTCTCCTACAACCGTAATGTCAAAAACTGCATCTTCTCGATCTTCTTCTTCTCGCTCTTCCGACTTATGCGAAGCGGTATCCTTTAGGGCTGCTTCTGGTGTCGTCGGGTTATTTTGAGCAATATCTTCTACTTTTTCAGCTTCAGATAAAATATGTTCGGGTATTAACTTTGGTAATATTTGCGGACTGATTTGTAAGTCCTTGGCAGTACCTAGATCTTGGGAAAATTCCGATCCCTGTGGGATATTTTGTGCTGTAGCGCGATCGCATCCAAAAAATGCTCCCAACAAAGTCAGAATCGACAGTGTAAACGGTATTCCCCACCGAGAACTAAAAACAATATTTTTCATCTGTACCTCGCAGACAATTGTGTTTTTGATTACAATTGGCGGGCATTCTGACTTACTCAATTTTAGATTGCCGACTTGCGATCGTCTAAAATTGGCTTACAGCTGCGGGACAGCGTCGGATTCACACCGAACTTTCCCCCTTACTTCTGATGGCTGAACCCCATCAAAAGCAATTGGTTAATTTAATGATAAAAAATAGATTAGCACATTAATAGTCCTTAAAAGAAAGAATAATTTAAGCGGTTACTCCCAAGATTCGAGCAATGAAAGAGATCTCTATCGCGTTCATTCCTTCATAGCATTTGACTTTTTCTACTTAAACCAAATTCACGTTAGGATTATTTTCGAGCAAAAAAATTTATCTGGATAAGACTTTCAAGATGACTCCACAAATAGCAGCAAACCTCAAAGCAGAAATTAAAAATATTGATGATGAGCTATCCAAAAGACCTATCGATCTCGATCCTAATGGTTACTTCATTATCTATCTAGACCGCGAGGCAAAGCTAATTTATGCGAAACACTACACCAACATTATCAATGACAAAGGTTTAGCGGTAGATCCCGATACAGGAGAAGTGATTGCTTGTGGTGGCAAATCTAAACCCAGAGTAGCAGAAACTATTTTCTCCGCTCGTACTGCCAAAGAGCTTTGCGTCAAAGTCATCGAAGAACCCAATCTTCAATTGATTTCGATGTTCGACCATGCTTGCTATCTCGGTCGTGAATTCAACCGTGCTGAGTATGCCTTGATTAGTGGCAATGAATATATTCAAGACTAAACGTGGCGTTTCCAGGTTAAATGAAATGGCTCTTCATGGATCTTAGAGAGCTAGCTCAGTAGTAGAAAACTTTGCAATAGTAACGCGAGTAATAAGGAATATTAAGACAAATATACCGAAATTTTCTTGATATCATTCTGTAAAGAGTATGTATAAAAAAACTCTTTTATTTATTCCATACAGGGTGAATACCAGAAAGCTTCAGCATAATAATATAGTTAGCAACTAATGTCATATCCATCTAAACTATCTGCCGATCCCCGTGTAACCACATTCGAGGAGTTTGTGCGATTAGCGGATTATTCTTTGATGGATACCTTAAATGCCGACCCTAATGCCACAGTCGATGGGGACGATCGCCGTGCCCGCCAGGTTTTTTCTGGTCATTACGTACCTGTAACACCCACGCCCCTTGCAGAACCAGAATATGTAGCCCATAGCCGCACTTTCTTTAAGGAGCTTGGGTTGAGCGATGAGCTGGCATTTGATGAAAAATTTCGCTCCTGTTTTTCTGGCGATCTCTCTGCTGCCCATGAGCCGATGCGTCAGGTTGGCTGGGCGACTGGTTATGCACTGTCGATTTATGGTACTGAATATATCCAAAATTGTCCATTCGGTACGGGTAATGGTTATGGCGATGGTCGGGCGATATCTGTATTTGAAGGAATCATCAATGGTCAACGCTGGGAAATGCAATTGAAAGGGGGTGGTCCAACGCCTTATTGCCGTGGTGCCGACGGACGCGCAGTACTACGTTCCAGCGTGCGCGAGTTTCTAGCGCAAGAATATATGCATGCTTTAGGTGTGCCAACATCGCGCTCTTTGACCCTGTATGTTTCTAAATCTGAAACCGTTACTCGTCCTTGGTATTCTCAAGACTCCTACTCCACCGAGCCTGATATTTTAACGGACGATCCTGTAGCCATTTCAACTCGCGTTGCACCATCCTTTTTGCGCGTTGGTCAGCTAGAGTTATTTGCTCGCCGCGTTGGCGCAGCCCCTCCAAAGGAGGCTCGCAGCGATGCTCATCCAAGAGCATTAGAAGAGTTGAGCATGATAGTGTCCCATTTAATTGAGCGAGAATACAAAAACGAGATCGATCGGGACCTTGGTTTTGCCGATCGATTGGTTGAGTTAGCTAAGCTATTTTGCCAGCGTCTTACGACCCTAGTAGCCAGTTGGCTACGGGTTGGCTATTGCCAGGGTAATTTTAATAGTGATAACTGTGCTGCTGGTGGCTTGACCCTCGACTATGGACCCTTTGGGTTTTGTGAAATTTTCGATCCTTGGTTTCAACCTTGGACTGGCGGCGGCGACCACTTTGCATTCATTAATCAGCCAAGAGCAGCAGAAGCGAATTATCATATGTTTTGGAAAGCCGTGAGACCGCTACTGGCAGAAGATGCTAAGGCTTTAGAACAGTTCGACCGAGTACGCAGTAGCTTTGTAGAAGCAATGCAACAACAACTCCAAAAAATGTGGGCGACTAAACTTGGCTTGAGCGAATATCATCCAGAGCTATTTAAGCAATTAATGCAGTTAATGACCCACTCAGATGTGGATTACACCATTTTCTTCCGCGAGTTATCCCACATACCAGAGGATGTCTCAGCCTTGAAAAAGAGCTTTTATGGTAAAACGTCACAACAAGATGAACAATGGCAATCTTGGCTCTTAAGCTGGCGCGATCTCGTCATCAACGAGGGCAATTTGGCTGAGATATCAACAAAGATGAAAAAGACTAACCCAAAATACACATGGCGAGAGTGGTTGATTGTCCCCGCCTATCAACAAGCCATGCAGGGTGACTACACGTTAATGAGAGAGTTGCAAGAAGTATTTAGCTATCCATACGATGAGCAGTCACAAGAAGTAGAAGATAAATACTATCGTCTAAGACCTAGCGCGTTCTCTGATGTTGGTGGCGTGTCGCACTATAGCTGTTCATCTTGATTTTGAATAAAAACTGAAAAATCCGAATCGGGTTTGCCGAGCTGGTTACGGCTAACAATTTAATGTTGCCGGACTTCTTAAGGCATATGGCAACGGTTCTTGAATCAAGAAGTCATATAAGCCTCAAACCTATTAAATTCCTATTGACTAATTGATTTCTAATTTTAACGTAACTACTCAGGTGGTTCAAGAAAAAACAGGAAGTTGACCAGAAAAAAGAGCGGCTAAAACTTGTAGTAAATTAAGGTTCTGTTTTTTAGCAGTAGAAAGGACAGAACGGATATTAGCAAAATCCACAGCACGCTCTGGACGACGGAAACATCCAGAAATCTTCTGTTTACACTTCATCATTCGTAAATCCCGTTCGGCTTGATTATTAGTAAAAGGAACACCAACAGAACCGAGAAAACGAAGTACATCCGAGCTGAAATTTTGCAATCGCAAAAGTAGATTATGCCCCACTCGACGCTTGAGCCGCCCTCGATTTCCTTTGCGAGTAAGAGGTGGTTGACCAAGATGAAAATCTAATCCTCGGCAAATAATTGACTGATAGAGCCTTTCTAGCCGAGTAATTATGGGTTTGGGGATAGTTTGAGGATAGTAACGATGGCAATATTTATTAGCTAGACATAGCAGTTGTTTCATCGATTTAGCCCAAGCTTCATGTTCGATTTCAGTTAAAGCTTGAAGCTCTCTTAAATGATGAGCATTACACAAGCTATGAGCAACACTCTCTAACTGATAATAAGGTTTCCAATGGTCATGAACTACCACCCCTTTAATCCCGATTAATGGCTCTAGGTCTTTACGCTTGGTTGCGATTCGATACCAAGTCATCGTTTCTGTTGAGACTACGTGTAACCAATTAGTCTTTCGTGCAATCCGTAATCCCGTTTCATCCAAATGTTTAACCGAGGCGGTTTTGACTAATGATGCTAAAAGTTCGACTACAGGGGTTATGGTTTGAGCTAATGATTTACTGTGATTGACAATTGTCCCTTCACTCATCTGACAACCAAACACATCTTGAAGAATCTCACACAATCTGTTTTCAGGAATAAAATGCTGATGCTGAAGATAAGCTGAGATCGCTTTTAGTCTTAATCCATACTGTGTTGATGCTTTTACCGATTGAGGAAAATCCCCTTGTATTTTTGTTTGACACCAAGGACATTGTTTGATTTCTACTCTATGTTCTGTCACTTCCATTGAGGGTTGGGGAATGTCGAACACTTGACGCTTGATAATTGAAGCTACTGGAGACTGACTTACATTACATCCACAGTGACAACAGTTTGATGGTGCTGAATGATTAATTACTTTGTCTGGTTGAAGTACCTGTTTTAGTGTTTGACCTGGATGTCCTTTTTGCCCTCCTTTGTTCTTTTTACTCTTACTACGAAGACTTTTGGTTTTCTGAGGTTTCTTCTTTATTCCGTCAGAAGATGGAGGTAGGGAGCTATTGTCGCTGTTTAAACCCAAACGCCTCTCTAGCTCTGCTATTCTTTCTCGCAGTGCTTTGTTTTCTTGTTCTAAGGCTTTGATTTTGTGCTCTTTTTCCGCTCCTGTCATAAAACTAAAGTACCATTAATTTAGTTCTTTTTTCTCTGCCTTTCTTCTACTACCTGAGTAGTTACATTTTAACTTTTAATCACATCTTCAATGCCAGTTCCTGGATTATGTTCCCAGCGATCGCCAACATGAGCATAGATAGAAGTAGTGCGGGGATCGGCATGACCAAGCAAATCCTGCACCTGTCTTAAATCCGAACCAGTCCTCAATGCCAGCGTACCAGCAGTATGTCTGAGGCTATGTGCGGTAAGAGTTCTACCAAGTGTGTGTTTGAGATTGCATTCAATCAAAGCACGATCGCAGATCTCCCTAATGCTGCGTCGGGATAATTGACCTCCTTTATTGTTGTTACTCAAAGAGACAAAAACATAATCTGTTGGTTTGATTTTTCTTCTCAGAACTTTGCGCCTCATCTGGAGATAATCATCTAGCTGAGTTGTCAGATTCTCAGTCAGAGGGACGATTCTACTAGCTCGTTTTGCCGATACCTGTAGACCAGTTTTAATACCCTGCTTGACAATATCTGATACCTTAAGTTGATGCATTTCTACCGTTCTGCATCCTTCTAAGCTCATGATGCCAATAAGAGCGCGATCGCGCAGCCAGCTCAGTTTTTCTTTATTGGTCTTAGCTTTATCTAGTTGAGACTGTAGATAGCCGAGAAGATACTTTAGTTCTTCTGCCTCCAAAAAGGTAATCCTGGCAGCAGAATCTTTTCTGTCCTTGGGAGCTTTAACTTTAGCTGCGGGATTATTGCCAATTAGCCCATGAGCTTGTGCTGCTTTGTAAAAAATTCTGACAATGTTGAGTTTAGTGGCGATCGTCGAGTTGGCATAGCCAGACTGTACTAAATATTGACGGTAGAGTTTAATATCTTCTGGTTCTGCCTCTATGGGCGAAAGTAAATTATCTTGGCACCAATTTAAATACTGCTTAGTTTGAGATAGATAGTTGCGAATCGTATCTGCTGAAGCTGCACCATCTCCTACTTCCATCTGGAGGAATTGGGCAAATATCTGCTCTAGGTTAGAGGTATAAGTTAGCTCGATCTGTACCGATTCCAGTTTGCCGTTCCCTAGAGGTGACCTCCAGGGCTTGCGGCAAACCGTATTCCGCGGTTTTTGAATCGAAATAGTCTCGCTCGAAGATTCTGGCAGTATTTCTGATTCTGTTACGGGGACTATATCGATTTTCATCTCACGCTATTCCTCATTCGTTAACACTTCTGCTTCTTTTCTCTACCAGTATCAATTTCCATGCCTTACTTGATATTCTGCTATGGCTGACTTCAACTTTCCCTGTAATTTAGGTGGACGATCGAGAACGGAAAGAAACAAGTCGCGATCTCGATCTGTCAAGACAAGCCTTTCTTTATTTCTGGATGAAGATATTACCTTCTGTTTTTCCATAGAAACAATTTTATCTAATTAATAATCCATGAACTTCAGCAATTTCTAAGATTGGAGCTACTAAATCTGGATGATTTAAATTCAATATTTCTACTCTTGCTGATTCAATTTTCGGTTTTGCTCGTTCGTAAAGCATTATGGCATCCTCTCCATTATGCGCCCCAGAAAATATCAATCCTTCAATTTCATCATATAGTTCAGGGTGTTCGTAAAAAAATTTTCCCCATGCTTGCGAAATATCTCTTTGGGTAATGCTTGAAATAGCAGCTACAGTACCCGCTCCCATCGCTCCCGAACCTCTTATGTCCAGAAGTTTTATGTTGTTTGTCAGAGTCAAAAAAGCTATCTGCTGTGATTCGATTGCAATCACCCCACCATCACCAAATATTTCTACCAAACAGCAGGAAAAAGCTAGTCCAGCATAAATAACACTGCGATTAGGATCGATTTTATTTTTATACGAACCGTGATGATCGAATCTGCTGATTGGTCCATAGTTTCTAAAGCTGGTGGCAGTAGCACCATATCGTGTGGGGTCGAATATCCTAATCAGTACCTCTCCAATGCCTAAAGTTACGTGAGTCGGACTAATCCCGCCTACAGGTGGAGGCATACGAACTAAAACCATTACCAGCCCACGCCTACCGCTCTTGCTTCAATTATTACCGCTTCAGTTTCTCCCTGCTTTAGCATTTCTAATGGAGTCTTCCTTTCAAAGGCTAAATGGGGTTTCATTAACCAGTTGAGTTTAATAAAATCAGAAACATCTAATGCGTCCAAGACTTCAGGTAGCCCATCTAAAATACCATCATCTCCTTCGGGATCGAATTGCCACAGCGGATACTTATAAACCCCTTTGTCCTTAATTCCCAATATTCTTTTAGCCAACCTGCGATCGCGAACTGTCGATCTATTCTCACAGCCTAATAGCTCTGCTACTTTGGTAGAAGTTATACTACCCGCCAAAAGTTCTCGACGACGCTTCATGTAACGCTCTAAGTTACCAAGCTGTAGTTCTAATAATCTACTAGGATTGGGTTCTACATAATTCTTACCAGCAATTTTTTTGGCTAGTTCTCTCTCTTGGGGAGAAACTACTTTGGGCATAAGAGATTGTTGGATGCGGATTAAGTCTTCTGGTTCTGCTACCTCAAACAAGTTTTCTAGCTGTTTGAGTATTACCGTCGCTGCCTCCTCCTTCGACTTGGGTATCTCTATCTTTTGAACAATCGTGTTTTTCATTACCCCTGTTCCCCTAAATTCATACCTCAATTATAGTTTATGTGTGAGATGTATGTTTATTTATTATTAACAATAAGAAATGTTGCTCAACCCCCGATAAGTGTCCTAATAAGAACTATAAATTGAAGCTTAATGCATAGAAACTACATAAGTTAAAAGTTGTAAGCATTAGCTAATTTTGCATCGGTCAATTGATATGCAATTGATACGCTATTATTAAATAGCTTATTTAACTAAACTATTTTGCTATAATTATTGATGTCGGTTAACGCATAAAGTGAATGATTAACGCATAAGTTGCAAATTATTGACGCATAAGCTGCACTCCATAACTTCGAGCATAGGATTGAAGGTAGTCTGTCTCTACAATGAGAGGGTGATGCCTTGGCAATCAGAACGAGAAAAATTACCAATACCAGAAGCCTCAAGGTAATCGGCAAATTTCCTAGCTTAAAGATGAATGCCTCTATCTGGTGGGAATCTCAACTCGAACGAGACTATATCTATCTTCTAGAGATCGACACAGATGCTGTTGCTTATTGCGAACAGCCTTTTACTATCGCTTACGACCGCCACAACAGACGAAAGAAATATACCCCCGATTTTCTCGTAGAAAGAAGATGCTCTAAGCAAGTCATAGAAGTAAAGCCGAAAAGTAAAGTTGAGTCGTTTGTAAAGAGCGATCGCTTCTTGAACGGGTCGCTCTTTGTTGGAAACCAACAAGACCGCGCCCGTTCGCTTTTTGAGAATAACCAACTTTTGCTCTTCCAATAGTTTAGAGTTCGCAATTATGACAGAAGAAACGATTCGAGTTCAGCCAAGACTAGACAACATCAAACTTTTATACAGATATGCCAGAGTAGATTTGCCTTGGAGTATTTATACAGATTGCTTGAATTATTTTCAGAAAGTAAAAATATCGACCATTTCAGAAACAGACAGAAGCTTAAAGGAGAGAGAAGTTACACAATCTTCTTTGCTAAAACTACTTTGGATTGGTTTTCTGCTTACAGACTTGATGCAACCGATATCGCCTCAAAGCTCGATTCAATTATCGCTATCGGCATTAAATTGGCAGGAGGAAGCAAGAGCATGAACAGAATCCAACTAAGGAAAGGATTACATTTACTTCTACACGGTCAAGAATACAGCGTTGAAGAACGCCTACCTAATGGAGAGGTTCATCTCAATAATCTATTAACCAACACTAGTTCTAAGCTAAAAGAAACTGTTTTAACTCAGTTGCTGTTTAAAGGAGAGCTTCAGTTTCTAGATAGCGATCGTTTCGAGGTTAGAGAACAAAGAAAAAATAGCTTCAACCATATCGATTTTACTCAGTTGCCAGAAGCTTTGAGAGAAGAAGCCAGAAGAAAATATAGTTACGTGAGTCGAGTTCTCAAATCTACTCCAGACAAGCAAACTGCCAAGACTCTCAAACCAGTTATCGCTCTTTGTCTCTCAAGAGATTGAAGACAGCAGACCTCCTTCGTGGTCAACTCTCTATCGCTGGTATAAAAATTACATAGCGTCAGATAAAGATATTCGTTCTTTAGTTCCTCTTCATTCGGCTAAAGGAAACCACAAATCTCGCTTAAATCCAGAAGTAAAGCAAATTATCAAAGATGCTATCGAACAAGTGTACCTGAATCCTACTCAAGCTGAAGGGATGGATGTTTATGAAAGAGTAATCATTGGCATTAATCAATCGAACCGTATTAGAGCGAAGTTGGGTCAAGAAGAATTGGCTATTCCCAGTCACATGACTATTTATCGAGCAATCGCCAAATTAGATCCTCAAAAAACTGCTGTTGCCCGCTATGGTCGTCGGATTGCTGGTTCGATGAATGACCCTGTAAAGCTCGGTCCTCGTCCGAGTCGTCCCTTGGAAAGAGTAGAGATCGATCATACTAAGCTACCTTTGTTTGTAGTCGATACCGAAACTAGATTACCGATTGGAACACCCTGGTTCACCAGCGCGGTAGACAAGTATTCAGGAGTGGTTTTGGGCTACTACGCTAGCTTCAACCCTCCAAGTTACCTATCGGTAATGCAGTGTTTGTCGCACGCTATCGGGACTAAGGATTATCTAAAAACTTCATATCCAAACGTAGAAAACCATTGGGATACATACGGACTACCAGAGACGATTGTGGTCGATAATGGCAAAGAATTTTATAGCATTTCCTTTGAAGATGCCTGTTTGAGTCTCGGCATTGTTATTCAGTATTGTCCGCCTAAAATGCCTTGGTATAAAAGTGCGATTGAGAGATACTTCGGTGCTTTAAATACCCAATTGCTTTCTCATCAGCCAGGAAAAACTTTTGCCAAGTTTATGCAGCAAAACGATTATGACTCGAAGAAAAATGCAGTCGTATCGTTTAATGCCCTGCAAGAAATTCTACATATATTCATAGTCGATATCTACAATCAAAGCTCCCATCCCCAGCTAAAATCACCTCGCTCCCAAGTTTGGTCGAAAGCGATCGCTTCTTTCCCCCCAGCCTTACCATCATCAAAGAACGAACTCAAAGTTTTGATTGGAGCAACAGTAGAACGTACCGTAACGAGAAGAGGAATAGAATTTGAAGGTTTGATCTACAACTGTAGCGAACTGGCTCGACTGCGTTCGGAACTAGAAAAGTCTACTAAAAATAAGGTGAAATACGACCCGACCGATTTGTCGAGAGTATACGTTTTAGACTCTGCCAACTGCCAGTTTATTGAAGTACCCGCACTGCATCAGGAGTACACTCAGGGATTGACTCTTTGGCAGCATAAAGTAATCAAACAATTGGCACGTATTGAAGCAGATAAAATTGATATCGTAGCTTTGGCTTTGGCTAAAGAAAAGATTCAAACAATTGTAGAAGGAGAGTGGAAGAAAACTAAGAAAGGCAAAACTCGTCAATGCGAACGCGGAATGCGTTCTAGTCGCCGCGAAGCGCGACGATCTGCGCGAATGCGCTGCGCTAGATGGCTTGGTATTGAAAGCCCTAAACCTGCTAATCAGACTAAGAAAGAAACGTTGCCCAAATTGGAGTCAAAGCAAAACAATCTTACTAAAACAACTGCTGAAGAAGCGATTTTTAACGAACCAACTTCTCTCAACGGAATCTCAAATTGCGAAGGTGCACTGGGAAGCTCAGCACAAGTGATCGCTACGCCTTCTGTTTCACCAAAATTGGAGACTCATTCTGTGAAGGTTATCAAAAGCAGAGCAGACTTAAACATAGAACTACAGTCAGAAGACAGCGAATTAGAGTCGGTAGATGAGGTAGAAGTAATCCAGGTAGCAGAAATAGAGTTGGCAGATGAGGCAGAACAGACAAAGGTAAAAGCAGAAGACAATTGGCAGCCAGATTTATCGGGATGGAACGTTTTAAAAGGTCTATCTACATAGGGAGAAATACCATGTCATCAACCAAATCGAAGTTTAGGTCTATGACTTTGGCTCAACGACTAAAGGTAGTCAACAGTACATATATTTCTTATCCTCGATTTGATGAGATTCTCGGTGCGATTGAATACTGTCATTATTTCTCTAGCTGCAAAGACGAGCCAGAATGTTTGTTCCTATCTGGACATACGGGAGTAGGTAAGACTACTATCTATCACACCTACGCCAGCAAATACCCTCAGTACATCACGAGCGATCGCACAGTAATTCCGATTCTAGCCGTAACTATTCCCTCCCCTGCAACAGTCAAAGCAGTCGTCTCCAAACTTCTATGGCAGCTTGGCGATCCTGCCTACGAAAAAGGCTCTATCGGTAAGCAAACCATTCGCCTGATAGGTCTGATTAGAGATTGCGGAGTTCAGCTAATAATCTTGGACGAATTTCAGCATTTTATCGACAGAGATTCAGCCAAGGTACTCAAAACGGTATCAGATTGGCTCAAGACTTTGATTTTAGATACCAATCTTCCAATTGTTCTGATTGGTTTGCCTGAAGCCGAACAGATTCTGAAATTGAAAGAGCATTCTCAACTAAGTCGTAGATTTGCTAATAGATGTCGTCTGAGTCCATTCGGTTGGCATTCTGATAGCGGAGAAGAGTTTCGGACTTTTCTGCATTTGATAGAGTCTCAGCTACCATTGGAATCTAACTCAAATCTGTCTGGGTTGAATCTAGCCAGAAGATTCTATTATGCTTCTGATGGAGTTGTCGCTTACATAATGAAGCTGATTCGCTATGGAACTTATTTGGCTCTCCAGCAGGGAAAAGAACAATTGGATCTATCTATATTGGCTGTGGCGTTTGAAAAATACGTTCATGCTGACAAACCTAATAAAGTTAATCCTTTCTTGAGCGATGAATTTGAAATTTATCAGCCACATTTAGGTTCTTCAGAAATTGTTGAAGCAACCAGCAATCGGCTAAGAGCTGCTTCAAAGAAGACTCCCGCAAAACTCAAAGCATCTTCAGTTTTGACGACGAGGTAAACTTTAATTTTGGCTCACGACCGTACAAATTGCTATGTACACCTCAACCCTATGATAATGAGAGTTTGGCAAGCTATATATTACGTCTCTCTGAAGCCAATTACTATGAATCTCCCTACTGGATTCTTCGACTAGTGAGCTGTTCTGCTAATCGAGTTTTAAAATTCGCTCTCGATCGTAGTAAAGTAACAAAACTCAGTCAGTTAACTGGTATAGACGATCGATTACTCCAGTCAAAAGCTTTTAGAGCTATAAGGGGACGTTATATTGTCAGTTATGAAGTAAATCAAAAAGCAACTCACTTATGTCCAGAATGCTTGAAAGAATCAAGTTATGCTCGATTTTTATGGGATGTTGAAATCAACAAAGTCTGTCACATACACAGATGTAATCTAGTTAATAAATGTCCTCAATGTCATCAAACAATTAAATGGTTAAGACCTGGTGTAGCTGAGTGTAAGTGTGGCTTTGATTTTCGCCAATCGACAGCTACTAATGCTACAGATAGCCAGATAAACTTTGCGCTTTATCGGGCTGGATGTTGGGGTAACTCTGAATGTATGAAACTAGCTAAAGCAGCTTATGGAGAAGATAATCCATTATTTTGTTTGTCTTTCAAGCAGTTTGAGCAGTTATCGAGCTTTCTGAAATTTGATATTGGAGCGTGTCTGAGACATCAAGGAGATTTAAGAATGTCTCAGGAGGTGTTGAATAAATTTCATACAAAATCCAATTTACTTTCTTCCCAGGAGTTAATGTTCGATTTTTTTCAGGACTGGAAACACAATATCAATTATCTCTTTCAATGGCACGAAGATAACTCGCTCGGCAAAAACTCAACTAGGCATACTATTTTAACTATGGTTTTCCGCTTCGTTGAGTTGTCTAGCTTGCTGCCTATCAATTGCTTCCTATCAAGACAGTTAGAAATTGCTCTGAGGAAATATCTTTATGATTACAACGTTATACAGATTGAAATAGTTTATCGCTACTCTAATGATTGTTATGGAGAAAAATTAGATTTAGACCGAATAGAAGATTGGCTGCCAAGAGTGGGTGGAATGCTAGATTGCCCCAAACTAACTTTAACTAGACTAATTTGGGTTTGCCAGCATATTAAGTCTCTTCGTTGGCTGAAAGATCGTTCGGCTTGGCAGATAGTTCTGAATCGACCGCTTCGGAAACTAATTGAGTTTAAATCTGAGTTCGGAACGTTATAATAAATTGTAATAACATCGCTCTTTTTTACATTACGTTAATGTCTGATAACTCAAACAACAATTACCCAGTCTCTCCAGCCAAGATTGGCAATCAAGACGGATATCGCTTACCTCGCGCTTTTTCCAAGGATCATCCCGAACTAGTTGGTGCTAGCGGTCATGTTGAAGTTTTGGATGAGAATACACTGTTAGTTCGTCTAAATCCTATTGAGAAAACAGAAGAAGATAAAGATGATGTGATGATGAGTTTGTTTCTAGATTTTTTAATGAAGTCTGCCATTGAAGAACCTGAATCTCTTATTCCCTATACGAATCAAATGAGTCAGGAGGCAAATGAATTATTAGCGGGAGTTGAAATCGATGAAGATTAATGGGTGGACTATCTTGTTTCATCCATTATTTAACGACCAATGGCAGCAATTGCTTCATCAGGTCAAGTCTTTACGTTCACGTTTGCCAACTAACGACTTTGTTCGACATCGACAAGTTAAGCTATTTAAGGCTCTTACCGTTGGTATTGAAGAAAAGATACCGAATGATCCCTTAGCTTCGTACTTTGCTCTCAGGAAGCCATTGGATAAATACAGCCGCTTAAAGAAGATGGGGCTGCCAAATCGCTACCGACTTTTCTTCAAAGTATTTCCACAACAAAAGGTAATTATTATTTTGTGGTTGGGTTTTCCCAGGAAGGAAGGAGACAAGAAAGACTGCTATCGTGTTTTTGCCAAGATGGTTAAAAAAGGGCAATTCCCACTCTCACTAAAAGATCTGATTGATTTAGATAATGGGCAGGAAAGCTAATCCTAAATGTGTATACTGTGCCAAGAATTACCGCACCGAAGACGAGGCAAGAGAAAAAAATGCTAAGTGTTATGTCGAACATAACTGCCGTGTTAAACGAGTGCATCCCAATAATGTAATGAGTAAAAATGCTCAGTGAAAAAAGAAGAGTTGAAATGGAAGCAGAAAGACTAAAACAAATCAAAATACACGCTCAGGCGATCGCTGAATTACTCTACGAGGAAACAGACTCAGAAAAAGTGAAAACACTTGAAGGAATAGAAGAGACCGTAAGAAAACATCTAATTGATTATGTAAATCCAGAAGTAGCAAATTTTTTATCTCAACAAGTAGTGGAACAAAGGCAGGTAGGAAACGAACTCTGAAGAGCATTCTGGGGTGTTTGAGCATCAGCGAGAAGCAAGCTCAAAAATTGAAAGTCAAAAACAGAACCAGATGGAGTCCATATTTAGAAAAATGCTGTCTGCTACTCAGTGCGAATGAATCGTATCAAAGAGCAGAAGAAGATTTAAAAGTTCTCACTGGGATAAAGGTTTCTCATGGCACTCAACACAGGATGGTGCATCGTCAAGATTTTCAGCTATTGAAAGTCAGCACGGAAGTCAAAGTATCGGAGATGAGTATTGACGGTGGAAAGGTAAGATTGAGAACACCTCCAGGTCAACCGTGCCAATGGAAAGATGCAGCGCTAACGCGCAGACCGCCGCTAGGCGGCTAAGAGGCGAAAGCCTCTGCAAGGTGTCAATCTTCACAACTTAGGAGTGGAAGCATTCTTTCAAGACAACGATATTTTAATCGAGTGGGCAAATCAGCAGTCATTCTCAAATCCATTAATTTGCTTGGGAGATGGACACCAAGGTATTTGGAATATTTTTTCTGCCATTAGTAATTTTGAGCAACGTCTGGAGATTTTAGATTGGTATCATCTGGTTGAAAACTTAGGTAAAGTGGGTGGTTCGCTCAAACGCCTGGACTTAGTTGAAGCTTTACTGTGGAGGGGTCAAGTCGATCGAGCTATCGAAAAGTTTGCTGATTGGAAGCATGAAAAGGTGAGTAATTTTATTGCCTACCTTAACAAGCATCGACACCGAATTGTCAACTATGATTATTATCAGTCTGAAGGTATTTCGATAGGCTCTGGAGCTATTGAATCAACGATCAAACAAATCGGAAGAAGAATTAAAATTTCAGGTTCTCAGTGGAACAGCGAAAACGTTTCTCAGGTTCTTCATCATCGATGCGCTTATCTCAATGGCTATTTCTCTACATAATTAAAGATTCCAACCAAGTAAATATTCCTTGAGTCTTTTTACTTATTGCAGAACTGGGATGCACTCTGTTAAACGCTATCGTCTTAGAAAGGCTAATAAAGTTAATGCTAAACGTCGCGCCAATAGTGCCAGAGAAAAAGGAATTAAGACCCTAGCACCAATTCTCCCTGAAGCATATCGCGCTGAGTTGGAAATCTACGGCAAAGAAAATCAGTTTGTTCATGCTATTGGTCTTAAGATTTATCAAGGTAATAAACTTACCCATCAAATGTTACCCCAGCACACACAAGGGCTCAGACAGTCTGAGCTTGAAGACTATATCAATAAACTGCTAGCTCATTTAAAGACTGAATATGGAATCGATTGTTTTGGCTTAATTTATTGGCTTAATGCCGATGATTGTCCTGAATGTAAGCTTCACTCAGAAAGACCATAATGTTAATTTGATAAGTTTGGAATAGACAATCGTAGTGTACTTCCAATTGTCGAATTTTTCATTTTATGCGCGAATTAGTTCGGATATTTTCATTTTATGAGTTAATTATTTTCAACTTATGTGTTAATAACGCGGAAGCATTCGCTTCCCAGTCGTCGTGAGACGACGATCTGCGCGTACGCGCTGCCTCAAAGTATTGAAAACTCGTAGAGATATTTTCAACTTATACTATAACTAACATTGATATCAAAACATACATCATTTTTCACATTAATGCGTACTACTATTACTATTCCAGATGACCTGGCGGCGGAAGCTGATGCTCTAGTTGGTAACCACGGAATTACTACCCGTAATCAGCTTATAGTTGAAGCTTTGCAGAATTGGGTTGAGCTAAAAAAAGAGGCTCAAATTGATGATGAGTTTGCAATGATGGCGAGTGATTCGGAATATATAGCTGAAACCTTAGCTATTGAATCGGAGTTTGAAGGGAGCGACTTAGAAGTTGTAGCTGTAACCCATGATTAGAGGAGATATATATCAAGCTGACTTAGATCCAACAAAAGACTCCGAACAAGCGGGTAATCGCCCTGTCCTAAAGGATACCGCTTCGCATATAGTAATTGTTAGTCGAGATGGAATTAACCGTAGCTCTCCCGTGGTAGTTGTTGTGCCTGTCACCAAATATACGTCTAGAAAAAAAATCTATCCCAGTCATCATTTAGCTACAGCAACAGATGAAAATGCTCTAAAGCAAGACAGTATTATCAAATGTGAACAAATTCGGGCAATCGCTAAATCTCGTCTGTCACGCAAATGGGGTAGCTTGAGTGCAGAGGATTTGAGACAAGTAGATGCTGCTCTTAAAATAGTTTTATCGCTAAAGTGAATTATGAATATTGAACGTGCTGAGGTAAAAAATGAAAATATCATACCAAGTTACCAAAATTCTGCTGAGAACAAAGACAATATGATGATGAGTTTATTTTTGGATTTTTTAACCAAGTCAGTAATCTATAAACCAGAATCTCTTGTTCCTTACACGCCCCAAATGAGTAAAGAAGCAAATAATTTATTGCTCGGTGTCGATGAGTGAATCTGACTAATGGGCAGAAAAGCTAATCCTACCTGCCTTTACTGTGCTAAGAATTACCGCACTGAAGACGAGGCAAAAGACAAACATCCAGAATGTTATGTCGAACATAACTGTCGGGTCAAACGCTATCGGTTGAGAAAATCGGGAAAGGTCAATGCCAAGCGCAGGCAAAATAATGCCAGAAATAAAGGTACAACTACAATAGAGCCAATCTTGCCCGAAGCCTATCGGGCCGAACTAGAAATATATGGTAAGGAGAATCAGTTTGTTCATGCGATCGCTCTCAAAATCTATCAGGGCAATAAACTTACTCATCAAATGCTGCCCCAGCACACTAAAGGATTGAGACAGCCCGAACTCGAAGCTTATATTCAAAAGCTTTTGTCTCATTTAGAAGCAGAATATGGAATCGATTGTTTTGGTCTAATCTATTGGTTACATGCAGAGGATTGTCCAGAATGCTCGCGAAAATAATTACCATCTCAAAACACTGCCAATTGATGATAGCGTTGATGCTATTGGTATTGGTTATGCAGGATTGTGTAGAGTCAACTTCGAGTTTCGTGAAAGTCCTAAAAGACCATTGGCAATATCTAACAGACTGATTGCTAATTGGGTTAATAGTTTATTTGTATTTGTTATAAAATCGCATCAATAACAGATCGACCGCTAAAAAACTATCTTTCAAATGGTTCGTATCAAGGGAATTGTCAAAACAGTAGAGCGAGTAAAAAGCCAATTACAGCATGGGATTAATCCTCAAGAAGTAGATTCCCTCAAAGCCTTTGTGATTAAATCCCTACATACCATCGATCGTATCTGTACTGAAGCTAATACTACCCCCGATCGCCTTCCTACTCGCTCTCGTAAAGCCTACTATTACCTCAAGAATATAGATTGGCATAACTTACCTCTAACCGATCGACTAAGAAAAGAGCCAACTTTAGCATCAACATCAGCACCGACTCCAACTCTGCGAATCAAGAATGTAGTCAAACAACAAAAAAATATTCAACAGCAGATAGGACAACTAAAGCCCAACCCTACTGACTACCAGCTAGAATCAATCGGGCAAGCTTTAACCGATTCCATCCGAGAAATAGATCGCATCTGCCAACAAAACCAGCTTACTCCTGCTGCTTTAACTACGCCTTCCCGCAAAGCCTACGCCTGGATGAAGTTTCTGACTGACAAAGATAATCTCAAGCTACATATCCAGACTACTCAAAAAATAAAAACCTTAGCCCATCGAGCTATTAAAGCCCAAAAGTCAGATATCTCAGAGATTCAAGTCACCATCACTAATTACAATGGCTTGTACAAATACAAACAGAATCGCCAAGGAACTATCGAACTACAGTTAAGTGAAGGATTTATCCAGGCAGAGGATAAGATTTTACAAGCCATCATCAACACTGCAATACAGGGAAATAATCCCCAAGATAAACAACTAATTCGTCACTTTAGTTCGACGGAAGCATATAGCGATATTATCCTCGAACTAGATTTAATAGCAGATCTCGATGCCGAGACACCCCAAGGAAACTATTACGACTTAGAAGCCCTATTTCACCCGATCAACCAAGAATACTTTGCAGGGGAGATGGCAAAACCACGCTTGACCTGGAATAAGACCTTAACCCATCGCAAACTAGGACACTACGAACCTCTGCGGGATAGGGTAGTTATGAGTCGGACATTAGACAGTTCCCATGTACCGCAAATGGTTGTGGAATTAGTTCTCTATCACGAACTACTGCACAAACATCACGGTGCTAAATTGTTGAATGGAAAAAGGATGGTACACACTCCTGAATTTCGTTGCAGCGAGCGTCAATTCCGACATTATCAAGAAGCTCAGCAATGGCTAGAGAGATCCTTAGTACTGGCAATGTAATTCTAATTAGGTTCTGATGTTACGCACTAATTGTTCGGTGAATTAGGCTCTAGGCTCTAGGCTCTAAAATGATATTGTGTAATACAATTATCTTTGATAGAGTCTATGCACCCAATAAAAGACCTCAAGGTTTATCAGAAAGCTTTTCGACTTTCCATATTGGTCTATAAAATTACTAAATCCTTTCCTAAAGAAGAATTATTTGGATTAACTTCTCAAATGAGAAGATGTGCCGTTTCAATTCCATCCAACATATCGGAAGGAAAAGGTAGATACAGCGAGAAAGATTACGCTCGATTTCTGTCCATAGCTAGAGGTTCTTTATTTGAACTGCAAACACAACTAGACATAGCTACAGAGCTTCAATACATCACAGATCGAGAAAGTTTAAAAATATCATTAGCACTAATTGATGAAATAGGTAGAATGTTGACCTCTATGATCCGAAAACTATCCTAAAGCCTAAAGCCTAAAGCCTAGAGGCTTTATCTTCTAGTTACAGCTTTTGCATAATATCAGTTAGGTTTAAGAGCGATAATTCACTTGGCAGTTCATATTTCTTTATGAAAATCAAGATAGTATGTTATTTTGGAGCAAAATCTTAGATGAATCTTAGATCTTCCTTAAAATTATTATATACTCTCTCTTTTGAGAGCTTCTCCTTGTAGAGAAACTTTTTTTTGCCCAAAAGGGATGGGTAATAATCATTCACAATCGGCAACTTATGGAGAGCGAGAACAAACAAACACAATCTTTAGAAGCCTTACAAAAATTTATTCATACTTCTTTAGAAACCAAATTATGGCAAGCTTGCGAGACTAATTTAGAAACTAAAATTTTAAATCTGTATCGTAATGTCATTAAAAATGTTCCTGCTTATGAAGCTTTTTTAGCTGAAAATAATATTAATCCCGAATCTATTAAAACTCTCCAAGATTTTCAATCTCTCCCCTTATTAACCAAAAAAAATTATATTCACAAATATCCCTTACCAGATTTATGTCGCCAGGGAACAATAGAAAGTTGCGACTTTATTGCTGTTTCTTCTGGCTCGACAGGAAATCCGACTTTTTGGACGAGATTTATTAAAGATGAATATGAAATTGCGACTCGTTTTGAACAAATATTTTGCCATAGCTTTAATGCGAATCAGAAAAGAACTCTAGCAGTAGTTTGTTTTGCTCTAGGAACTTGGGTAGGAGGAATTTATACTGCAAATTGCTGCCGTCATCTCGCTACTAAAGGTTATCCCATTACTGTCATTACTCCTGGTAATAATAAACTAGAAATATTTCGCGTTATTAGAGAATTAGCTCCTTTATTCGAGCAAACAGTATTATTAGGATATCCTCCATTTCTCAAAAATGTTATCGACAGCGGTATTGCAGAAGGAATTGAATGGCAAGAATTCAATATTAAACTAGTTATGGCAGGAGAAGTTTTTAGCGAAGAATGGCGTAGTTTAGTAGGAGAAAGATTAGGCTCGAACAATCCTTGTTATGATTCGGCTTCTCTATACGGTACAGCAGATGCAGGAGTTTTAGGTAATGAAACCCCTCTAAGTATCTGTATTCGTCGTTTCTTCTCTCAAAATCCCGATGCGACTCAAGAATTTTTTGGAGAGTCTCGTTTACCAACCCTAGTACAATACGATCCGACAAGTCGCTACTTTGAAGTTGATAATGGTACTTTATTATTTTCAGGAGATAATGGTATTCCTCTACTTCGCTATCATATTGCTGATACAGGAGGAATTGTTAGTTATGAAGCAATGCTGCAATATTTAGCTACGAAAAACTTCGATCCCATAGCAGAATTAACTGCATCTAATATATCTAGTAATAGTAATATTTATCCTTTACCTTTTGTTTATGTTTTTGGTAGAGCGAACTTTGTTCTTTCCTATTATGGAGCTAATATTTATCCTGAAAATATACAAGTAGGAGTGGAACAACCAGAAGTAAAGGATTTAGTAACGGGTAAGTTTATCATGGAGATTAAACAAGATGAAGACTCTAATTCTATTCTTACTATAGCTGTGGAATTAGCTCCTAATATTATTGCAAGCGATCGCCTTAAAAAGACGATTACTACTTCCATTACTACTCAATTATTACGCCTTAATAGTGAATATCGTAATTATGTTGCCGAGGAATACAAAACACCCCAAATAACTCTCTATACTTTTGGTGATGCCAAATATTTTCCTATAGGAGTTAAACATAGATATACACGATAAACTAGACTTCTTGAACGAATATAGAAAAGGTGATAAAAGTAAGGCATAAGATTCAGTAGGATAACTTCGGAAACCTTGTCAATTTTCACTCACACACTTGTTTGATGCACTACTCGTCTTTTATGTCTCAAGGACTTTCAAGATAAAAGCATAGTCGAAAGCCTTTTCTTTGAGCTTAGTATATCGAGCAGAAGAGCCTGCATGTCCTGCTGTCATTTTCATTTTTAAGAGAAGCAGATTCTGGTCTTGTTTGAGCTTGCGTAGTCTAGCCACCATTTTGGTCGGCTCCCAGTAAGTGACTTGCTCATCAGTTATCCCAGAGTTGAAAAGCAGATGAGGGTATTCTTTAGGCTCCACATTATCGTAAGGGGAGTAGCTCAAGATGTACTCAAAAGCGTCTTTATCTTGAATCGGATTGCCCCACTCATTCCATTCTGGGGGTGTCAAGGGTAGAGTTGGGTCACAAATGGTAGCAATTACATCGACAAAGGGAACATCCAGAATTACTGTTTGAAAGAGTTCGGGAGCCATATTGGTAATAGCACCCATAAGAAGTCCCCCTGCACTGCCCCCATTGGCGACAATTTTGCCTTTAGCCGTATATTGATGGTCGATTAAATACTGGCAACAAGCGATGAAATCTTTGAAAGTATTAATTTTTTGCTCCATCTTGCCATCGAGATACCACTGATAGCCTCTATCGGAACCACCTCTAATGTGGGCAGTAGAACAAGAAAAGCCTCGATCTACCAAACTCATGATGTTAGATGAAAAATAAGCGGGCATGGATATGCCATAAGAGCCGTAACCGTAGATAAATGCTGGGGCTTGACTATCCTGCACAAATCCTTTTTTACTGACAATAGTTAAGGGAATTGACTCGCCATCGTGGGCAGGAGCAAAGACTCTTTTGACTTGATAATCATCGGGATCGAAATTGGGACATTCTCCTGGCTTAATTACAGAAATTGCTCCCGTTTCCAGATGGTACTCTTGGGTTTCGCTAGGTCTAATGGGGGACTGATAGCTAAACTGAATCGTTTTACTCTCAAACTCTAATGCTCCAATATAGCCAAGGGAATAAGCCTCATCCTTCATTTCTATTTCATTGGTTTTTCCCGTAGTAATATTTCTAATAACGATTTTGGGAAGTGCCAGTTTATTGTCGTTCACTACCATGACTAAGTGGTTTTGATAGAGATCGATGTTTTCAATATAGAAGCGTTGGCTATGAGAAATCAATTCCGACCAATTCTCCTTTGACCAATGCTTGGATGGACAGGTCAGAATCTTATTATTGATACACCCTTCAGCATTGCTCAGAATATAAAATTGACCTTGTCCTGAATCTAGAGAAGTAAGGGTGTTCTTTTCCAGTTCATGAAATAGGATCGGTTGAGCTTTAGCGTCTTGAGCATCTATTAGATAGAGTTGGTTAGCGTTGGTATCGCCGAATTCTAAACTCGACTTTATCCAATTAAGCAGCATAAATAGCAATATCCCTCAAACGGTCGAATAGAGGACGAGGGACTTTTATGATGTCAGTAGAATTAGATGACATGGAAAAAGTGCTAG
>DAXETX010000141.1:0-14293 GCA_051155735.1 Xenococcaceae cyanobacterium
AGAGGTAAATTCGCCTGAAACCCAGATATATTAAGGATTTAGCTATTTTGAAGTTGAACCATTGATATATGAGGCTTTCACCCCTTTTTGAACCTAGTTTTTTGTCAAAGTCCCGTTAGCTCTTAGCTCTTAGCTTTTAAGACATTTGCTAGTCGATCTTTCTGGTGATAGGCGGTCACTGATTAATTTGATTTAGCCTATATTTAGTATTTGGTAATTCATGAGACACTATATATAGTAGTTGACTAATTCAATTTTTTCTTAACTTGTCACCAATAACTAATAACTAATAACTAATAACTGCTTAGTTGTTGCAAAAGCGCTTTTCGCATCACATCTATAGGTACAGGTTGTTGTAACCAAATTTCTAAAGCGGATGCACCTTGTTGAACTAACATTTCTGCACCATCAATGATCACGGCATTTTGCTCTTGCGCTAAACTGAGAAACCGAGTTGGACTGGGAGTATAGATTAAATCATAAGCGATCGCATTAGACTTTAGTTTTTTCATTAAGCTAGCTTCAACAGGAGAGCGGTCTATATGAGGATACATCCCGACAGGAGTCGTATTAACAATTAAATCTGCTGTGGAGAATAATTCTGATAAGTTTTCCCAGTAATGAATTTTGAGTAAATGGGTAATTTGCGGATTATTTTGCCAACTTTGATAAAATGTAGCCAATTTATCTTTATTTCTGCCAACTAGATTAATTTCACTACAGCCTAGTTCTGCTAATCCTGCAACAACGGCTCTAGCTGCGCCTCCATTGCCCAATACCACAGGAAGCATCTCAGACCAATTACGCGATCGAGCTTTTAAAGGAGCAATAAATCCTGTAACATCGGTATTTGTCCCTTTCCAGCCTGTTTCGGTGCGCCACACCGTATTTACCGCGCCGATTATCTGTGCTATAGAAGTAATTTCGGTTAACTGAGGCATAATTGCTTGTTTGTGAGGAATCGTCACATTAAACCCGATTAAATCTATCGCTTGAAAACCTGCGATCGCCCGTGCTAAATTTTCTTGTTGTACGGGAAAGGGAAGATAAATATAATCTAATCCCAACTGATTAATTGCTGCATTTTGCATCACTGGCGACAAAGAATGTTCTACCGGATCGCCAATAATTCCCAGTAACTTAGTTTTTCCAGTAATTATTTGCATTGGTTAAAACAATAGTAGCCGATCGATTTCTACTTCAATGTCAGGAAAAGCCACGGGTCTAACAATTCCTGTGGTTAATTCTTGAAGCTTTAAATAATTATGCTTTTGGGGGTTAGTCATCACCCACAATTTCTTGTGAGGTAAATCAATTACCCAGTATTCAGCAATACCATTACGTGCGTAGGTAAGATTTTTTTCAGACAAGTCTTTATTTAAAGTGCGATCTGCAATCTCAATCAGCCAATAGATATCTTCAGCATAAGGATGATGTTGCGCGTAAATAGTTTCGGGAAGACGCACCACAGCAATATCTGGTTCTGGTTCAGAGTTATCTAGAGTGATTGGATGGGCTTCTCTAACTATTGCGAGTTTCGCTAATAACTTTCTTAAATATTCAACTACAGAATGATTAGTAAAGGTATGGGGTATTCCCTCTAGACTCACAGTAATAATTTCTCCTTCGAGTAGTTCTACAGGTTTGTCTATTAAGAGTCCTGTTTCAATCATTTGATGATATTCAGCTACCGACCACTTGTATAAAGTTTTCATTGTTAATTAGTACTCTCTACTTGTTTTTGTTCTACACCAAATCCAACTAATAAAATAGTTGCTAAAGGTTGTCCTTCTGGGGGTCTTTGGTAATTAAGAATTTTGCGAATGCGGAGATCGGGGTTAGTCAGAGTAATCGAGTCAACCGAAACAACACGAGTATAATTAGTCGTCATTAATAACTCTTGGGTCGCAGAATTGAATTTAAAGTGAGAAATAATCGGTCTGGCTTCTTCATAAGCGCGATCGCGTAAATAGTCTCCTTCTAATAGCCCTTCACTTTCGGTTTTCGGGACAAACATCAAATTCAGATTTTGGCGGACTTCTTCCCCTTTATCGGAGATGGTATAAAATCCCAAATTGAATCCTGGTAAGTTTTCTAACTGCGCTACTGCACCATAAGCATTATCTGTCAGTACTTTTTGCTTTTGTGCTTCAGTTAAAGGTTGGACTTGAAATTCAGTACGCGATCGCTCAATTTCTTGATAGTCTAAATAGTGATAAGTTCGTTCGGATACCCAGTTACCTACACAATCAGCAAAAAACTGTTGAAAAATTGAGTCATTCATCGGGTTTGCAGTTTCTAATTCTGTTAATATACTTAAGCTTGCTGTCTCTTTAGCAATGTTTTAGAACAAAACTTCGGATCGACATGGAAAATAATGGTAACAAGTGGCAAGCGGATTATGATCTTTTATTTCAAACCATTAAGGAATTAGTTTGGCATCATTCTCCTAGTGGTTTAGAAACCGAGATTAATACTTTTTTGCTGGCTAAATTTAAAAGTTTTGGCTTAGAAACTTGGCTCGATCCAGCAGATAACGTCATTGCTAAGATACCAGGAAAAGATAGCAACCGCGCGATCGCTATTACGGGACACAAGGATGAGATTGGGGCAATTGTTAAAGCGATTAAACCAGATGGTTGCTTAGAAGTGAGAAAGTTAGGCGGTTCTTTTCCTTGGATTTATGGCGAAGGAGTCATGGATATTTTAGGCGATCGCCAAACTCTTTCAGGTATTCTCTCTTTTGGTTCGCGTCATGTCTCCCATGAGTCTCCTCAAAAAGTCCAACAAGAAAACCATCCTGTAACCTGGGAAGATGGCTGGATCGAAACTAAATGTACTTTAGCAGAATTAGCAGCAGCAGGAGTACGTCCAGGAACGAGAGTTTTGGTCGGAAAACACCGTAAGCAACCCTTTCGGCTTAAAGATTATATTGCCAGCTACACCCTAGATAATAAAGCTTCTGTCGCTATTTTGTTAGCTTTAGCGGAAAACTTGCAGCAACCAGCCAAAGATGTTTATCTAGTGGCTTCAGCCAAAGAAGAAGTCGGCGCAATTGGCGCATTATATTTTACGCAAAATCAGGCTCTTGAGGCTTTAATTGCCCTAGAAATTTGTCCTCTGGCTGCCGAATATCCCATCCAAGAAGGCAAAAATCCTGTCTTACTTTCCCAAGACAACTATGGTCTTTATGACGAATATCTTAACGCAGAAATCCGCCAAGCAGCGAATAAAGTCCAAATTGAGTTACAAGAAGCTGCAATCAATGGTTTTGGCAGTGATGCTTCTATTGCCATGAAATTTGGTCATGTAGCTCGTGCAGCCTGTTTAAGTTTCCCGACAGAAAACACTCACGGTTACGAAATAGCCCATTTAGGCGCGATCGCCAATTGCATTTTAGTCTTGATGAGCTATTGTAATTCAGTTAGCAGTAATCAGTAATCAGTCATCAACCATTGATGACAAGTTAAGCTAGCAAGAAAAAAGTCAAGCACTACAAGTAGTGTTTTATTAATTGAATAACACTAGATGTAGATCAAGATTGATTTCTAAGTTTCCCCTCCAAGAATTCTTCAAAAGCTAAAAACTAAAAGCTAAAAGCTAATAGCTACGAACAGATTGACAAACATCGTAGTCCCTTAACTTGTCACGAATGGTCATCAACCATTAACTGGTCATTTAACACTATTAAGCTGACAAATTTTGATCCCTTGGGTTTGCAAAAGTGATAAACTTTCTTCCCCACGTTTTAAGCCATACTCTAATTCCAACAGTAAAGGTAAAGCAGATAATAGCTGCTGTGCGGTTAGTGATTTGATTTCTGGCAAAATGTACTTGACTCGATTCGGGTTAGGAATTTCTGCTGCTGAGGCGATCGCTCGATATTCGGTTTCTCCTGCTTCTGTTAGGGATTTAACGATTGCCCAAGTCCGAAACTGTTTAACTAAAGTAGCGACGATCCTAAGAGGTGGTTCATTATGGTTGAGCAAATCCTGAATTAAACTTAAAGCAACAGCAGTTTTACCATCTCGCATTGCTGCTGCTAGCTGTAAGCTATTTTGTGTATTACAAGTTACCAAACTGGCGACTAAATCTCGTCCAATTACAGTTTGAGCCTCACAATAAACACTTAATTTTGCCAATTCTTGCCAGAGTTGTCTGGTATTGTTTCCGACCGATTCTACGAGTAATTCGATAGCAGCAGGGGTTAATTTAATGCCGATTTCTTGAGCGAGTTGTCTGACTTGTTGTGTTAGGGCTTTAGTATCCCAATAGGGAATCAGGCTAAATTCTTTAACTTGAGCATATTTTTGGACGAGTTTGGTCGATTTGAGTCTGCCATCGGGTTTTTTCTTAGTAGTTAATAATAAGTGACAATTTGGCGCAACTATTGGTAAAGTGCGTTGCAACTCCGCTAACAAGTCCGCAGAACATTGTTGCAAAATGGTGGTGTCGGCTAACCAAACTAATTTTTCTCCTAAACCAAAACTAGGAGTCATTACCTCATTTAAAGCCTCGATTGTCGCTTCGTTACTATCTCCGACAAAGCGATGATCGTTAAATTGCACCCAATCAGGATCGAGAAGTTTTGCTTTGAGTTGTTGTATGGCTTTGGCGATCGCAAAATCAGCTTCTCCCCAATATAAGTAAATCGGCATAATTTTTAAAATTTATTGTGGTCTATCGAGATCGCTCAATCAATAGTTAACAATTACGCTATCTTGGTAATCAGGTAGAAGTTCCCCAAGGGTCGCGATGAAAAATTTTTTACTACTGTGTTTATTTATTTTGGGTCTAGGATGGGCTGTAGTTAGCTTTCCAGGTTTAGCCAATCAAGGAGAATTTGACTCTTTAGTCTTAGACTTTCGCGATGATATTTCTACCTCTAAGATTAGCGCAGAAATTGCTTATATCAAGGAAAAATATGCCCATAATCCCCACTTAAATAGTATTTTTTCTCTAGAAGATCATTTATATATCGTAGAAGGCGATCAAAAAGTTTTAACCAGTCTCAGGCGATCGCGCTTAAAACAAGCTACTGAATATATCGAACCTAATTATTATTATCACACTTTAGAAGTACCCAACGACCCAGAATATAGCAAACAGTGGAACTTTCGCAGCATTAATGTCGAGTCAGCTTGGGATGAAACCAAAGGCAAAGATGTCACCGTAGCGGTTATTGATACTGGGGTTACGAGAGTTCCCGATCTGAAATTAACTAAATTGGTGGCAGGATATAATTTTGTCAATGATACTCAAGATGCTACCGATGATAATGGTCATGGCACTCATGTAGCAGGAACTATTGCTCAATCGACTAATAATGGTTATGGGGTAGCGGGTATTGCCTACGAAGCCAGCATTATGCCTCTTAAAGTTCTCTCTGCTGGTGGTGGTGGAACTGTCGCTGATATTGCCGAGGCGATCAAATTTGCGACAGATCACGGCGCAGCTGTCATCAATCTTAGCTTAGGTGGTGGTGGTAGCAGTCATCTCATGGTAGAAGCGGTTAATTATGCTTATAACAAAGGTGTCGTAATTGTGGCTGCTGCGGGGAATTCTGGTGAAAATGCCTCTGGTTATCCTGCTAGGTATCCTAAAGTCATTAGTGTTGCTGCTACCGATGCTTCAGGGGCAAAAGCTAGCTATTCTAATTATGGTGCAGGAGTCGATCTCGCAGCCCCAGGAGGTAGCGAAACTGCTACTATCTGGCAAAATACTATTGACCCTAGTACAGGAGAATCAATCTTTTTAGGTGCAATGGGAACAAGTATGGCATCGCCTCATGTAGCTGGAGTTGCAGCTTTAGTTAAAGCTAGTGGTGTTACTGAACCTGCTGCTGTCTTAGATATTCTCAAAAAATCTTCTCGTAAGGTAACTGAAGACCCCCTAAACTATTTTGGTGCTGGTCATTTAGATGCTGGCGCAGCAGTAAAGTTAGCTTTGCAAGGACAAATTACTTTCCGTGACTTTTTCCGTTGGTTAAGAGACAATGGTTATCTTAATCCGCGCTTTTGGCTTGATGGTGGTGCAGTAGCTCTACTGCCTAAAGTCTTAATGGTAGTAGGTTCTTATCTGCTAGCTTGGATTTTACGAGTTTATCTTCCTGCTAGTTGGGCATTAAACAGTGGCTTGATCTTTGGTAGTTCTGGCTTATTTTTCCTTCAAGGATTATATATCTTCGACTTGCCTCAATGGCCCTTGCGTCTTGCTGGTAGTTCTCTGCCAGAACTAGGTAATGTCGTAATGGGGACAACTAGTTTTAATCCTCTATTTGCTAGTGTTTTAATTCCTTTTATTTTGATTGCGTTGTTTTCAGGAAATCCGACAGGGAAAAAATTTGCGGTTGGCTCATGTCTCGGAGTAGCAGTGTGTTTGGCGATTAGTGCCATCATCGATCCTGCGGTGTGGGGTTTGGGTTCTGGGGCAATGGCTCGTAGTTTTCTCGGTGTTAATGCTTTACTCTGTTTGGCTTTGGGCTATTTAGCTAGCAAAGATTAGGCAATATGCGCTTTTAATACTGCCAGAGGCGCACGACGTACCCGACATTTAATTGTTGCTTTACCTAACAACTGATGAGCTTCATAGCGGTGACAGCCAGAAAATCCATAATATCGTCCTGCTACTTCTAAAACGTCGATCGGTTCATGTAACCCTTCTTGGGCGATTGATTGAGCTAACTGTTTGACTTTAGTTCGATCTGTTTGTCTTGGTAGAGGTCGATTGATTTGGTTGAGAGGAATTTCTCGAATTTGCATAAGTTAAATCATACTCGTTATGAGTTTATTGTAATCAAAAATTCGGGTTTTTGGTTGATGGGGAGAGTTTTTTTAACGCTGCGATCGCGTGTAATCTAACTTTAGCTGCCGAGTCTTGTTCTAACTGTTGCAATAGTTCTGTCGCCATCGGTTGTCCTAGCTGTCCGAGAGAAGTAGCTAAAACCGCTTTAAGTTGCTGCTGACAAATTTTATTGGGGCAAATTTTGGCAAAATTAAGCAAAATATTCGTCGCTTTAGCTTTTAATTCTGGCTGGAAGATTCTGCCTAAAACAGTAATAATTTCTTGACAAACTAAAGTATTGGCTTTGGGTAAAGCTTGTTGAAGATAATCAAGGGCCAAATCAAATTCACTCCAGCCCAAGGCTCTAACTATTGCTAATTGTAAATCGAGAGGCGTATGAGGAGATTGTAAAACTTGAAACAAAATAGTCGCGGATTGAGGCTGTTTCATGCGTCCTAAAGCGATCGCCGTTTGCTGATAAACCGCACTATTGAGATCGTAAAGTAGCGGTTCGAGATGCTCAATTAAGTTAAACTTTATCGCGATATCTTGACGAAACCCCAAAGCAGTAACAGCTTCTTTTCTCACCAAACTAGAAGTATCTTGGAGGGCAGCGATTAGTTTTGTCGCAATCGGAGGCTGATGAAAACTCCCTAATGCTTCAATGGCGATCGCCCTAACTTCGGGTTGGGGAGCTTCACTGGCTCGTAAAAGTGCCGGAATCGCTTGCGGACTACGGATATGAGCCAAAGAACCCACGGCAAACAAACGATGTTGGGGTTGCTCCGCTAGTTGACTCAAAACTTCAATCGCTGGATTACCAATGTGAGCTAAAGTTTGAGATGCCATAATCACTAAATCTTCAGCATCTGTAGTTTGAATTAATTGGACTAAGGCGATAATCACTGGTGGTTCGGGAAACTCTCCCAGAATTCGCACCACAAACCATTGCACTTCGGGATCGACGGTGGCATCTTCCAAAATTGCGATCAAAGGAACAACTACTTGTTTCCCTAATAAAGCAAAAAGTTTACTTATCTCCCATTTTTGCGAAAAATCTCCGTTAAACAGCACTTTCAGAGCCAAATTCAAAACTTCTTGCCTAGTAGCTGCTTCGAGAAAGCAATCGTCATCTTGAATTTTATTGAGACATAATTGCTGCAAATGGGATTGCACCTGAGACCAGTTTTGCTGTTGTGCTGCCAGATGCGCTTGTTGAAGTTTCGTGCTAAAAGTTCGAGAATTATCCATGCCATCCTATCCTCATACCTAATTTTGCTGATTTTTCGCGAAAAATTGCGGTTTCTTGCTAACTAATACTGCGCCACGTCGCTCAAAAATTTAAGCTTGCTGTAATTTCTAGTTTTGACAATTACTATGCCAAATGGCAAGTTTTGATGCAGATAATACATAGTAAAAATACCAATGATACATACAAGATTTAGCGGGCTGGGATGGCGCACCCCAAGCAGAAATATGAGATTTTGTTACTCAGATTAATATAGATTTATACAATTAAGTAATTTGTAAGTTTTAGTAGTTTTAAAAACCGAGAATTTGCAGATTTAATAAAGATAAACCCTCTCGACAAAGATCGGGACGTAGAAAGATAAAGATAACGGGTTCAGCTACAGCATTTAACAACAAATTAAACAAGGAGTAAAAATAATGCAGACAGTAAAAGTTGCAATTAATGGTTTTGGTCGCATCGGCAGACTGGTATTTCGCGCAGGAATCGATAATCCGAATCTCGAATTTGTGTGTATTAATGATTTAGTCACGCCTAAAGCGATCGCCTATCTCCTCAAATACGACTCGACTCACGGGCGATTCTCTGGAACAGTCGAAGCCACCGACACAGGGATTATCGTTAATGGCAAAACCATTCCCTGCGTCTCCCAAAAAAATCCTGAAGAGTTACCGTGGCAAAAGTACAATGTTGACTTCGTGGTAGAATCAACAGGAATTTTTACGACTTATGAGGGTGCAGCAAAGCATCTCACCGCAGGAGCAAAAAAAGTAGTACTCTCTGCTCCTACTAAAGACCCAGACAGAGTTAAGACGCTGTTGGTAGGAGTCAATCATGATAGTTACGATCCGCGCCAAGATGCGATTGTTTCTAATGCTAGCTGCACAACTAACTGTCTCGCACCCATCGCTAAAGTGATTAATGATAACTTCGGATTAGCGGAAGGATTAATGACCACAGTTCACGCCATGACTGCGACTCAACCGACAGTAGATGGACCGAGCAAAAAAGACTTTCGTGGTGGACGGAGTGCAGCCCAAAATATTATTCCTGCTGCCACAGGAGCAGCCAAAGCGGTAACCTTAGTATTGCCCGAATTAAAAGGCAAATTAACTGGCATGGCGTTTCGCGTACCGACTCCCGATGTTTCTGTCGTTGACCTCACTTTCCGCACCGAAAAACCCACTAGCTATCAAGAAATTTGTGCAGCAATGAAACAAGCTGCAACAGGAGAGTTGCAAGGAGTTTTAGGTTATACCGACGAACCTGTAGTTTCGACTGATTTTACCAGCGATCCTCACTCTAGTATTTTTGATGCTGGTGCGGGAATGGAATTAAATAGCAATTTCTTCAAAATTGTGTCTTGGTATGATAACGAGTGGGGCTATTCTAACCGGGTAATCGATTTGATTCTAGCGATGGCACAAAAAGAAGCAGCAATGTTAGTCGCTGGTAGTTAGTGGTTGCTTGTGAATTATTGATTAAGCTGTCACGCATTTAATTTACTGGTTGAGAAAAGGCAGGAGGCAGAAGCAAAAATCAAATATGTAATTTAAATGAACAACAGCTTACTGTTTACTGTTTACAGTTCGCTAGTCATTGATAATCGATCTTTGTACATTTACTAAAAGGAGAACTGATGCTAAATCAATCAGAAGCGGTTATTGAAGCGATCGCAGCTAGAGAAATTCTCGATTCAAGAGGTCGTCCTACTGTAGAAGCGGAAGTAAGATTAGAAACGGGAGCAGTAGGTTTGGCACAAGTTCCTAGCGGTGCTTCTACTGGTACTTTTGAAGCCCATGAGCTAAGAGATGATGACAAGAGTCGTTATGGGGGCAAAGGAGTTTTAATCGCCGTACGTAACATTAAAGAAAAACTCGCTCCTGAGTTAATGGATATGGATGCTTTAGATCAAGCGACGATCGATTACAAAATGATCGACCGCGATGGTTCTCCCAATAAAAAAAATATTGGCGCTAATGCAATCCTAGCAGTATCATTAGCTAATGCTAAAGCAGCAGCCCAAGAGTTAGATATTCCCCTCTACCGTTATTTAGGCAGTCCTCTGGCTAATGTGTTACCCGTACCAATGATGAATGTGATTAATGGTGGGGCGCACGCGGATAATAATGTCGATTTTCAAGAGTTTATGATTATGCCCGTAGGAGCAGATTCTTTCAAAGAGGCACTCAGATGGGGTGCTGAAGTTTTTGCTGCTTTGAGTAAGGTTTTAAAAGACCAGGGATTACTATCGGGAGTAGGAGACGAAGGGGGTTATGCCCCCAATTTAGATTCTAATCAAGCAGCTTTGGACTTATTGATTACCGCTATCGAACAAGCTGGCTACAAACCAGGAGAACAAATAGCTTTAGCTATGGATGTAGCTGCTAGCGAATTTTATCAAGATGGCAACTATCTCTATGATGGTGCTGCCCACTCTCCTACAGAATTTATCGACTATCTTGATCGCTTAGTCAATCAGTACCCAATTATTTCGATTGAAGACGGACTTCATGAAGAAGACTGGTCAAATTGGAAAATTTTAACTGACAAAATGGGGTCGCGAGTCCAGCTAGTAGGAGATGACCTGTTTGTGACCAACCCCACCAGACTGAAAAAGGGCATTGATGCTGGAGTTGGCAATGCAATTTTGATCAAACTCAATCAGATCGGAACTCTTACAGAAACCTTAGAAACTATCGATCTAGCAACTCGTAGCGGTTATCGTTCTATTATCAGTCATCGCTCAGGTGAAACCGAAGATACCACTATTGCCGATCTAGCTGTGGCGACTCGCGCTGGTCAAATCAAAACAGGTTCTTTATGTCGTAGTGAACGGGTAGCTAAATACAACCGCTTGTTACGCATTGAAGAAGAATTAGGCGATCGCGCTGTCTATGCTGGAAAAATTGGTTTAGGACCGCAGTAGCAGGCAAAATTTTCGCTTAAAACTTCTGGTTAAGCAGGAGAGCAGAGATTAGAAAAGCCACAATTGCGCTTCTTAGCTGGACTCTCCTTCATGCTTTCAGTTAACGATCTACAATTAACAAATCATTATGCAAACACAATCTCAACAACCGATTGATCTTGATTCTTGTCCTACGGTTCAAACCGAAGACGACCGCACAGGAATGAGTGTGGAAACCCTCAAACGGGCTTTTTTAGATAATCTTTTTTATGTTCAAGGTAAAGACCGCTCCAATGCTTCTTTAAGAGACTATTATCAGGCTCTGGCTTATACAGTACGCGATCGCCTACTACACCGTTTTATTAAAACAGGACGTACTTATTACGAAAAAAATGTCAAAATCGTTTCCTATCTTTCTGCCGAATTTTTGATGGGGCGTCATTTAGCCAATAATCTTTTGAGTTTAGAGATGTACGATAAGATGGAGCAAGTCTTATCGGAATTAGAAATAGACATCGAAGACCTGATCGAACAAGAACCTGACCCAGGTTTAGGCAATGGTGGGTTAGGCAGACTTGCAGCTTGTTTTCTCGATTCTTTAGCGAATTTAGAAATGCCAGCCATTGGTTACGGCATTCGTTATGAATTTGGCATTTTTCGCCAAGTTCTACAAGACGGTTGGCAAGGAGAAGTACCAGATAACTGGTTAGTTTACGGTAATCCTTGGGAAATTGCCCGTCCTGAAGATACGGTAGAAATTAGTTTAGGCGGTCATACCGAGGGACATCACGACCAACAGGGACACTATAAAGTTTGCTGGATACCAGAGCGCAAAGTCAAAGCAATTCCTTTTGATACCCCTGTTCCTGGATATAAAACCAACACAGTGAACTCGTTGCGTCTTTGGAAAGCTGAAGCTAGTGAAGCTTTTAACTTTGAAGCTTTTAATGCGGGTAATTATGACCGGGCGGTAGCAGAGAAAATGAGTTCGGAAACTATTTCCAAAGTTCTCTACCCCAATGACAATACTCCCCAAGGTAAAGAATTACGTCTAGCTCAACAATATTTCTTTGTTTCTGCTTCTTTACAAGACCTAATTCGGATTCATCTCAACTTGTATCCTGATTTAACCAATTTCCACGAGCGTTCCGCGATTCAACTCAATGATACTCATCCAGCAGTAGCAGTCGCAGAATTAATGCGCTTATTACTCGACGAACATAATATCGACTGGGATCAAGCTTGGGATATTACCCAAAAAACCCTAGCTTATACCAACCATACTCTGATGCCAGAAGCCTTAGAAAGATGGTCAGTGCATTTGTTTGGTAAATTGCTACCGCGCCATTTAGAAATTATCTATGAATTAAACCACCGCTTTCTCGAAGATGTCCGTACTTGGTTTCCCGATGATGAAGATTTAGTTGAAGAACTTTCAATTATCGAAGAAGGATATGAAAAAAAAGTGCGCATGGCAAATTTGGCTTGTGTCGGCGCTCATGCCATTAACGGCGTAGCAGCCTTACATACAGAATTGCTCAAAAAAGATACTTTAAAAGCTTTTGCCCGACTTTGGCCCGAAAAGTTCTTTAATAAAACCAATGGTGTCACGCCCCGTCGCTGGATAATGATGAGTAACCCCCAACTCGCGGAACTAGTAACCGAAAAAATTGGCGATGGTTGGCTGAAAGATTTAGACCAGATGCGAGGTCTTGAGAAATATCTCGACGATCCTGCTTTTTGTCAGCGTTGGCGTGAAATTAAACAGCAAAATAAAGCTAATCTCGCTGCTTACATCAAAAAAACCCGCAATATAGAGGTCAATGTCAATTCTATCTTTGATGTGCAAGTTAAACGCATCCATGAATACAAACGCCAACATCTAGCGGTACTTCAGATCATCGACCTTTATAATCGCATCAAACAAAATCCCAATCTCGATATTGTGCCTCGCACCTTTATCTTTGGCGGAAAAGCTGCACCTGGTTATTTGATGGCAAAATTGATCATTAAATTAATTAATGCCGTAGCAGAAGTGGTCAACAAAGACCCCGATGTCAAAGGTCGGGTTAAAGTCGTCTTTTTACCCAATTTTAGTGTTTCTCTCGGACAAAGAATTTATCCTGCTGCGGATCTATCCGAACAAATATCTACCGCAGGTAAAGAAGCCTCTGGTACTGGTAATATGAAATTTGCCATGAATGGCGCACTTACTATTGGGACTCTTGATGGGGCAAATATCGAAATTCGTCAAGAAGCTGGAGCAGAAAACTTCTTTCTTTTTGGTTTAACCGCCGAACAAGTTTATCAAATGAAAGAAGAAGGTTATGACCCGATGGAATACTATCAAAATAATCCCGAACTAAAAGGGATTATTAGTCGTATTGCTAAAGGAGACTTTAGTTATGGGGATGAAAAATTATTCAAACCCATTGTTGACTCTTTACTCTATCATGACCCCTATATGTTGTTAGCGGATTACCAAGCTTACTCCGAATGTCAAGATAAAGTAAGTGAAGCCTATCGGGATCAAGAACAATGGACAAAAATGTCAATTCTCAATTCCGCTCGGATGGGTAAATTTTCTAGCGACAGAACGATCCGCGAATATTGTAAGGAAATTTGGGGAATCGAACCTGTCAAGATTGACTTAGAAGCTTATCAGTAATCGCTCATTAGCTTGGTTTAAAACTGATATTTTATTAGGGGATGTCATTATGATGTCCCTTATTTATTAATGATTAATATTGTTTACTAACATTATGTTTAACTTAAAAAGAAGAGCGATCGCCAATAAAATTCGCAATGACCCCTACTATCGCTTTCAAAATCTTACAGAAATTGCTATTGCTGTAGAATTAGGTATTAGGATTGATGTCAATCAAGCTAGTGTTGATGATTGGTTACGTTTACCTGGAATCTCGATTCATCAAGGCAGATTATTAGTCGAATTAGTGGCAAAAGGGGTCAAGTTACTTTGCATTGAAGATATCGCTGCTGCTCTTAGTATTCCCGCCACTAGATTATTCCCTTTAGAGCCAGTTTTGCAATTTAGCTATTACGACCGCTTTACACCTCTTTCTCCTGAAAAAATCAATATTAATCAAGCATCGGTGGCAGAAATTGCGCAAATTCCGCTGATAAAGGCAAATTTAGCCGAATTAATTGTGAGGGAGCGTCAGCAACAAGGAAAATACCACAATCTGGCAGATTTACAACGACGGCTCGCTCTCGATAGTGTAACAATTTCTCAATTAATGTATTACTTGCAATTTTAAGGTTTACTAATCAAATTTTGCGAGTTATAATCTTTGGCTAGCTTAATTCAGCATTATCTGTGATTAGGTGCGTGT
>DAXETX010000142.1:0-28660 GCA_051155735.1 Xenococcaceae cyanobacterium
AAAGTATTGTTGATATCTGGCAAATCATCAGAGGTTTGTATCATGCTTATGGTTGCCATGGCTGTCGCATTGATATTGCCATCGATGATGTCAGCTATCAAAAGATTCCCGTCAATGAATAAGGGTTTCTTTTGTTATTGCCTACTTTAAATTGAAGGTTAATTGTATTTCTATTTCGTTTTAAAGAAATACCTGTCGGTGATTCTTTTTGATATCGCTCGAAGTCTTTTAGTAATCTTTCGTAACCTATTTCATGGTTATAGTCTGCACCAATTTTGCACTCACTTTGGCTAAATGTACTTGTGAGTAAGCATTTGAGTTAACGTAGCTAGGTTGTTAGAGAGTCTGTTTTAGAGTTCGAGTCTCGCCATCCGCATATCTAATAATTTAAATTAACTTACAGAATAGATCTAACTGGAAAAAAGCGATCGCTTTTTAGGGATTGTTGTAATACAACAAAAAGATATAATAATTGTCTATTTGAGGTACAAGGCAGTTATTTTTCCTTATTTTTAAGGTTTCTCTTCATTTCACTTGAAATATCTTAAATTATTCGGCTACTTCTATCTTTTCAAGGCGGGGTCTCTCTGACTGTATTACCAAAGCTTCTGTTTCTTTTGGTCTATTCAGATTTGAGATGTGTTATACCCTCGTTAGATCATTACGAATAATGCTTATATTAATGTTTCTGAGTTAAAACAGGAATATCTTGCTTTTGAAAACTACTCCACCTCGATTAATTGACATCTGTAATTTTTGACCTAGATAATGAACTCAAACAGTCAGCTAAGCAGTAAATTAGCTTTTCTTCACGATATCCAGTTCACAGGGATAGTTAACATAACGACAAACCATAACCAGGTTTGGAATATCTATTTATATTTAGGTCAGTTATTATGGGCAGAAAGTAGCATCCATAGAAATCGCTTTTGGCAAAGGAATTTAGCGAAACTTTGTCCTCACGTTACTTTAACGCAACATAAATTTGAAAGTATTAATAATAATTATATTTCAGATTATTATCTCATTAATACACTTCGAGAAAAGAAATTAGTTAAGCGAGAACAGTTAATCAAATTGATTAATTGCAGCATTATAGATAGTTTTTTTGAAGTTTTACAATATGAAACTAAAGAAACTATAACTTTTACAATTAAAGATCATTCACCTTTATTCCTCTTAAAATCTGGGTTTAATTTATCTTTATCTCCACTGAAAACACTAAATTTACTCTCAGAATCAGAACAAAATTGGCTTGATTGGACAAATAAAGGATTAACTTCTTGTTCTCCTAATTTAGCTCCTTTACTCAAAAATCATCAAGAACTCCAAAAACAACTATCACCTATAATTTTTCAAAATATGCAGAGATTACTTGATGGTAAAAGTACTCTCAGAGATCTATCAATTAAAATGAATAAAGATATTTTGGAAGTTACTCATGGTTTGATGCCTTATTTTTTTAAAGGTTATTTAAGATTATTAGAGATTCCTGATACTCCGAAAATTTATCTTAAAATCTGAGTCAAATACTTTAACTCTAATAAATAATATGAGTATTTTTTCTTAAGTAATAATAATTAATTATAATCTTGGAATAACTACGTAAAATCACAGAAATTTATCAAATTTAAATGAATAAATAAAGTCATTATAAACTATATCTTTTCTGACTAATAAAAAAGTCTATGCCATAATAAGACCAGCTAAGATGAATAGAGCGGTTTTGTAATAAATCAATCTTATTTCATGGCAATTAATATTTTATTTGCATATCTATAAAAGTGTAGTTTAGTTATGGTGCATCAATTTAATAGTCGATTAGCAAATCAGTTAGTCTTCATTAAACAAAAGCAATTTACAGGTAAAGTCAAAATACAGTCTGCTAAAGGAGTCGAGTGGGCGCTATATCTGTGTTTAGGAAGATTAGTTTGGATTGACGGCGGAATTCATCCCCATCGTTCCTTGAAAAGATTACTAGATAAATATTGCCCTCAAGTTAATTGGAATAACTTTCAACTCAAGCAAGATGCTGATTTTGAATGTGGAGACTACTACGTTCTAACTGTTTTACTACAAAGAAAATTGTTGCAAAGAGAGCAAGCAACAGACGTCATTAAAACTAGAGCCACTGAAGTTTTTTTCGATTTGCTACAACATGAAAGTCAAAATCCGCTCAAGATTACACCTGAAACCGCATCTACCTCATCTTTTCTCACTTCTGGCTTACAAATGTCAATTTCGCTAGTCAATATTGAAGACTTATTAGTGGAGTCGGAACAAGCATGGTTGAGTTGGCAAGAAAAAGGACTAGGAAAATGGTCGCCTCATCTAGCTCCCAAAATTAATCAGCCAGAAAAACTGCGAGAAGAAGTCTCTGGTGTCGTTTTTCAAAATTTTCTCAAGCTACTTGATGGTAAACAAACGCTACTCGATTTATCCGCTCGGATGAATAAAGATGTTCATAAACTAACCACTTCCTTAATTCCTTATCTCAGTCAAGGGTTACTAAAGCTAATAGCAATTAATGATATTCAGCCTCCCAACTTACAAGTTCAAGAGCCAAGTTCTAATCAATCACCAAAAAATACTACTAGTCAACCTTTAATTGCTTGCATTGATGATAGTCCCCAAATTTGTAACATTATGGAGCAAATTATTACCAAAGCAGGTTATCGGTTTGTCGGAGTTCAACACGCACTACAAGCTGTTCCCAGCCTAATTGCTGCTAATCCCGATCTAATTTTTCTTGATATTGGAATGCCAATTGTTAATGGCTACGAAATTTGCTCTCAAATCAAAAGAGTCTCAAAACTCAAACATATTCCAATTGTCATTCTTACAGGGAATGATGGAATTGTCGATCGCGTTAGAGCCAAAGTAGTTGGAGCTAATGCTTTTGTGGCAAAACCAGTAGAAATTGAGAAAATTCATGAGGCGATCGCCGAAAATCTTCCTTCTGAAGCTCAAGCTGGTGACACTACAGAAAATATGGCGCCTAATGCCATCTAACTCAATTAGATTTCTTAATTAAATCCCACTAAACTTTTGTAAATATTGTTGTTAGTTTCAAAAAGTTTTTGGGAACTCTTTAAATAGTTCAATGATGTATTTTGCCTTGAGGCAATTAGATTATGAGTAAAGTATTGATTGTTGATGACAGTTTAACAGACAGAAGAGTTTTAACTACTTATCTCACCGAAGCTGGCTTGACTGTACTAGATGCAGAAAGTGCAGAAGATGCAATGGAAAAATTAGCCGACTACCAACCACAACTGATAGTTCTTGACGTGGTAATGGGAGGAAAAAGCGGGTTTGAATTATGTCGCAACCTTAAAGCCAATCAAAACACCAAACCAATTCCAGTAATTCTTTGTTCTTCAAAATCTACTGAAGCTGACAAAATGTGGGGAGATGTTGTAGGAGCAGACGCTTACATAACAAAGCCTGTTAATCGAGATGAATTACTAGGAAAAGTTCAGCAGCTTATTAAATAAAAAACATAGTTATGTTAAGCACTTCTTCTAATTCTTTATCTGTCAGTATTAATACTAAAACAGATAAAGAATCAACCACACAACAAATTAACAAATTTTTGCAATTTTATCTCGGAAGTAACGATAGTATTACTAGTTCTTCTAGCGGAAGAGACTTAGCACTATTAGAAGCCGAAATTGTCACCGAAATTATTACTGTTTCTGTTTCAGAAATTTTGTCTGTACCGCAGATGCCCTATTGTGTGCTTGGCATCTATAGTTGGCGGAGTGAAATGTTATGGATTGTCGATTTAGAAAATCTTCTTGGCTATCCTCCTTCTTTTTCTCCTAATGATGAAACTGTATTGGTGATGGTAGTTCAAATCGAAGGACAATCGATGGGGTTAGTTATTCCTCAAATTGATAACATTATCCAACAAGATTTAGCACAATTCAAAGCTCCTACTTCAGAAATTTTTTCCGAAGATATTTTACCTTTTTTGAATGGGTATCTAACAGACAAAGCGAATAATATTGTCATGCTAATTAATGGAGAAGAGATTTTTCATTTTTTTGCGCTCAATCCCAATTTTAGTAGCTATAAATAAGCTGCAATTGCTTTATAGCAACAAATAAAGGCAAATACTTGGTTTTTGTTTATGAAATTGATATTGGTAAATTCAAATTTTATAAAACAAGAGGAAAAAATTAAAAATTATTAAATAGTGTAATCAAAAAGCTAGGTTCAATTAAAGCTTCCAAGATTGCTACCTTTCAGTAATCAAGAAATTAATTTTCATACTTTACAAGATCAACCCTCAGTTTCTCAAAAAAAGTATTATGGATTCTTCAACTATTCCCGCAATAAATAATCAACCAAATTCAATGAATCAAGATATGGAAGTAACCCAAAATAATCAACAATCATCTAAAAATGATCTAGTAAAAAAAGTAAAGACTAATCTTTTTAAAGGCGAAAGGGAAAAAACTTATAAAATTATTAAGCAAATTCGACAAGCTAAGAATTTTGAGGAGTTTTTGACTAAAACAGTTGCGGTAATTCGTCAAACTTTAAAAGCAGATCGAGTTTTAATTTATCAATTTGAAGAGCAAAATGAAGGGAGAGTTCTCGCGGAATCAGTTGTAGAAGGTTGGACTCCTACTCAAGATGAAATTATTCCCTACAGTAGTTTTGGTGGACAAAAAATCTTAGATTATCAGTCTAAAGGTTTTTTTGCTATTGAAGACGTAGCACAAAGTCGATTAACTCCCTATCAAAAACAGTTACTCGAAAAATTTCAGGTACAAGCCTCTCTCAGTGTTCCCATAATTCTTAACTCTTTTTCCCTTGAAAACGATGATTATACTGCGAATAAAGTATGGGGTTTGTTGGTAGTGCAACAATGTGCCAAACCTCGTAATTGGGAAGAAGAAGAAATTAACTTACTTGATCGAGTCGCTACCGAAATAACTTTAGTTGTCGAAAAAAATCAACCTAGTCTGCAATTGGGAAATCAGCAAGATATTCTCACCAAAATTGAGCGTGAAATGCAAGACTTAATGGAAGATTCTTTGCATCAAATACGAGAATCTCTCAAAGCAGACCGAACTGTAGTTTATGCCTATAATCCTGATTGGAGTGGTCAAATTGTAGCAGAATCAGTAGGTAACAATTGGGCAAAAGCTAATTCATCTTTCGATCTAGATTATAATCTCAAAACAGATGAATATAAACCTTATTATGTAGTTAATGATATTTATACTAAGGGTTTTGCTCGTTGCTTTATTGAAACATTAGAAGGCTTACAAATTAAAGCTTATATTTCTGTTCCTATTGAATACAACAATCAGTTAATAGGGATATTAGGAATTTTTCAAAATTCTAATGCTCGTAATTGGCAAAAATCGGAAGTGAATTTGGCAGTTAAACAAGCTACTAAATTTGCCTTTCCCTTACAACAAACTTTGTTTCTCCGTAATAGTCAATTCCAAACTAAACAAATGGAACAGGCAATTTTCAGAGAAAAAGGTTTGAGCAAAATGCTAGAGAGAATGCAGATTGCTAATGATGAAAAAGCAATTTTTCAAGTTGCTACCCAAGATGGTAGAAAACTACTCCAAGCAGACCGTCTAGCTATCTATCGTTTTAATGATGATTGGAGTGGCGAGTTTATTGCTGAATCTGTGGCTTCTGGATGGTCGAAGCTAATGGAAAATATTCCCATTGTTAAAGACACTTTTCTCCAAGAAACCAAAGGAGGGCGTTATAAGTTTGGCGAATGTTTTGCTGTTGACGATATCTACCTAATTGGTCATCAAGCTTGCCATATTGAGTTGTTAGAGCAGTTTGAGGCCAGAGCTTATGCGATCGCACCTATTTTTGTTGGCGATATGTTTACTGATAAAAAACTCTGGGGTTTTGTTGCAGTGTATCAAAACTCAGGTTCTCGTAAGTGGAAAGAAGAAGAGATCGATCTTCTCAGACAAATTGGCTTACAAGTAGGAATTGGTATGGCAAAAATCAATTCCTTAAAAGAGATTCAAAACCAAATCAAAGAGCAAGAGAAAATTGCGGAACAAGAAAGAGCAGTTAATAAAATTGTCCAAAAAATCCAGCAATCTCAAAATATCTTAGATATTTTCCGTGCTGCTACTAACGAAGTTCGTCAACTGTTAGAATGCGATCGCGTTGTCGTTTATCAGTTTAAGGAAGACTGGAGTGGCGAAGTTCTCGCAGAATCGATGTCTCCTGGTTGGGTATCAGTGATGCGTCTGCAAGAAACTGATGAGCAACTTTACAGCAGTGAAATGAGTTCGTCTAGCACTTGTACTCTCAAATATTTAGAAGCTACACCAGCTTTAGATAAGGATACCTACTTCCAACAAAGTGCTGGCGGAGATTATACTAGAGGCAAAAAATTCCAAATCGTTGATGATGTCTATGCAGCAGGATTTTCATCTTGTTACCTCGAATCTCTCGAAAAATATCAAGCCAAAGCTTACATGATTGTGCCGATTTTCCAGGAAACTAAGCTCTGGGGCTTGTTTGCCGCTTATCAAAATGATGCGCCTCGTCCTTGGAAAAAATCCGAACTAAGTCTGATGCTTAAAACAGTACCTCAGTTAGGTATTGCCATCGAACAAGCGGAAAAAGCAGCTAAATTACAAAAAACTGTCCAAAGAGAGCGCGGTTTAACCCGACTTCTCGAAAGAATGCAAGAAGTACAAACTAACGAGAAAGTCTTTCAGATCGCTACTCAAGAAGCTCGACAACTACTCAGTGTAGATCGCGTAGCAATCTTCCGGTTCAATCCCGATTGGAGTGGTGAATTTGTTGGCGAATCTTTTGCTGGAAACTGGTCGAGTCTGATGCAGAACATTCCTTATGTTAAAGACACTTTTCTGCAAGAAACTCAAGGTGGACGTTATAAAGATAACGAATCTTTAATGGTCAACGACATCTATAAAGTTGGACATGACCCCTGTCATGTCGAATTTCTCGAACAATTGCAAGCTAGAGCTTACATGATTGCTCCGATTATGGTTGCTGGTCAACTTTGGGGTTTGGTAGGAGCTTATCAAAACACTGGTACTCGTCTCTGGAACGATGACGAATCAAATGCTCTTAAACAAGTCGGGCTACAAGTTGGCGTAGCACTTCAAAAGATTGATTATTTAGAACAAGTTCAGCTTCAGTCAGAAAACTTAGCTCAAACCCTAGCTAGAGAAAAAGCAGCCAAAGAAGAGCTACAGAAACAAGCCGTAGATATGCTGCGCACTGTCAGACCCGCTTTTAGTGGCGATCTTACGGTTCGCGCCAAAGTGACCGAAAATGAAATCGGCACAATTGCAGGAGCTTACAATACTACCCTTGACTCTCTCAAGCAAATCGTCGTACAAGTACAAGAAGCAGTAGGACAAGTGGCACAAACTACTCAAGTCAGTAGCGGTGTCGTGGAAAATCTTTCTTTCAAGTCCCAAAAGCAATTGCAAGAATTACAAGCAGCTTTAAATAAGGTCAAAGCTACTATTGAGGCTTCTAATACCACAACCCAAAAGGCGCAAAAAGTCGAAGTAGCGATCGAACAAGCTGACCGTACAGTTAAAAATGGCGATCGCGCTATGAATAAAACTGTCGATAGTATTGTCGGTATCCGTCAAACTGTAGCGGATGCAGGTAAACGCGTTAAAAGACTTAGTGATTCTTCACAAAAGATTTCTCGTGTCGTCAATCTGATTAGTTCTTTTGCTGCTCAAACTAACTTGCTAGCTCTTAATGCTGCACTAGAAGCAACTCGCGCTGGAGAATATGGTAAAGGCTTTGCTGTGGTCGCAGATGAAGTCCGTAACCTCTCTTTGCAGTCTTCTGAAGCTACTACCGAAATTGAGAAACTAGTTAGAGAAATTCAAGATGAAACTCAAGAAGTAGCTGCTGCTATGGAAGCAGGGGTACAACAAGTGGCTGAAGGAACTAATTTAGTCAATGATACTCGCGATAGTCTTAATGCGATTGTGGCTGCTACTAATGAAATTAGAACCTTAGTACAAGATATTAGTACTGCTGCTAGCGAGCAAACTCAACAAGCAGAATCTGTAACCCAAGTAATGGGACAAGTTGCAGAAATCGCCAACGAAACCTCTGATGAATCTCAAAAAATCTCGGCTTCATTCCAACAACTGGAAAAACTAGCCAACAACTTGCAATCTAGTGTGTCTCAGTTCAAAGTTCAATAACTTTGCCATACTAATCCTGAATTCTAAAACAGATTGACTCTGTTTCAGAATTCAGATTTTTTATTATGACGTTGCTTATATAGATAAAAAAATGGTGACTGTTGAAGAAGATAACTCTTAAGTTCTTCGATCATTAATGTCCCACTTCTAATCCCTAATCACTATACATATCTAAAATGATTACTGATCCTGATATTCGTGACCAAGCCTATCAATATTTTCTCGAAGAAGCACCAGAATTACTCCAAACAATTGAAGAAGAAATTTTCGCCATCAATGAAGAAAATCTAGAGTCTAAGGCTCGTGCTTTAAGGGTTAACCATCTAATGCGTGCTGCGCACACTCTCAAAGGTGGGGCTGCTAATGTCGGACTAGAAACTATTCAGACTGTGGCGCACTCGATGGAAGATGTTTTTAAAGCCCTTTATAATCCTGAGTTAGAATTAGATGCGGAAACTAAAAGACTCATATACGAAAGCTATGAATGTTTGCGTGAGCCTTTAACTGCCGAATTTAGTAAGATTTCTATCGATCGCGATGCTGTTTTAAACCGTGCTGCTGGGGTTTTTGCCCAGTTACAAGAAATTTTTGGTGACTATCTAACCGATCAAGATGCTTTTCCCACTTCCGAAGAGTTGGGCTTAGATGTCGTAGAATCATTTTTTGAAGCAGTAATTCCTGAAAGATTGCAAGAGCTTGCTACTGCTGTTGCTAGTGCTGATGAAGTTTACATCGCCGAAATTTTACGCTCTCAAGCTGAAATTTTCTTGGGTTTAGCCGAATCTCTAGGTTTGCCTGGATTTGGTGCGATCGCCCAAACGATTCTTTCCGCCCTAGATCACAGTAGCGATCGCATTATCGAAGTGGCACAAGCAGCGATCGCTAATATTGCCCAAGCCCAAAAACAAGTATTACAAGGCGATCGAGAAAGTGGTGGAACGCCCTCACCCGCTTTAGTACAGCTAGCCAGTGGACTTGTTGCAACCGAATCTATTGACGATATTGATAATTCATACGCAGATGTTGAATCTCAAATTTTTGATTCCTCCTCTCAAAATCAAGAAGCTACGGCTGATACATTTGCGAATTTAATTGATACACCAGAAGACTTAAAAGCAGCATTAGAAACTGAATTTTCTACGGAGATAACTGATGCTGAAGAAATGGAATTATTGATGGCAATGCAAGACGATCATCCTACTCAAGATGATAGTTCCGCTGTATCTTTTAATTCTGAACCCACGATCGCTGAAGTAGATGATGATGAGGATGATGACGCTGATAGTATATTTGGGATATCAACAGAAGACATAAAGTTATTAGAAACCGCTAATGCTAGTTCTGCAAAATCAGAAGAGTCTCGATTCGATCTAATCAGTGAAGATATCGAAAATAGCATGGCATCTATGATGTTATCCCAACCAGAAAAAGCTGTTGAGCCAGATACCTCCCCCTCAGAGTTCGGATTACTAGGAGAAATTTGGGGTAACAAAGTCGAATCTCAATCACAAATTAATCAACCTGCCAATAACTCTAATACAGCTACTCCCGAAGTAGATATTACCTCATCTACAATTGCTGATAATTCTCAGCAGCAAAATAGCCAGCTAGAAGTAGCAGATAAGCAGCGAGAAATATCGTCAAAAACTGTTACTACGTCAGCGATAAATACTGATAGTACTAGAGTTATTACTTCTAATAATTCCAAATTTAATACTTCTAATAAAACTGCAAAAAATCATAAAAAGTCTGTCAATCAAACTGTTAGAGTCAACTTAGAGTCTCTGGAAAAATTAAATGATTTAGTTGGAGAAATTTTAATCAATCAGAACCAAAATACTCTAAAAGATGAGAAGATTTACAATTTGGTTCAAGAACTACTTAACAAAATCAATTATAATGAGCAAATCATTAATAATTTAATCAATATTGTTGATGAAGTTTACATTTCTCCAGAACAACAAGAAATTCGACAATTATTACCCAGTAAACTTCAGGAAATAGTTCAAGTAAATTCTGAAATTAATCAAGCTCAAACTGTTCTTGATCCTAACAGTGAAATTAATCTTGACCAGTTACTTAAATTAGCTCTTAGTAGTAATTCAGAGCTAACCGAAATCGCTGAAAAAATCAAAAATCATAATAAACAAGCTCAAAGAACTACCCAAAAACAGCAACGAATGTTGTTAAATATGCGAGATGAATTGATTGATACTAGAATGTCGCCAATTGGTAGAGTTTTCAATCGCTTTCCTCGAATGATTCAGCAGTTATCAACTACTTATAATAAAAAAGTTGAATTGAAAATTACTGGTGGTCATATCTTAATTGATAAAACCGTAGAAGAAAAGCTCTACGATCCTCTACTACATTTAATTCGTAATGGTTTCGATCATGGCTTAGAAACTCCTGAAGTACGTCTGCAAAATGGCAAAGCCGAGATAGGAACTATTGAACTTAGAGCTTACTATCAAGGTGGTAAAACTATTATCGAAATCAAAGATGATGGTAAAGGGATTAATCTAGAAAAAATCAAAAACAGCGCGATTAAAAAGAAATTAATTACCGCCCAAGATGCGGAGCGTCTTCCTGCTTCTAGTCTGCTAGAATTACTTTTTGAAGCAGGATTTTCAACCGCCGAGAAAGTTAGTTCTCTATCAGGAAGAGGTGTGGGATTAGATGTAGTTCGCGCTCAAATTGAAGAAATGGAAGGTAGTATTTCTATTGAATCTGTACCCAATCAAGGAACGGTTTTTTCTTTGCAAATACCTCTAACTTTAACTATTGCCAAATTAATGCTTACTCAAGCGGATGGTCTGACTTATGCTTTACTGACAGATGCCATCGAAAGAATTATTGTACCCATGTCCAATCAAATCCGAATGTTTGAAGGACATAAAGTATTGCATTGGGAAATCAATTCCGAAGTTCAAAGTATTCCCGTCAGAAAATTAGGCGATTTAATTGAGTATCCTCGGACTATTTTGGGTAGAATCAGAAATACTGATGAAGCTAACAATTATCAAAATAATCCGATCTTGCTGCTACGTCGTCAAGGAAGCTTAGTCGGATTAGAAGTAGAAAAAGTTTTTGGAGAACAAGAACTCGTAATTAGACCCTTGGGAAGCGCGATCGCACCACCTCATTATATATATGGTTGTAGTGTTCTCAAAGATAGTAGCCTGACTTTGGTGATCGATGGTAATGCTTTACTACATAATCAAAATAAACCCTCTGCTATTACTCAAAATGCTTATTTAGCAGACTATACTCCCCAACAATTACCTGGCAATACTAACCAAAAACTACTTTTAAGTAGTTCGACTTTAGCGCAAACTCTTTTAGTTGTAGATGACTCTTCTAGCCTCAGACAGAGTATTGCGATGTCCTTAGAAAAAGTTAGTCAGCAGGTAATTCAAGCCGAAAATGGCTTAAATGCTTTAGAAAAGTTACAACAGTCTAGTGAAGTAAATCTGGTAGTTTGCGATCTAGAAATGCCGATGATGAATGGCTTTCAGTTCTTAAAAGCATTACGTCAAAATCAAAATCTGCGAGATACTCCAGTAATTATTTTGACTTCTAGAGATAGTGATAAACACCGTAAACTAGCTTTACAGTTGGGTGCAGCAGCTTATTTGATTAAACCCTGTGACGAACAAGAATTATTTGACACCATCAGCAGCATTATCAGTAATAAATCTGTTTAAAGCTGAGTTCTGTAGGATGATTTTTTTGAGGTTTTTGAACACTAATGAAAAATCAGTGCCATAATTTTTGTTAGTAAAATTCATACAAATGTAGGGAGATAGCTTTGAACATCAATCAACCTGAACAGGTAACTGAAATTATGAAAATAGCTCGTTCTGTAGCCTGGGGTGCATCTGATATTCTCAGTTCATACTATCACCGCACAGGAGATGACAATGAACTAGATGTTCAAGATAAAAAAGATGGACCAGTTACCGAAGCCGATCTAGCTGCTAATCACTATATTTTAGAAAAACTACAAGCTAAATTAGGTACAGAAGATTTTGGCTATCTTTCCGAAGAAACTTTTGATGTCAAAAAAGCTGAACCCATAGATAAGCCTTGGGTTTGGATTATCGATCCTCTAGATGGAACAAGAGACTTTATCGATCAAACAGGAGAATACTGTTTGCATATTGCTTTAGCTTATGAAGGTCGTCCCGTAATTGGTATTGTGGCAATTCCTGAAGCTGGTAAATTGTATTATGCAGTCAAAGGACAAGGTACATTTGTGCAAACTAAAGCGGATAAAAAAGTCGCGCCAATTCGAGTTTCACAACGTAAAATTCCTGAAAACTTATATTTGATTGTGAGTCGTTCTCATCGCGATGAAAGATTTCAAAAGTTAATCGATCGCCTACCGCTAAAAGGTAAAAAGTATATGGGAAGTGTGGGAGGTAAAATCTCGACAATTCTAGAAAAAGACTCAGACATTTATATTTCTCTTTCAGGAAAATCTGCTGCCAAAGATTGGGATTTTGCGGCTCCTGAGTTAATTTTAACGGAAGCGGGTGGCAAATTCACTTATCATACTGGTGAACCAGTTTTTTATAATCAAGGTGATGTAAAAAAATGGGGTTGTATTATGGCGACCAATGGTCATTGCCATGATATTTTATGTGAAAAAACTACAGATATTCTCCAAGAAATTGATGGGGAAGATTAATTTCTATTTGGTGGCGATCGGATTTTAAATATAGCTGATATCTAGGGTGGGCAATGCTCGCCCTCTAGTTTAAGTTTAAATTTTTACTCGTTGGTAATGCCTCGCGACTGTAAAAGTCGTTGGCGTTTTTTCCGAGCTATTTCTTGCAAATCGACACTGCGATCTGTTTCATCGACAATTTCTCCTGTTAAGACCTCTAAGACATCTTCTAGGGTAACAACTCCTGCAACTCCACCATATTCATCTAAAACTACGGCTAAATGTTCTCTAGTTTCCTGAAATACTTTGAGTAATTTATCCGCTCTGATAGTAGCAGGAACAAATCTTACTACTCTGATTAACTCGGCGACATTTTTATCTTGATGTCCTTTAATAAGTGCCGTTAAAAGATGATCTTTGAGAACTAAGCCAATAACATTATCGATATTGTTATCAATGACAATAATTCGTGAATGCTGCGATCTAATTATTTCTTCTTGGCATTGAGCTAAGGTCAAATTTCCTTTGAGATAAGTAATGATGACTCTAGGAGACATTAAATCTGAAGCAGTAAGATCGTTAAGTTGAAATACTCTTTGAATCATCTCTGCTTCATCATCTTCGATAACTCCTTCTTGATAACCAATTTTAGTCAAAAATTTGATTTCTGCCTCGTTAGTTGTCTGAATAGGTCTGCCTTTAGTTACAGGAGAGGTGACAAATTCTACCAGAAATACCAAAGGCGTAAATACTACAGTTAAAAATCTCACGGGAATGGCAATAGCCAAAGCAATAGATTCCGCATAACGTTCGGCTAAAGTTTTAGGAAAAATTTCCCCAAAAATAATCACTAAAAATGTCAGAATCCCCGAAAATACCCCTAGCCAAGCATCCCCTAAGACTTTAGTTGCGATGCTACCGATTAAAATACTGCCGACGATATTAAAAATATTATTTAAAATAACGATTGTGGCAATAGGTCGATTAATTCTAGTGCGAATTCCTAACAGTGCCAAAGCAGCAGGAGTTTTAGATTGAGCTAGTTGACGAACTCTAATGGCAGAAACCGATAAAATAGCCGTTTCTGAACCAGAGCAAATTGCTGAACCCAGAAGCACTACTAATACGGCAAGAAAGAGAGAAAACATAAAATTAATCTAAAATCTCAATTATTCCAGCTTGACCATCTAATCTAACTCGTTCGCCAGTATGTAAAATTTGGGTAGCATAAGGAACATTCATCACTGCTGGAATACCATATTCACGAGCAATTATCGCTCCATGGGAAAGACGACCACCAACTTCCGAGATTAATCCTCCCGCACGGGCTAACAGAGGAGACCATCCTGCATCAGTGTAGGGGACAACCAGAATAGTTTGTTTATCTATATGACTTGTTTGGTTGAGGTTTTGTAAAACTTGGATCTTGCCTTCAATCATGCCATTACTCGTACCGATTCCAGTTAAAGTCTGACGGCGATTGGTTACAGAAGCAGACTGGAAACTAGACATAGTTAAAGGTTGAGGCTCGCCATACATGAGATAAGGAATCAAGTTTAATTGTGATTCTTGTTGCCATTGCTGTTCTCTAATAGTGATTAGTTGGCTAATTGCTGTTGGGTCGAGGTCATGACCTTGAGCGACAAAATCATTAATTTCTGGAAATTTGAGCCAAAATATCGCTTTTACTTCGGGAATGATGCCTAAATTAAACCAACATGTTCCTAATGCCAAAAAACTCCAACGTAAATTTGCTAATAGCTTATTATAAATTACACTGACTTCGCCTTTTAGATTTAAGCGTTTTTGAACTATGTGCTGTTGCCAACTATTAGTAGCTGGAATTGTAGCAGACTTAGCTAGTTTTCTGGCTCTAGCATCAAAGAAAAAGCGCGCAAACGTTTCTCGTACAGGACTAGAATTATCGCGCCAGCGAGGAATCGCTATATTGGTTGCTACTTCGCTGAGATAGCCATAAGTAACTAACAACTCATCAAATCGCTTCAGAATAGATTCTCCTTCAGGATGTTCGGCGATATAAGCAAAAAGAGAAGCAGAAGAATCGAGCGTAATATTTGCTGTATTCAAGATTTTACAGGTATCAGAAGCTAAGCTAGCTAGCGATCGCATTGCCACAATTTCGGGAATCTCGCTGTTGTCTAATTCGGTATCGGGAACTTGGAGAATTGCTTGCCGTAATGCCAAACTCAGAGGAGCTAAGATACTATAGTAAGTTGATTTTTGTAAAGCTTGGAGAATAAGCTCAATTCTGATAATAATTGCGGGTGGAGCTAATTCATTCACGGGATTGGCTGCGATTTCTGCTAGTACTGGTTGAAACAGTTGTTGTGCATCTCGTTCAAAATCGGTTTCTAGCTTGATTTCTCGTTGTAGGAGTTTTCCTAATCCAGGTAAATTGATTAGGGTAGAGGCTAGAGGGGGTCGCGAAAACTTTTCGCCTCTGGTGAGAAATTCGAGACTTTCTGGTGGTAGTCCCATACGGAGAAAAATTTGTCCGAGTAAAGTAGCGTTGAAGTAGGCTCTACCATAGTGCAAACTTGCTGTTTGATTAAAATCTAAATCTTTGACTTTTTTCCCCAATACCAAAGTAAATAACTCACCCCAAACTCCACAAGTTAGAGGTTGATTGATCGACCAAGTTAAAGGTTGAATATGACCTGGTATGACTTCGGCTGCAATTTTACGAGTCCAAATTGGTTGCAGAGTGGTAATCGGTCGGACTTGCAATAACCAAAGTTGTTCTCCGTCGTGAGTCCATTCAATATCTTGAGGCACACCCTGAAAGATATCTTCCATCTCTCTAGCTAAGATGGCTACTGATTGCAAAATGTCTTCGGGAATAGCTTGAGGCGAAACTGAAGCTTCAGGAATGACTTGAATCGGATTATTCTGCGCATTTAAGGAAGGAACTGTTACCTGATAACGATAAGGAGTATTTCTTCCTGATACTACTTCGGTCGCTTGACCTGGTAAAGCCTCAATTGCCACGGCATCATGAAATCTATCTATGGGATCGCGACTAAAAGCTACTCCACTATACAATCCGATAATTTGTTTTTGAATCAGCACTGCCATCGAGCCTTCTTGTTGCTGGCGAGTTTGGCGATACTCTAAGGCATTAGTTTCTAAATAGGAAGCCTGACAGTCGATAATCGCCGTTTGGAGTGCAGCACTGCTAGTAATGTTTAAGATACTCAAATACTGACCAGCACTAGAAGCAGCATTAGAATCTTCGCCAGTAGCAGAAGAACGAACTACCAAAGGATTTTCGGGAGATGGTTGCAAAGCTGTGATTAGAGGTTTCGCTTCATCTCCTGGTTTTAAAATCCAACCTGGAGGGACATTGTAACCAAGTCGTTTAACTAGAGACAGATTAGCAGCTTTGTTGCCAACTTGACTCCGATTTAATTTTTGATCGAGCGAAAGCAAATTGCGATTACCGCGCCAAAAACGCCACATTCCTCGCGACTCCTGAGATACTGAATTTTCTGGTAAGTCCAAATCGTCTGCTATTTGCTGATATATCCAAGCGAGTAAGCCACTAAGAGCCGTAGCGATTATAAAATATTCTGGTTCTGTCGGGTGACGTAATCCAATAATTATTGCTAATAGTATTAAGATTCCCAGTTTTGCCATTCGGCGATCGCGATTAATCGTAAAGCTGATTCCGCCAATTAATAAGATTAAGCCTGCTGCGACTGGGTCATGAACTACAATTCCCCAGACAACATTGGTAGTTCCTGCACCTTTTCCTAGCCAATAACGACCCATAACTAAGGCGATCAATGCCAGGATTTCCCAAAATGAACCACTAGGGAAAAACATTCTAGTGAGCAGCACTGCCATAATTCCTTTCGCAGCTTCTGAGAGTACTGCTAAAATACCAACAAATTTACCACCATGGGCAAAAGCTGCGGATACAGATATGTTGCCAGTTCCTAATTTCGCTAGTTGACGACCCGTCAAACCATAAGTAAGCCAGTCAATTAGCGGTAGTCCACCCAGTAGCGGACAAACTAGAAAAATAATTAAAGAACCCCAAACGGGTGCCAGAGTCATAAATACTCAACAAAACTCGTTACTGAAATTGTAATGACTAATTGAGATTTTGCTGTGAAATTACCTTACTATTCCTTTACATTAGCGAAAAATCTGATCGCCAATAATCTCAATCAAAAAAAAGAGCGATTTGAGTAATCGCCCTTTTCCAATATCGCAACTTAGAACCTAAAAAATGGCAAGAGGAATTACATCATTCCCATACCACCCATACCGCCCATGCCACCCATGGGATCCATACCACCGCCACCAGCAGGCATTGGGGGTTCGGGTTCGGGTTTTTCGACAACTAGGGCTTCGGTAGTTAGTACCATACCTGCGATGGAAGCAGCATTTTGCACCGCCGAACGAACGACTTTCGCAGGGTCAATAATTCCTGCTGCAATCATGTCTTGGAACTCACCAGTAAGAGCGTTATAACCGATATTAAGGTCTGATTCTTTAACCTTTTCGACAATTACTGTGCCTTCGACTCCCGCATTGTCTGCTAGTTGACGTAAGGGTCTTTCTAAAGCTTTGGCAAAAATATCCGCAGCTACTTGTTCTTCAGCGTTGGTTAGTTGGGCTTTAAACTCCAAGACTTTTTTTGCTAAATGAATTAAAGTTGTGCCACCACCAGCGACAATTCCTTCATCAACTGCTGCTTTGGTCGCATTAAGGGCATCTTCGATCCGAAGTTTGCGGTCTTTTAATTCGGTTTCGGTTGCTGCACCGACTTTAATTACTGCGACGCCACCAGCTAATTTAGCAATCCGTTCTTGTAATTTTTCCGCATCGTAGTCAGAATCAGTTTCTGCTAGCTGTTTGCGGAGTTGTTCGACTCTGGCTTGAATTTCTTCGGGCTTACCACCACCAGAGACAATCGTGGTATTTTCTTTATCAATGGTGATTTTATCTGCTGTTCCTAGCATCTCTACCGATACCATTTCTAGGCTTAAACCCACTTCTTCGGAAATAAGTTGTCCGCCCGTGAGAATCGCGATATCTTGCAGCATTTGCTTACGGCGATCGCCAAAACTAGGAGCTTTAATCGCAGCAGTATTTAAGACCCCTCTAGCCTTATTAACTACTAATGTTGCTAAAGCTTCTCCCTCTAAATCTTCTGAGATAATTAGCAGTGGTTGACTATTGCGAGCCACTTTTTCTAAGACTGGTACGAGATCGGCGATCGCGCTAATTTTTTTGTCAGTAATCAAAACTAAAGGATTTTCAAAATCGACAATTTGACGCTCTTGATCGGTAACAAAATAGGGTGAGATGAAACCACGGTCTAGCTGCATCCCTTCTACTACATCTAATTCTGTCGCTAAAGATTTTGACTCCTCGACAGTAATCACCCCATCTTTAGTAACTTTATCCATAGCTTGAGCAATCATGCTGCCGACTTCTTCATCATTACCAGCAGAAACCGTTGCTACTTGGGCGATCGCATCTCCTGTCACGGGTTTGGCGATCGCAGCAATTTCTTGCACTAAATGAGTCGTCGCTTTTTCTAAACCTTTTTTGAGAGCTACAGGATTAGCCCCTGCTGCCACATTTTTTAAGCCTTCTTGAATTAAAGCTTGGGCAATTACCGTAGCAGTGGTTGTGCCATCTCCTGCGTTATCTTTGGTTTTAGAGGCGACTTCTTGAATTAATTTAGCGCCAGTGTTTTCGAGCGGGTCTTCTAGCTCAATTTCTTTGGCAACAGTAATCCCATCATTGACAATTTGGGGTGCGCCATACTGTTTTTCTAACAATACGTTACGACCTTTAGGACCTAGGGTAATTTTAACCGCATCGGCTAAAGCATTAACCCCTCTTTCTAAAGCTCTGCGAGATTTCTCATTAAAAGAAACAATCTTTGCCATAGGATTATCGTTGTGAATTTGCTGATTGTGTCCATATGCAAATTTAGCACTCTTAAGCAGAGACTGCTAATTTTTGATGATTTTATTTTGGTATTGGGTTAATAGGCGATCGCTATATCGGAGTCAGCGGTTAAATCCGTCTCAAAATCAAGTACGAGAATTTTTTCTGTTTGATAAAGAACCGACAAAAGTTTTTTACAATGAGATGGCGAAAGTCACTTTTTTTCGTTAAGAGTGTAATAGTTAAGCCATTATTGCTAATACAAACATTTTTTTTAAGTATGGAACTGCTTTATCAATATGCCTGGCTAATCCCCGCTCTACCGCTTTTAGCAGCAATGCTCGTCGGAATCGGTCTAATTTCCTTCGGTAAGGCGACCAACAGTCTGAGACAGATTGTGGCAGTCTTTATTGTCTCCATTATCGGCACTGTCATGGTATTTTCCTTTGGCATTTTTTGGAGTCAATTGCAAGGTCATGAAGCATACACTCGTACTATCGAGTGGGCAACAGCGGGAGATTTTCAGCTTCAGATGGGTTATACCATCGATAATTTAACTGCTTTGATGCTGGTAATTGTTACCACAGTAGCTTTTCTGGTGATGATTTACACCGATGGCTACATGGCACACGATCCAGGATATGTAAGATTTTATGCATATTTGAGCATTTTTAGCGCTTCGATGTTAGGGCTAGTGATTAGCCCGAATTTAGTGCAGATCTATATCTTTTGGGAATTAGTCGGGATGTGTTCCTATCTCCTAATTGGATTTTGGTATGACCGCAAAGCTGCTGCTGATGCTTGTCAAAAAGCTTTTGTCACCAACCGCGTAGGGGATTTTGGCTTGTTACTAGGGATACTAGGACTATACTGGGCAACTGGTAGTTTTGACTTTGCTGTCATCGGCGAAAGATTAGCAGAATTAATTGCTTCTGGGGCATTATCTGCTGGATTAGCAACTTTATTTGCAATTTTGGTCTTTTTAGGACCTGTTGCTAAATCCGCTCAATTTCCCCTCCATGTGTGGCTACCTGATGCGATGGAAGGTCCGACCCCAATCTCGGCTTTAATTCACGCTGCAACTATGGTAGCTGCTGGCGTATTTCTGATTGCTCGGATTTATCCGATTTTAGAGCCTGTTCCTGTAGCAATGGATATTATTGCTTGGACTGGTGCATTTACCGCTTTTCTGGGGGCAACTATTGCCCTCACCCAAAATGACATTAAAAAAGGTTTAGCTTATTCGACGATGTCCCAATTGGGTTACATGGTGATGGCAATGGGTTTAGGCTCTTATAGTGCTGGGTTGTTTCACCTGATGACTCACGCTTATTTTAAAGCTATGCTCTTTTTGTGTTCTGGGTCAGTGATTCATGGCATGGAAGAAGTAGTAGGACATAATCCTGTTTTAGCTCAAGATATGCGACTGATGGGAGGATTACGCAAATATATGCCAATTACTGCCTATACCTTCTTGGTCGGTAATTTAGCTATTTGTGGAATTTTTCCCTTTGCTGGTTTCTGGTCAAAAGATGAAATCTTAGGACAAGCTTTTCAAGCTAATTCCGCTTTATGGTTTGTCGGCTGGTTTACTGCTGGATTAACTGCTTTCTATATGTTCCGGATGTATTTTATGACCTTTGAGGGGGAATTTCGCGGTAACGATACGGCAATTCGGCAACAATTGTTAACCACTTCAGGAGTGGCTTTTGGTCCTGGCGCAATGGATACTAAAGAGGCAGAAACTCACGGACATAGCGATTATCCTCATGAATCTCCTCTAGCCATGTCATTACCCTTGGTAATCTTAGCGATTCCTTCTTTGGCTATTGGTTTAGTCGGTATGCCTTGGGCAAACTACTTTGAAGAGTTTATTCATGCACCAGGAGAAACAGTGGGAGAAGCACCCTTTGAGCTTAACGAATTCTTGATTATGGCAGGATTATCGATTGCGATCGCCGTAACGGGGATTATTGTCGCTACGCTGATGTATCGACTGAAAAAAATCGATCCCAGTGCGATCGCCAAAAAATATCCAGCTCTTTATCAGTTATCTCTTAATAAGTGGTACTTCGACGAGATTTACGACAAAGTTTTTGTCATCGGCTGTCGTCGTCTAGCCCGACAAATAATGGAAGTAGATTACCGTGTAGTAGATGGTGCAGTCAATCTTACTGGTTTAGCAACTTTACTTAGTGGAGAAGGACTAAAATATCTCGAAACAGGACGCGCCCAATTCTATGCTCTAATTATTTTTGCAGCAGTATTGGGGTTTGTTTTAGTATTTAGTGTCGTGTAATTATTAACTGACGTTACGCATTTATCGATCTGTGAAGACGCAGGTTTTGGGGTCATTGAGGTAGTGGGGTATTTAGGGTATTTGGGGACTTCCCTACTTCCCTACTTCCCTACTTCCCTACTCCATAACCCCATGCTGCGTAATATCAGTTATTAAGAAAAGGGGGCAATGTCCCCTTTTTTTTGACTAACAAATAGTATTACTTTCAATCACAATAAGCTTTATATAACTTTAAAATTGATCAAATTACCAATTAATTATTAAATAATTTACAATATCTAATTGTTAAGTTAATTAGAGGTAAATCTTGCCTAAGCTACGAATTCGTCAACACGTTAATCCCTTACGCACTAGATACAAAGCTCCAGTTACGATTCCTAATTGGTCAGATATTTATCAAAATTTATCCTTACCGCTACATTTAGATATTGGCTGTGCCAAAGGTGAATTTTTACTGAAAATGGCACAACTACAACCTGAAACTAATTTTCTGGGAGTAGAAATACGTCAACCATTGGTAATTGAAGCTAATAAGGAAAAAACTGAGTTAAGCTTAACTAATCTTCATTATTTATTCTGTAATATTAATTATACTGCTGAAGCTTTACTAAAATCGTTACCAGCTAACTCACTTCATTATATTACCATTCAGTTTCCCGATCCTTGGTTTAAACGCAAACATATGAAACGCCGAGTCGTTCAACCAGAATTAGTCAATATTTTAGTGGCTCATTTAGTAGATAAGGGAACTATTTTTTTGCAATCTGACATTGAAACTGTGGCTCAAGAAATGGGCGATCGCTTTTTACAGCATTCCTCGTTGACACGGCAACACCAAACAACTTGGTTAGAAAAGAACCCGCTACCGCTACCGACAGAAAGAGAATTATATGTCAAAGAAGACGGGAAACCCATATATCGGGTATTGTTTCGCAAAAATTAAGCTCACTCAATCTCGCCTAAAAAGATCGAGTAACAAAAATGCCAATTTATAAAATCTGTTTAAGGAATCAAGAAGTTATCCCTAAACTGGAATAATATATAAAGTAATAGTTTTAGTGGCAATTAATTTATTAAAGCCTCAATTATTGCTATTTTTATTTTGATCGGCGCTCAACAATCATTGTGTCTTCAATGAACAAAAATATTACAGAGCAAAAATTTCAGTTACAGGTAGCTACCACATTGGAAGCTTTACAAGAAGTATTACAATGGTATGAAGAGTTAATTAGTCCTTGTCTGCCTCAGCCAACAGGATGGCAATGTGAAGTAGCTTTAGTCGAAGCTTTTACTAATGCGGTAAGACATGCTCATCAAGATTTACCTACCACTACGCCGATAGATTTAGAGGTAGAACTTCATGACAACGGTTTAGAAATGAGAGTTTGGGATCGAGGTAAACCATTTGACCTTAAAGCACAACTTCAAGCCAGTCAAGATAATTTTACTTCTTTAGAAAAAGAAGGTGGAAGAGGATTACAATTTATTAAGAAATTGACCGATGAATTGCAATATCTGAGTAATTTAGATTATCGCAATTGTCTGGTAATAAAAAAAAAATACACTCAAACACCCAGTAAAAAGTAAATTCAGTTTAGATTTCGGCTACAGCACGTTCAATTAAACGTCTAGCAAGAGTTTGAGTTCCTGTATGTTCATAGTAATTAGTGGTTACATCCAAGAATGCAGCTACATAGTCCAATTTGTCATCAGAAAACTCTAAAAACCCTTGAAGGTTAGTTAAAACTCGTTGCGGAGTCAGATTTTTTTCCGCCACAAAATGACTCATCCAACCTTGAACCGAATCAAAACTCTGACCAATAAAATTTAATTGATTACGAGTGTTATTTCCTGGGATTAAATCTTTGACTTGTTTGAAAGTAGCATTAGCAGCTAAATCTTTAGGGCTAGTATTCGCCAAAACAGATTGGGCTTTTAAAATAAAATCTGTCCCTAAAGGAATTAGACCATCAACGCAAATTAAAGCTACCATTCGCATTAAAGATTCTCCACTATAATCAGCCAAGGAACTAACAAAATCGCTAATACTATCCCCTGGAATCCCGTTAATTTGGCAAAAAGCTACCAATTCTACCACTAACTTGATACATAAATCTAGAGATTGCGCCTTGTCAGGATTAGGGGTAACTTGAGTTAATAATCCTCCGACTAAAGGAATTTTATTGCCTACCTTATTGGCTAAAGCAGCAGTGCCTAAAGCTCGATCTGCACGATCAACAGTTTGATAGAGCCACAAAGCTTTTTGGTATCCTTGGGACTGATCATTATAAAGCCAGATAGCGCGATCGCCAATTTGCTGGATCATTGCTGCCTCAGTTTCTCCCGTAACCGATCGAATCGTCTTTTCAAATCCGACTAAATTTTGCCATTGCCCAGGAATCACAGAATCGAGGGATTTAAGCATCATTACCGTAAGATTATTGGTGGGTAAATTATCCACCAATTCAAAAATTGGTTGGCTCATAATTATTGCTGAACTCTTTTTGCTGAAATTTGCTGAGAAAGATCCCTAAATTAATTTAGTTGTGCTAAACCATCAAGATCGAATTTACTCAACCAGGTTTTGCGATCGCTTTCGGTAAAAGAGGGATCACGAGACAAGACTTTAACTTGAAAGCGATTTTTAACTAAAACCGCAGTAGCATTATTCCCTTGATTCACCGCAGGATAACCAGCAATCTTTTCTGTACTATTACTAAACTTATCAACAGCACTAGGATTATTCAGAGTATCAGAAATTGCCATGACCGCTACATCTTTGCCAGCTTGTTTTAATTTAGCTTCTGCAAAACCTGTTTTTTCCTGAGTATAAACCCGTTGATATTCTGAATCAGGTTCGGGAAAATAGCGGTTGAAATTGCTACCAGACTCGGAGACTTTGACCACAGCAGTAGCACCTCTAGCGGTACTATCTTGCTGTGTTTGATCGAAGCGGGAAGGCGGTTGCTGAGTACAAGCTGCGATTAATAAAATTGTTCCCAGTAAACAAGAAAAGAAAATTCGACGCAGTTCGCTCATTTTAAAATAGATAAACTATAAGTTAGAGATTACTATTCAAACTTTATACCAAGAGTTTTTACTTACTTGATGAAATCTTTATTAAAGATTTAGATAATTTTCACTACAATGAGGAGTCAATACTCTCAAGTGTTCGAGAATTAAGATGAAAAAAAATAAATTTACTTTAAAAATTAACAATAAAAAGCCGATCTATCTTAAAACATTCTTTAGCCCAACTCGACCACTTAACTTAATCAGGTAAAAACTGCCATAAATATTTATTAATTAAAGTATCTTAGAATCAAAAATTTTAGCTAGGGTACTAACTGCCCTTCCATAATTAGTAAAGTCTTTAGAAGATGCTTGTAGATTTATTATTTCTCAGAATAGAGCAAATTATATGCTACAAAAAAGTTGTCTAGGGTAGGATTTTTAAGCTCAATTAAAAATAACTATGCACATCCTGATTTATTCTTATAATTATCACCCAGAACCGATCGGTATTGCTCCTCTGATGACTCAATTAGCCGAAGGACTGGTTCAAAGAGGTCATAAAGTAAGAGTAGTTACAGCCATGCCCTGGTATCCTGAAGGAGAAATCAATCCTAATTATCGTGGCAAATATTTTTTAACCGAAAATATTAATGGGGTTAAAGTTCAACGTAGCTACATTTGGACTCGGCGCAAGCGCAATCTCAGAAATAGGGCTGCTTTTGAATTAAGTTTTATGATCTTGAGTTTGCTACAAGCTTTTCAAGGCTCGCGACCCGATGTGATTTTGCTGACTGTTCCAGGATTACCTGTTTGTTTACCAGCAGCTTTACTGCGTCTGATCTATCGCTGTCCTATTGTGCTAAATTTACAAGACATTTTACCCGATGCTGCGGTGCATACAGGAATGATTAGCAATCCGAAAGTCATCTCCATCTTGAAATGGCTCGAACAGTTTGCTTATAAAACTAGCGACAAAATTGCCGTAATTGCTGATGGATTTACCAACAACATCGTTAAAAAAGGAGTTCCCTTAGCCAAAATAGTCGAAATTCCTAACTGGGCTGATATCGACTTCATTAGACCTCTACCTAAACAGACAAGCTACTTTCGTCAAAAATACCAACTAGAGGATAAGTTTGTCGTGATTTATTCGGGAAATATTGCCCTAACTCAAGGTCTGGAAACAGTTATTGATGCTGCTGTTTATTTACAACATCTCCCCGAAATTGCGATAGTTATTGTCGGTGAAACAAGAGCTTTATCTCGACTTGAAAGCTATTGTCAAGCAAAAAATATCCAAAATGTACATCTTGTTCCTTTTCAACCCCAAGAAAAACTGCCAGAAATGCTCGCTGCTGCTGATGTCGGCTTAGTAGTTCAGAAAAAAAATGTTTTAGATTTTAATATGCCATCAAAAATACCTGTATTGCTAGCTAGTGGTCGCGCTATCATCGGTTCAGTCCCCGATACAGGTACAGCAATTAGTGCGATCAAAAAAAGTGGTGGTGGAATCATTACCCCTTCAGAAGACGCTCAAGCCCTAGCAACAGCAATTATTGATTTGTATTATGACCGCGAAAAAACCGCAAGGTTAGGTAAACAAGGTAGAGCTTACGCAGAGAGACATTACTCTTTTGCGTTAGCCTTAGATCGCTATGAAGAACTATTTCAGAAAATTACCAGTAATAGTTCAACTAAATTTTCTTAAACTAATTAAAACTTTAATTACTATTTTATTCGCATTGCATTATTGTCGGGTTGGCACAGCCCGATCAATAAATGTTTAATGTTAAACTTAAGATATGGTAAATTATGCTATACCGACAAAATTACGGGAACGCACGATTGTGTGGTTAAAAGCCAATGTTTCTCCGAAGCGTTTAAGGCATATCTTGGGAGTAGAAGCAACCTGTATTCAGTTAGCTCGTTCTCATCAACTAAACGAGCAGCAAGCAGCCCAAGCAGGTTTGATGCATGATTTAGCCAAGTTTTTTCCGCCTCAAAAATTACTTAAGATCGCACAAGACGAAGCGATCGCTATTGATTCAATCTGTTACCATCATCCGCACCTACTTCATGCCGACGTAAGTGCCATTGTCGCTAATCAAGAATTTGGAATTAAAGATCCTGAAGTATTAGCAGCAATCCAAAACCATACTCTAGGTTCTCCTGAAATGGGCTTATTAAGTTGTGTAGTATATGTAGCTGATGCTATTGAACCTCATCGTGGCGATACTCCAGAACTAAATCATCTAAGACAGTTAGCCACTAATAATCTTTATCAATCTGTGCAACAAACTAGTGATTATTCCCTTAACTATTTAGTTAAAAGTGGTAAAGTAATTCATCCGCGCACTGTCTTAACACGTAACTGGGCATTAGCTAAATCTAAACAACTATTAAAATAAATTGATCATTGGCTAACTTGATTAAAATATAAGCAAAAGCAACTAAGAATTTGAATGAGAAATTCACAAAACTTTAAATTGAATAATATTGCTACACCAGACAAAATTACTCATAGTTCTCTTCTCACTAGTGAACAACTAGCATGGAAAATTGCAGCAGCAGCAGATGACAAAAAAGCGGAAGATATCGTACTGTTAAAGGTGCAGGAAGTATCCTATTTGGCAGATTATTTTGTAATTGCGACTGGGTTTTCTAGCACTCAATTAAGAGCGATCGCGGAGTCGATTGAAACTCAACTAGGAGATTGCGCTCAAAGATATCCAATTCGCGTTGAAGGAAAAACCCAGAGTAACTGGATTGTCATCGATTATGGTGAAGTAATTGCGCATCTGTTTTTACCAGAAGCAAGAGAATATTATAATTTAGAAGCATTCTGGGGACACGCAGAACGCCAAGAATTTTTGAGTCACAACTAAGAAATTGTGAAAGAAAGATTGATGATGAGCGAATCTTCCGTCGAATTTTGTCCTGTTCCTCAAGAACAACAGCCCATCTACGAATATCAACAGATGCAAGATTCTTGGTTTTCACGGTGGGCAATTTTAGATGATTTAAATTATGGCAAAAAATTGACTTGGGTCGGTTTCTGGAGTTTACTACTGACTGCTCCAATTGTAGCAGCTAGTTTTCCGCCTTTACAGTATCCCACCAGATTTATTATTTCTAGTCTTTGGGGGACTTGTTTTTTGCTGAGTTTAGTCATGATTCGACTGTATGTCGGCTGGATGTATATTGGCGATCGCCTAGATAACGACAAAATTTTTTACGAAGAATCAGGTTGGTACGATGGTCAAGTTTGGCATAAACCCACTCAAATGCTAAATCGCGATCGTCTAATTGTCATCTATGAAGTTGCTCCGATTCTGCAACGTTTGCAGCGAACTTTTTGGTTCATCGCAGGATTAATTTTAACTGGTGGTGTAGTGTGGTTAATTGTGGGATAAACTGTTCCATACTCTCAAATTGGCTTATTTTTTAAACAAATGACCAGAGTAAAACGTACTCAAGCAGCAAAATTAGAAGTTCATTTATTAAGAGAAGGTATTATCGAGTCAGTTCATCAAATAGAAGCAGTTGTTTGTGATAATCGCAATCGGCTTTTAGCTGTTGCTGGTGATGCTCAAACTGCGACTTTTATTCGCTCCGCTTTAAAACCTTTTCAGGCTTTAGCTGTGACTTCTACTGGAACTTTGGCTCGATTTGGACTCACAGACAAAGATCTGGCGATTATTTGTAGTTCTCATCAAGGAACTATTGAGCAATCAAGACAAGTATTTAATGTCCTCTGGCGTGCTGATGTCGATCCTTTAGCTTTGCAATGTCCGATCCCTCCAGGTAAACAGAGTTCGCTACAACATAACTGCTCTGGTAAACATGCAGGAATGTTGGCAGTTTGTAAACAGCAAGATTGGTCATTAAACGATTATTTACGTCGTTCTAGTCCGATCCAAAAACTAATTTTACGCCAAGTTTCAGAATTACTAGGTCTTCCTGGGGAAGAACTAATTACCGCTCATGATGACTGTGGTGCGCCAACCTATTCTATTCAACTGCAACATATGGCTTATCTTTACGCTCATCTAGCTTCTGGTAACAATTTAGATTTAGAGCGTGTAGTGCGAGCGATGACATACTATCCTCGGATGATTGGTGGAGATGGTGCTTTTGATACAGAATTAATGCGGATTACGGAAGGAGAAATTGTCAGTAAATCTGGTGCTGAAGGTATTCAGTGTATTGGCAAAGTCGGAGAAGGAATGGGTTTAGCAATTAAAGTAGCTGATGGAGCAAAAAGAGCTAAATATGCAGTAGCCGTCCAGCTACTTAAGCAAATGGGTTGGATTTCACCTGCTATAGCCGAAAGTTTAGCTGAAAAATTTTTAACGCTCACTCCTTACAAACGCTTAGAGACTATCGGCGAATTATTTGTGGTTTAGACAAATTTGTCATTTACCTCAAAAGTTGCTATACTAGCTAAAGCAACGCGGGATAGAGCAGTCTGGTAGCTCGTCGGGCTCATAACCCGAAGGTCGGTGGTTCAAATCCGCCTCCCGCCATTTTATT
>DAXETX010000143.1:0-13111 GCA_051155735.1 Xenococcaceae cyanobacterium
TTAACTCCTCCACTTTAAAGTGGAAAAACCCATAGTGGTGGGTTTAATTCCCCCATTATGCCAGTCCAGCTAAGAGCTAACGGCTCTGAAGCTCAGAGCTAACCGTGAAGCGGTTTTAAAAGCAGATCGACCATTTTCACTGCATAGAGGCAGAAGAAACATGAAGGATGTAAAGTTCTATCAGGATATTGCAGCACTGACAACCGAAGACGTTGCCAATTTAGCTAACCGATTAGAGCAAGATGATTATAGTAGTCCTTTTGAAGCTTTAAAAGATTGGCATTTTTTAAGAGCGATCGCTTTTCAGAGACAAGAATTAGTTGAACCCTATCTTTATTTGCTAGATATTGAAACTTTTGATGAAGCTTAGTCTTCAAAGACTAATAAATTCTGCCTAATTATTTTGCGGGATATATTTGACGAAGTCAGAGCAGGCTTCGTCTTTTTAAGACGGAGTACCGCTGACCGCAGAATGCGGTGAGAGTCGGCTTCGTTGTCTTACGGCGGAGGATCACTCACTAAATATTTAAGTTGCGGGATGAAGTTTTTTGACGATTAATAAGCAATTACGGTTGTCTAGAGTGCGACGATACTCTAAGCAATCGGCTACTTTAACCATAATAGCGATACCACGCCCACTTCCTAGCCATTGCTCATCTTGTTGAGACATAGTAGTGACAAAATTTTCTAGATCAAAATCTTTGCCTCGATCCCAGATCCGTATTGTCATTTTTTCTTGAGTAAGATTGACTTGAATATCAATAGGAGTTTCGGATGGTAAATTTTGATGAGCATGACGGACAGCATTGGTAAATCCTTCTACTAATGCTAATTGGCACTGTAACCAATCTTGTTGAGCAATATCGGGACGATATATTTTGTTAAATTGAAGCAATATTCGATCTAATGCTTTTAGATCGCTGGGAACTTGAATGTTAATTTTAGTAGGAATTTTCAATTGTTCTAGAGCCTCTAGCTTAAAACAGATAAAAATATTACGGCGATCAAGCCAAACTTTTTTAGGGTTTTCTCGCCAGAAAGATGAGATTGAGTTAAATTCATCTTTGCGATTTCTAGCACTTTGAGATTAACGCCATCAGTGTAGCAAGGCTAATGAGGTTTTTTGGGATCGAGAATGAAAAAAACTATGGCTCAAATTTTGATTATTGATGATGATTTTGCTACGCAACTGTTATTGAAGCGAACCTTAGAACAACAAGGTTATCAAATTACTTTAGCGAATAATGGCGAAGAGGGTTTGGTCAAAGCCAAAGCACTTAATCCAGCATTAATCATCTGTGATTGGATTATGCCAGGTATTAACGGCTTAGAAGTGTGTCGCCAGCTTAAACTTATTCCCGAATTATCAACGACTTTTTTTGTGTTGCTTACTTCTCTTGACTCTGTAGAAGCAAGAGTTCAGGGTTTAGATGCTGGTTCAGATGATTTTCTGTGTAAACCCATTGAAATGTATGAGCTTAAAGCTCGTGTCAGAGCGGGTTTGAGACTCCATCAACTTAGTCGTGATTTGCAGCAGCAAAAACAACTCTTAGAAGCAGAATTAGCTGAAGCAGCAGAGTACGTTAGTTCAATTTTACCAGAACCATTACAACATCAAAAATTAACCATTGACACTCATTTTGTCCCATCTCGGCAATTGGGAGGGGATAGTTTTGACTATTTTTGGTTAGATTCAGAAAACTTGGTTTTTTACCTTTTAGATGTCTCAGGACATGGTTTACGAGCTTCTTTGCCTTCTCTATCGGTAATTAATTTATTGCGATCGCGTAGTTTAGGACAAGTCAATTATTATCAACCGAGTACGGTTTTGACGCAACTTAATGCGACTTTTCAGATGAGCGATCGCAATGACAAGTATTTTACAATTTGGTACGGAGTTTATAACTATACGGAAAAAAAACTTACTTATTCTACTGCTGGACATCCTCCTGCTATGGCTTTAGCTTACAATCGACAAAATCAAATTATTGAACATCGACTAAAAACTCCTGGAGTTCCTATTGGTATGTTTTTAGAAACTAAGTATATAGATGCTGTATTTCAAGTTACTGCTCCTTCAAGTCTTTATTTATTTAGCGATGGTATTTATGAAATAGAACAAGCAACAGGTTCTCTGCTAGGATTAGAGCAGTTTATTAATTTACTAAGAAATTATCAGCAAAGCCCAAATCGTAATTTAGAAAAGTTAATGCAACATCTTAAGAATTGGCATTATAAATTGCAGTTTGAAGATGATTTATCAATTATGCAAATTGACTTTTTATGAAATTTTTGAAGAAAGTTTTTCTACTTAGGTTCTTTTTTTAAACTATTTTCAAATTCTTCTCGATTGGAATATATTTCAAAAACCCGATCCATACTAGTCAATTCAAATAGCATTTTCACTTGCTCATTAATCGAACAAAGAACTAATTTAACTTCAGCACTACGAACTTTTTTTAAAGCTAAAACCAAAGCTCCTAAGCCAGAACTATCCATAAAAGTAACATTGGTAAAATCAACTAAAATTATCGGAACTTCGTTTTTAATGCTTCGATCAATTTTATGGCGAAAATCAACTGCTTTTGTTCCGTCTAAGATACCTTGAGGTTCAATTACTTCAAAAAGAGAGTTCATAGAACTAACGTTTTATTATATGTTGTTATTTATTATATGTTTAATCAAATCGAGGTAGGCTGCTAGGGTAAGCGTCGGAGTACCTACGACTTTAAGCCAGTATAGCAAAGTGATTGATCCTCCGCTGTAAAACGAACTCCGCGGAGCGACTTTTGCTCCTCATTGAAGCTAACTTTCATCTTGTTTTGCAGTCAACCTTATCCTAGGGTAAGAATTTTATTCTACAGTTACTAATCTTGATAATTAGCAAAATATTGAGTTATCTAAAATGGGATTTTTTCAGAGATCGGCAATTTTAAAGAAGTTACTTGAATAGAATTAGGTTGAGTCACTTAAGATTTAAAGTAATTTTTCTAGCATGATTGAAAAACAACATTTAAGCAATGTCAAAAAAATGCTCGTTTTTAAACATCAGAAAAAAGCTAAAAAAATTATTTACTAATACCACATCAGAAAAACTGATTAGGTAAATACACGATGCTGTAAAGAAGGCATTTGTTGGCGCACTTGATAGAGACGTTCGGGATTAATTTCGGCTACTGCTACTCCTGGTCGATCTCCTGCATCTGCCAAGATTGTTCCCCATGGGTCAACGATCATCGCATGTCCATGAGTATAGCGTCTTTCATAGTGGTTGCCAGTTTGAGCAGGAGCAATAACATAGCAAGTATTTTCAATAGCTCTAGCTTGTAATAATACTTGCCAGTGATCTTTGCCAGTATAGGCGGTAAAAGCTGCTGGAATAAATAAGATATTAGCCCCTTTGCTAGAGAGATGACGGTAAAATTCAGGAAACCGTACATCATAGCAAATAGATACCCCTAAATTACCCAGTTTTTCAGAATGGTAAATAAGTGGGATGGTACTACCTGCCATAACCGTACTAGATTCACGGTAGGTATTGCCATCAGGAACATCGACATCAAATAAATGAACTTTTTGGTAGCGAGCAAGTTCTTTGCCGTTAGGATCGACTAGCAAGGCTGTATTATAAACTTTTTGGTTATCTTCGGTAACTGGAACGGGAAAGCCTCCGCCTAATACAGTAATTTGGAAGCGTTGCGCCATTGTTTTGAGAAATTTCTCGGTTTTAGCAGCTATGTCGGTTGCTTGGGTAATTTTATCCGATTCTTTGCCTAAAAAAGCAAAATTTTCGGGTAACCCAATCAGTTCTGCACCTTGACGTACAGCTAATTCGATCAGTTCTTCTGCCTCTACTAGATTATTTTCTAGATTTGGCTTACTAGTCATTTGAATAGCAGCAGCGAGATATGATTTCATTAGGGATAAAAATTGTGATTAAGCAGTCAATTTTATAGAGTATAGCTTTCAGAGCTAGGTTAGCGACGATCCGCCAAGGAAAATTCTTGGGGTAAAAGCTGAGAGATTGAACAAGTTTGATAACCTTCTGCACCAAGAAAAATTAGGCTAGTATCAAGACTAAATTCGGCAATTACTTGGCGACAAGCACCACAGGGAGAACAGGGAATCTGACGGTTATTGGCAATTGCGATCGCTTTAATCGTGAACTGCGCTGCGCCTTCTGCTGCAATAGCAGTAGCGATCGCATTTCTCTCGGCACAAATACTTAAACCATAAGAAGCATTTTCAACATTACAACCAGTATATATTTTACCTTGATCGCTTAACAGGGCTGCTCCGACTTGAAATTGAGAATAAGGTGCATAGGCTTTTTTCCAGGCTGCTGCTGCTGCGTTGATTAGTTGCTTTTTTTGGGATTCACTCAGAATTGGTGGATTCATACAGCATTAATAATCGGTACACTAGTGATTGATTAAATTTATTATCACTCATTTATTTATAGAGTTTACTCAATTAAAAATTGCTCTAAGATAGTGTGAAGCCAAAAAAATCTCAGTTTGATCGACAACACGGAATTATCACTGGCGGTTCGAGTGGTATTGGCAAAGCCATAGCTCGATTGCTGATCCAACAAGGAGCAAATGTAACTTTGATTGCGCGTCATAGCGAAGGATTAAAGTTAGCGCAAGAGGAATTAACTGCTGCTAAAATCTATCCTCAACAACAGATTTTGACTCTAGAAGCGGATGTCTCTCAGCAAGCAGAAATTACCGCGATTCTCCAGAAGGCGATCGCTCAATTAGGGACTCCCGATATTTTAGTTAATTCGGCGGGAATTGCCATTCCTGGTTATTTTTCGCAACTGCCGTTAACGGTATTTAGCCAGACTATGGCGGTTAATTATTTTGGCACTCTCTATCCAATTAAAGCTGTATTACCCGCTATGGAAACAGCAGCCAAAGGACATATTGTCTTAATTGCTTCTGGGGCAGGATTAATTGGACTTTATGGCTATAGTGCTTATAGTCCTACCAAATTTGCGCTACGAGGGCTAGCAGAATCGCTGCGAGGAGAACTAAAACCGAAAGGGATTAAAATTGCCATTGTTTATCCTCCTGATACCGATACGCCTCAGTTAATTACTGAAAATAAAACCAAACCACCAGAAACTAAAGCAATCACCGCTACAGCCTCAACTTGGTCGCCTGAAGCAGTAGCTCAAGCCGTTATCGAAGGCATCATCACTAATCAATTTGCGATCGCTCCAGGATTAGAGATGACTATCTTAGATCGCTTACATAGTCTTTTAAGACCTTTATTAAATTGGTATTTTGACCGAATAGTTCAAAAGTTTAATCATCATAAATCTTAATTAATAACTAACAAACTTTTACAAAGTAAAATTAGTTTCAAATTCTTGTCGTGTCATCGGCTGATTGACAATAATTCCCTCTCCCCCCAGAGTTGTTAGGGGTTTTCCTGCGACACTAATCCAAACTTTGGCGTTAGCATCGAGACTAGTAGCAGTATAAATAATTTGCGCTAGTCGGCTGGTCATCGCTGCACTACCACCACCCGTGGTAAATTCTTGAGAAAGATTGACTCTAATTCCTTCTGGAGTAGTTTTAAGGTCTAAGAGTTGAGTACCTTCAGGAATAGCGGTAGTATAGTCAGCAGATTTGCTAGGTCCTGCTAAGAGTTGCTCGAAGGCAGTTTGAAGGATAGTTTCTGACCCTGAAGTCTTAGGAAAGTTGAGAGTTTTAGAAACCAACTCAATTTGATTATTAGTAGGATTGAGCCAGGAAACGGTGACTTGTTTTTGCTGTAGCTCTGAAGTAGGAGTTTCAGGAACTAGAGGTGGGTCTTGGGTAGTAATGGGCGGATTTTGGGAAATCGGGGGGTCATTATTCCTGTCTAGGGAATATTTTGCCCACCATGCTACTCCGCCTCCGAGGGCTAAAATTATGCCGACAATTCCTACTATTAAAAGCAGGGGAGAAGGATTTTTGGATTTAGGATTCTCCATAGGTAATAATGCTCCTAGAATTGAGAGAAGTCTGCGCAGGTGCTGATCGACTCCGCGCTCAGTAATTCATTGGAATTAGTTGCTGTCTGTTTTGTTTCCATTCTGGCAAAAGCTATTAGCTCGATTTGGTCGGCAGTTATTTCTAATTGTAGGAGACGGGCAAAAATTCCTTGAGATTCTAATTGAGTTAAGTCTAAGCGATCGCTAAGCCCTGTGGCAAATCCCTGTAATAATCTAGAAGACATCGGGCGATTATTGACGGTGCCAATGGGTTGGGTTAACTGAATTTGTTTTCCTCCTAAAACTTTAATGCCAAATTCTAGATTAATTGCTAATTTTGAGGTGCTTTCGAGATTGTTACCGAATCGACGTAGTTCTAAATTTATCTTAACTTGGTTATCGGGCTGTAGCTCTAGTTGCAGCGAGGATATTTGGTAGGCAATAGTCGAATTTCCTGCTCTTTGAGCGATGAGATTATTGAGAGCTTGCTGAAGTTGTTGTTTAACTGCTGAAGATTGTAAAGCTGCTGTTAAGTCTGCTTCGGTAACAATTATTTTGCCGACTCCTTGAAGGGGTTTTAAGAGAGAGGCTGATAAACTTTGTCCCTCGGACGGCTCAAAATTGTTTAGGTCGATGGCGATCGCATCGGTTTCTAATTCTATAGTATCAATTCTGAGATTGGGTTTTAAGACAACGCCCCTGGTAGCAATCCTCACTCGGTCAATTTTTCCTTGGGCTATTTGGTAGCTAGGAGTGTTATCAATTCTAATCGCTTGCTCTTCGACAGAAATTACTTGCTCTTGAAGAGTTTTACTGACGACGGTATCTAAAATCCAGCCTCCATTAGCCAAGATCGTCAAGAGTCCTGATAAAACAAGGGCGCTCAATTCCATAAATTTAGGTAGTAATGAGATTATCCTGGATCGACTCGCATCAAAGTTTGTCCAAATTCGACGGGTTCACCATTTTGGACGAGAATTTCGACGATCTTACCTGAAATTTCTGCTTCTAATTCGTTCATCAGTTTCATCGCTTCAATGATACATACAGTTTGACCCGAAGCGATCCGATCTCCTACATCGACAAAGGGTGGTTCTTCTGGTGCTGGAGCGCGATAAAAAGTTCCTACCATTGGCGAAGTTATCTCTAACCATTTTTGTTTTTCCGCATTAGAAGTCACGGTTAATTCCGAACTGATGTTAGGATTAACTACAGAGTTGCTAGGTGGCAATTCTACAGAAGCGATAGTTACTGGTGGGGTTGCTCCTACTTCTGTTCCCTTGATACTAGTTCCTTTTTTGACTGTTAGTTCAAACTCATCGCTTTTGAGTTGAAACTCTGTAATATCGGTTTGTGCGATCGCCGATAATAATTCTCGAAGTTCTTGAAAATTTACAGACACAGACTATACAACTTACCCTCGTAATATGGTTTTGCTATTAAGTTGGCGCAACTCGGATCGCTTTTTAACCTAGAAGCTAAATCCCTCACGCTCTAGGCATGAAATCTAGTTAGTTTTCCCTACCTAGATAAGAACCGTCACGAGTATCAACCTTAATTTTTTCGCCAATTGAGATAAATAAAGGGACCATTACTTGCGCTCCTGTTTCTACGGTTGCGGGTTTAGTCCCACCAGTAGCGGTGTCTCCCTTGACTCCAGGATCGGTATCAGTGACTTCTAAAATTACTGATGTCGGTAATTCTACTTCTAAAACTTGATCGTTCCAAAAAATTACATTAACTTCCATCTCTTCTTTAACATACTTAGTGCGATCGCCCATTTGGTCGGGAGTAAGACGAGTTTCTTCATAGGTTTCCATATCCATAAAGACATAATCATCTCCTTCTTTGTAGGTATGTTGCATCGTGCGTTTCTCCAGATTAGCCTGGGGGACAGTTTCTCCAGCGCGAAAAGTTCGTTCAACCACACTTCCTGTCTGAGCATTTTTCAGTTTAGTCCGCACAAAAGCCGAACCTTTACCTGGTTTGACATGGAGAAATTCTACTACTCGCCAAACAGAGCCATCTAACTCGATGGTTACACCAGTACGGAAATCGTTACTAGAAATCATGAAGCTAAAAGTTACTCTCGAAAAACCAACAATTTATTCTACCTGATTACCTTACCTATCAGATTAATTATTCGGCTCTTTTAGGAAGTTATGCTGTTGATTTAACCAAATTTGTTGTTGCGGTGGTTGAATTGGAATCCCCGCACGATCAAAACTGATTTTGAGGCGACGCCGAAACTCTCTAGAGACATCCCATTGTTTGAGCGGTTCGGTTTTAATAAAAATCCGAACGATAATTCCGCGATCGCTAAAGTTGTCAATGCCTAAGACTTCTGGCGCTTCTAAGATATATTGTTGCCATTGAGCATCTTGATTCATTTGATCGGCGACTTTGGCGATGAGTTCTAAGGCTAAATCGACATCGGTATCGTAACTCAGAGGAATACTTAAATCCGCTCTTGACCATTGACTAGAAAGATTAGCCACAATTTTTACTTCACTGTTAGGGATTGTAATCAGTCTGCCTTCGGTATCACGAATTTGAGTAATTCTCAAATTAATATTTTCGACTAATCCTGTTACCGTTCCGACATTAATAATATCTCCTACTGCATATTGATCTTCGATAATAATTAAAAAGCCATTAATCGCATCTTTAATTAAGTTTTGCGAAGCAAAAGAAATTGCTAAGCCAATAATTCCCGCTCCTGCAAGAAAGGGCGCAACATTAACCCCAATTGCAGCTAAAGCTATGGTGATACCGATAGTAATTCCTAAAATAGCAATGATACTTTTTGCCACAGTAGAAATAGTATTAATTCTTAATTGTAAGCGTCTGTTGGCTCTAGGACTTAGTAACTGACTACTAATTAATTCGGAACAAAGACGATTGATTAAAGCATAGGCAAAACGAATACATAAATAGGCAATTAAAATAATTGCGATAATTCTTAATGGTAAGCGAATAGCGGTGATAATAATTAATTGGATAGTCCGAGTTTGGGGAAATAAACTTAAAATGCCTAGTAATCCGCCTACTAAAATTCCGAGACGAAATAACTGTAAAAGACGATATTTTATTTCTTGAAAATGCCAGCGTTGTTGTTGATTTAAATAAGAAAATAACGAGATAGCTACCGAAGCTCCCGATGGTTCTAATTCTTTTTTACTTTGACGGAATGTTTTTTCCCATTTCTTGAAAATATAGTTACTGATAATTATTAGTAAGATAATTATTAGGCTAATAATACCTTGACGAATTAAAAATTTGAGTTTTCTTTCTTGCTTAGCTTTTAGTAATCCTTGTTTGAGTTTACTGGCGATTTGTTCAGCAGTATTTTTTAAACTCAAACCTCTAATATCAGCATCGGCTTCAGTGACTGACATCAGGCGAAATTGCTCATTATCAATATAAACATATATATCAAAAATTTTATTATTATTTTGTAACTCGACTTTGATATCTTCTTGAGTAGAATTTAAATACAGATTTTTAACGTTATTCAAGCGATATTGAACTTCATTAATTCTTTCGGTTAATTCTGATTTGGGAAATGCCAATCTAAATAAACAACGACCATCAAGACGAATACAAGCAGCAACAGCTTTACCGTTAGAATTGTTGGGAATTAAATCATTAGAGTAAAGGATTAGATCTTGAATCGTGGGAATTTGAGCCAAAGTTGAATTGATCGGCGATGTAATTGTTATTAATAAACTTAATAATAAAATACTTAGATATTTTTTAATTCTCATTTAACCTCCCAATATTATTTTCTTGCTTATCTCTAGATCATGAGCTATAAAACCAATTATCAAGCCTTAATATTTACTAGCTCAGTGAAAATATTTTATGACTACGAATAATCCTAAAGCTGTCTCCGCGAAAATACTTAATAACCGTGCTAGAAAATATTTTCGCTTAAAAATAACCAGATTTATTCGCCAGTTTTTGCCTAAACAAGTTAAAGAATTATATATTAAAAAATTACACCGAGAATTATGGCTCGATGCTAGTTGGAATACTAATTATATTGTATTTACGATTAGTGCTTGTCTGATTGCTACTTTTGGCTTAATCAGTAACAGTACTGCTGTAATTATTGGCGCGATGTTAATTGCTCCATTGATGTTACCTTTAAGAAGTTTGGCTTTTGCTGCTTTAGAAGGAGATTTTCCTTTATTCCGTAAAGCTTTTCTGGCAATTATCGGGGCAACAATACTAGCTTTGTTTCTGTCGAGTTTAACTGGTCATGTGATAGATATTCCCGAATTTGGTTCAGAGGTACTAGGTCGCACTCAACCGAATTTAGTCGATTTAGGAATTGCAGTAGTTGCAGGAAGTATTAGTGCTTTTGCTAAGGTCAGAAGAGGTGTCAGTGATGCGATTGCGGGAACTGCGATCGCGGTAGCTTTAATGCCTCCTTTATGTGTCGTAGGGTTAGCTTTATCCCAAGGTCAATTTTATTTTGCTAAAGGAGCTTTTTTATTATATATAACTAACTTATTGGGTATTACTTTATCTTGTATGATGATCTTTATTCTGGCAGGATATGCTAAACCCAATCATACTTTAGGATGGACTTTTGCCCTCACAAGTGTTTTGATTGTGCCTTTAGGAGCAAGTTTTTTCCAACTAGTGAGACAGTCACAGTTGACTACCGAAATTACCAATAAATTACTTAATGAAACTATTACCGTCGGCGAAGGAGTTGACAATACAAGAATCGAAGTAGATTGGACAAATACTCCACCAATCGTGTATATAATTTTGCAAACTGATAAAGAAATAACTGCCAAACAAGCTGCTTTGGTCGAAGAGTTTATCGAACAAAAAATGAATCAGCCATTTGACTTGGTATTTATTGTCAGTCGAGTCACCAGAGTGACCTCAAAAGCAGCACCTAGTTTCGATCTGATTAATCCAGAACCTCAATTTTACTTCACTCCCCTAAATAAATTTCCCGCTTTTCCGACCATGCCTGAGCAATATACACCAAATCAGTTTCAAGTTGGGAAATAGTGAACGGTACTTCGCCTTAAAACAACGAAGCCTCCAGTCACAGCCTTCCACGGTAAAATTTAACAGTTCGAGCTTTTTAAAATAAATAATTAATTGCGATAAGTATGGTTGATTTTTTGCTAGAAGTAGGAGTTGAAGAGTTACCCGCAGATTTTGTGGCTAGTGCGATCGCCCAATGGCAAAGCAAAATTCCTCAAAGTTTAGGAGAAATGTTTTTAACGCCAGCAGCGGTAGAAGTCTATGGAACACCCCGTCGTTTAGCATTACTAATTAAAGGAGTTGCAGAACGACAAGAGGATCGAGAAGCAGAAATCAAAGGACCTCCTGGTAAAGTCGCATTTAAAGATGGTCAACCAACCCAAGCAGCAATCGGTTTTGCTCGTCAACAGGGAGTAGCAGTAAGTGATTTAGAACTTAGAGAAACTCCGAAAGGAGAATTTGTCTTTCTGCAACAGAAAATTTTAGGACGTTCTACAGCCGAAATTCTCCAAGAACTTTGTCCCCAATGGATTACGGGTCTAGAAGGTAAAAGATTTATGCGCTGGGGAGATGGTGAGATGCGATTTCCGCGTCCTATTCGCTGGTTAGTAGCGTTATTAGATGCCAATATTTTACCTGTAGAGTTGGTCAATGGTTCGGAAATCATTGCTAGCGATCGCCTATCCCGTGGTCATCGCATTTTGCATCCTGAAACGATAGCGATTGCCCAAGCTACCAATTATGTAGAATGTTTGCGTTCGGTTTATGTCGAAGTCGATCCGCACAGGCGATCGCAGAAAATTCAAGCAGAGATTCAGGCTAAAGCAGCTACTTTAAAGGGAAAAGCCGAAATTTATCCCGATCTTTTAGCCGAAGTCGTCAATCTAGTAGAGTATCCGACAGCCATTATTGGCGAATTTGAGGCAGAATTTTTACAGTTACCCAGAGAAGTGATTACCACGGTGATGGTAACCCATCAGCGTTATTTTCCGATTCAGCAATTAGGTGATAATCAAGCTAGTTTATTGCCCAATTTTATTACTATTTCTAACGGCGATCCTGCCAAGGCTGAGATTATTGCAGCAGGTAATGCCAGGGTGATTCGTGCGAGATTAGCTGATGCGCAATTTTTTTACAAAGCAGATTGCGATGAGCATTTAGATACCTATTTACCGCAATTAGAAACTGTTACTTTTCAAGAAGATTTAGGCACAATGCGAGATAAAGTAGATCGCATTATGGAACTGGCTAACTCGATTGCCCAACAGTTAAAACTTAGTTCCAAAAAACGCAAAGAAATTGAAAGTACAGCTTTACTTTGCAAAGCTGATTTAGTAACTCAAATGGTTTATGAATTTCCAGAGTTGCAAGGGGTAATGGGCGAAAAATACGCTTTGGTTAGTGGTGAATCTGCTACGGTGGCTAGAGGTATTTTTGAGCATTATCTACCGAGAGGTGCTGATGATATTATGCCTGAAACGATTAATGGTCAAGTAGTAGGATTAGCCGATCGATTAGATACTTTAGTCAGTATTTTTGGCTTAGGAATGATTCCTAGTGGTTCATCCGATCCTTTTGCCTTACGTCGTGCTGCTAACGGCATAATTAATATTACTTGGGATGCAGACTTAAATATCAATTTACATCAATTGCTACAACAAGGTGCAGCGGATTTTTTGGCTTCTCATAGTGAGGCAGAATCTCCTGTAACTGCTTTACAAGAGTTTTTTATGCAGCGAATTCGTACTTTGTTGCAAGATGAAAAAAATATCGATTATGACTTAGTTAATGCCGTAATTGGTGATAATGACTCGGAATATACCCTAAGAGCTTTGACTGATTTATTGGATGTACGCGATCGCGCTTTATTTTTACAAGAAATTCGCAATAATGGTCAATTAGAACAAATTTATGATGTGATTAATCGCTCGACTCGGTTAGCGGTTAAAGGAACTTTAGGAAATCAAGCCTTAGACCCGAAAAAGTTAGTTAATCCCGACTTATTTGAATCTCCATCAGAGTCAGCTTTCTATCATGCTTTAGTCGCTTTAGTCCCTCAAACCCAACAAGCACGGGCAGAACGTAACTATCATTTATTAGTTGATCGCTTAA
>DAXETX010000144.1:0-9634 GCA_051155735.1 Xenococcaceae cyanobacterium
AGAGTCGGCTTCTAAATTGTTGGGATTGCCTATGTCAAACAGAATTGTATTGTTTACTAGACCATCGACAGTATTTTGAACGAAGAAACCACTAGCACCGTCTGTCTGACGTTCCGCATTAAAGCCGATGCGAAAGTTACCTACTGTAACCTCACCAAAATTATCACTATCAAAGGTGACAGTACCAGTATGTTCGATTTCTCCTTCGATAGGAGTAAAACCATCTTGCTCATCATAAGCAAAATCACTCTCTTCGGTAATATCAAAACCGATAGCAAATTGTTGCGAAACAGGTTCAACTGTTGCTTCTGTTCCTGTAAAAGTTAAGCCTGCTGCTGTCTGTAGCAACTCAGTATCGAGAGTGACGCTAGTAATGCCATCTTTTACCAAAGTTGTATTAAGATCGTTTTCCATCGCAAGAACTTACATAACGTTAAATAACTTTACAAGTTTATATGGAAACTAGGCAAATTACTACTCACTGCTCGTCAGAAAATTAATTTGACACTATATATTATTTGCATCTATGCAATATTTTAACCGCCTTCTGCGGTTACTCATAAGTCTTATATTTCTAGCGTCTAGTAACTTCTCCTCGGTAAAGCGAGGAACGAGAGGCACTCAAAAGTCACAGCAAAAATAAGCTTTTTTAAAAATAGCGATCGCTAATTGAGCAAAGTAGCCTCGATCACAGAGCGATTGGATTTTTCTATGCTTAGAGAAAGTAATCAGCAAAAGCGTCGCGATGAATTATCGTAATCCAGCACCAACAGTAGATATTATTATTGAATTGATTGATTTACCCCATAGACCAATTATTTTAATCGAAAGAAATAATGCGCCTCATGGTTGGGCGATTCCAGGGGGATTTATTGACTATGGCGAGTCAGCGGAGACTGCTGCAATGCGTGAAGCTAAAGAGGAAGTTAGTTTAGATGTGGAGTTGGTAGAACAGTTAGGAGTTTATTCTGACCCCAAACGCGATCCTCGTAAACATACTTTGGCGATCGCCTATATTGCTACTGCCCAAGGTAAGCCTACTGCTGCGGATGATGCCAAAAGCGTTGGCATTTTTCACCAATGGGAAATTCCTGAAAATCTCTGTTTCGACCACGATCGCATCTTACAGGATTATTGGCGGTATCGTAATTACGGAATTAGAGCGAGTCTTCTTTAAGCCAACTTTTGCTGAGGTTTTGTTGAAAAATTAATCGCAAATAATTGAGAGTCAGCCTTATCATAAATAGAGATTAGTTTTAACAAATATTTAGACTTATGCCATTAACTGTAGGAACTGTAGCACCCGATTTTACTACCGTTGACGATCAAGGTAATCAAGTTTCTCTCTCTGATTTTCGCGGTAAGGTAGTAGTCTTATATTTTTATCCTAAAGATGATACTCCTGGTTGTACCAAAGAAGCTCAAAGCTTTCGCGACAACTACGAGCAATATCAAGATAAAGAGTTAGTTGTCTTGGGGGTTAGTATGGACGATGCAGCATCTCATAAGATGTTCAAAGAAAAGTATGGCTTACCTTTTCAACTTCTTGCTGATCCAGACGGTGTGATTACTAAAGCCTATGACCTTTATGGGGAATACAATGGTGTTGGTTATGCTCAAAGAGTTACTTACATTATCGACCCTGAAGGCAAAATCAGTTATGTCGATGACAAAGTTAAGACTGATAGCCATGCTCAAGATATTCTGAGTCAAGTCGGATAATTATCTAGTTTCATCATCCCCAACTCACAGCAGTTGGGGTATTTAATGACGATGAGTTAAAGAATGGGGAACTTCGAGATTGTTGCTTTCCATTAAATTGCGATCGCCCATAATTTCTTGGGGAATCCCATCTGCGACGACTCTACCTTGATTTAATAAAATTACGCGACCGCATACTTCTAAGATTAATTCTAAATCGTGGGCAGAAATCACGATAGTTTCTGAAGCAGCATGGAGAAAGTTAATTAGTCGGCGTCGTGCTTTTAAATCTAAATTAGCACTAGGCTCATCATAAAGAATAATTTGCGGTTGCATAGCTAGGACAGAAGCAATTGCTACCATACATTTTTCTCCGCCCGAAAGATGATGGGGAATGCGATCTATTAAATGCGATACTCCTGTCAGGGATAAAGCTGTAGCCACTCGTTCTTGCACCAACTCAGGTGATAATCCCATATTCTCAGGTCCAAAAGCAATATCATCCCGCACTGTCGGACAAAATAACTGATCGTTAGGATTTTGAAATACTAAGCCAATTTCTGGGTTAAATTCTCCTGGTTTAATCAGGCGATCGCACAATTTTACTGTGCCATAAGTAGCAGTTAAAATGCCACAAATACTCAAAAATAAAGTTGTTTTACCTGCACCATTTGCCCCAATTAACCCGACTTTTTCTTTAGTAAAAATACTCAGATTAATATCAGTTAAAATAGAACGTTCTTGATTATATTTAAAGCATAAACTAGTTATTGTAATATCTGCGGTTTTTTGGGTTGGCAATCTCAGATTACGGGTTAATTCTTTCATGAATTGAAGATTTCCTCATTCTCATAGCTAGGGTTAGTTCATAATAGCTAGCCAATCTAATCCTAGTAAGCCTAAAGCTATAATTAATACTATTACTGTAGCTCCTAAATCTTGATAATTGTCTTGATTAAATCTTAAATTTATCCGAGAATTTTGCTTAGAATTTTGATAACCATAACCTCGTAAAATCATTGCCTGATAAATTCGTGTCGAACTTTCATGACTTCTGACTAATAAAGTTCCAATTAATCTAGCTAAAACTTGAAGATTACGATACTTAAAATTGTGTTTATCAAATCCTCTTAATTTCATGGCTCTTTCCATAGTATTTAGCATATCTCCTACTTCTTCTAAATAACGATAAGCCAATAAAGTCATATCTACAATTACTTGCGGTAATCCTAGACTTCGTAATCCTTTAACGCTACTTAAAAATGGTGCAGTTCCAAATAACACCAAACTAATAGTTAAAATACAAAAAAAACGTACTACAATTATAGTTGCAATTTGACATCCTTCTAGTTTTAGAGCCAAATCACCCCATTGCCATAAAACAGTTTTACCAATGGCAAAAGGCAAGAAAAAAACCACAGCTAAAATAAACCAGCCAGGGTAACGTAAGCGAGATATTAAATAAGAAAAGGGTAATCGTGATATAGCAAATAATATTCCTGTAATCAGGATAATTATCGGCAATAAAATCAGGCTACGAATAAAAGCAAAAGCAAAAATTAGCCCAAAAAATCCTACAAGCTTATACTCTTGTTGCCAACGATGAATTGGTGAATCTAGATAAGCATAACGATCTATCGCTAGTTTCATTAGTCAACTATAACTAGGTTAATACTCAATCAATTTAACTCAAATCACTATATATTTAATAGTTCAGGTTTAACTTTTTCTAAAAAAGCAATCAACATAACTGTCACTAAGCCTTCAATTACTGCTTGAATACTATACCCAATTAAAGATAAATAAATTGCATTTCTTTCGGTTGCTGCATCTAACTCAGGAGAGATCGTAGAAATGACAATAGCAGCAAATAAAGTCGCGGAAAGAAGTAGGGTAATCGCACCGCTAGCAAAAGCCAAAGCTTTAGTCCAAAATTCTCTTTTATAAGTTATTTTTTCTCTAAATTTAAAGATATAATATCCTGCGATCGCAGGAAGTCCCATAATTACGGTGTTCACTCCTAAAGTTGAGATTCCGCCATGATTAAACATTACCGCTTGAAAAAATAAGCCAATGGGAATCGCTAAAAAGGCATAGTAGCCCAAAATCGCTCCAATCATGCCATTGAGAATTAAATGAATACTAGTAGGGGGGATTGGAATATGAATCAAAGAAGCAACAAAAAAAGCTGCGGTTAGAAGTGAAGCTTTGGGAATATTGGCTTGAGGATTGGGGTCTTTTTTGATCTCTCGCAGCGCATACCAAGTCATACCACCAGTAATGGCATAACCACCGATACAAACACTAGGAGGAATTAAACCATCAGGAATGTGCATTATCGAGTTAGTGCCTAATCAGTTGATTGTTGATTTCTCGAACCGTTACGAGAGAAAAATAAAGCTGTACCAATAAACCCCCAAATCCCGATCCCAGCCATCATAATTTTTTGTAAAGGAGTTAAATCACCGCGATTCGATAACATTTCGACTCTAGTCATTGCTTCTGGTGCTGCTTCAGAGCTAATTGCTCCTTCAGTAACGGGAATACTCACAATATCGCCATGTCCCGACTGACGCACTTTTACATCCCAGTTACCAGAAACGGTGGCATCAGGAACAAAGCTAAACTGCCCTTGATTATCAGTCATTCCTTTTAGCCAAGGCTTAGTCGGTTCGTCTGGAGAATACACCACTGCTTGAGCTTGTGCCATCGGTGTACCATCGTCATAAGTTGCTTTGATTACAATCGCAGCAGCTTGACCATACTCAATCCTAGCTCCGTGAGCTAGCACTGGCTCTACTGCCACAGAATTCAGTCCTAGCAACAGTAAAATTTGCCAATTTTTCATTTTATTCCTTAATATAACTTGCTACTCTAATGCCACTGAAGCACAATGTCCCTCTCCTACATGACCCAACCCCACAACAGCATCGGTCAGTTTTTGATAGTCTTCAGGAGCTAAATTTGCTTGTAAGTCTTGCCAACTTAATTGCAACTCGTCTGAAGTCGCGAGACTAGCTAGAGGTTGAAAGCCCAAAGCCTTTTGATTCAGTTCATTGTCAGCTTCGGCTGTGCCATCACCAAAAATATGATCGAAGTGAAACGTCATTTCTACTTCAGCATTGTCATTCGGTTGAACGATTCCCTTTCTAGTATCGCCGACAAATTCACCACAAATATATTGGGTCGGCTGATTCAAACCGATGAGAAAATCAATCTGGCGATTGCCTTTGGTGGCTATTCCCGCCAGTAAAATAGTATGCTCACCAGACAAACTGGCATCTATCCCAGGTAGCATCTCCCAAGATAAAGCATTATAAAATCCTTCTGGTGCTGAACTTTCTTGAATTAAGATCGGCGCAGCAGTTGCTTCCCCCATCGCTAAATCGATAGTTTGAGGTTCTTTAACTAACGGAACTGCTATTTCTGAATTGATTGCTGCTTCTGTTTCAGGATCGAAACCTGATTCTACCTGATAGGCTGTAACCTCCCCAACATTGACAGCGACTCGCTCAAAATTAATTTGCCAACCATCCTTGGTAACAAATCCTTCTCGCACAAAATCTTCGCCATTAGCAACTAGACTTAGATTTCCTTGGGATTCGGGATTATTAACTAAATCAGAGGCAGCGGAGTCGCTAGACAACGGTGTCTCTCCCACATTAGTGTTGGTATTACCCTCACCACTACACCCTACTAGGAATAAAGCTAAGAACCAAAGTACATTACTTTTAATTAAGTTTTGTTTCATATTATTTAGATTGAAGCTAAATTGTTCTGGCAAGAAACCAGTTTTTTTAGTGCCTTAATGGGGATTTTTCGGGGTTTAGATTATGTAATCATTCCCTAATCTCAAGATCAATCCCCCTATCAGGGATTTTGAGGATTTATTTAGATTTATTTAAAGTTTCCTCCCTATTTTCTCTAAGAGGGAGGGGTAAAAAAAAATACTAGATGTCATTTTTGGTTAAATTGCTTACAATGCGATAGGAGAACTAACTGCTCGAAATTAAAGATTTCTTAAAAATATTTATGATGAGAATCGACAATTCCAGCAGAATCTTCACCAAATTTCTGGCAATCGAAGCTAAAATCGGAGAGAATTACAAATTTCTAGCGACTGTCGGTCAACGGTACTCCGCCTTTTCACGGCGCACCCTAGTTCGATTTGGTCAATAATACGTAGTGTCTGGTTACGGTAGTGCAACAAATGTTATTAGAAAGAGTAATGCTAACTAGTCTTATCTAACTCAATTTAATAGCAACAAAAAAGTTGCCTAATTAAATCTGTAACTAGGCTTATTTCTAGTAAATTTGACAAAATTAATTAATTGTTAGTTTTTTTAACTGAAGGAGTAAGAGGAACCCCAGATGACGCAAGCCAACCAAGTACTAGCAACTATTGCGACCCCCCAAAGTGACTGGGAAACTTTAATTGAAGAAGAGCGTGATAATCTTGCAGAAGCAATGGAAGCAACATCGGCAAAAGTGACTAAAACAGCAACTCCCAAAAAGACGGGAGAAAGAGGTAGAAAAAAACCCTATACCGAAGATTCTATTCGCATCTATCTTCAAGAAATTGGTCGGATTAGGCTGTTACGAGCCGAAGAAGAAATTGAGTTAGCTCGTAAAATTGCAGACTTGCTAGAGCTAGAAAGAATTCGCGAGCGTTTAGAAGATTCTCTGGAAAGAACTATTAGTGATGAAGAGTGGGCAATTGAAGTTGATATGGAGATTCGCCCCTTTCGCCGTCGCCTCTTTTTAGGTAGAAGAGCGAAAGATAAGATGGTTCAATCTAATCTACGCCTAGTAGTTTCTATTGCTAAAAAATATATGAATCGTGGTTTATCCTTCCAAGATTTAATTCAGGAAGGCTCTTTAGGCTTAATTAGAGCAGCCGAAAAGTTCGATCATGAAAAAGGTTATAAATTTTCTACTTATGCTACTTGGTGGATTAGACAGGCAATTACCAGAGCGATCGCCGATCAATCTCGGACGATTCGTCTTCCTGTTCACCTCTATGAAACTATTTCTCGAATTAAGAAGACTACCAAATTGCTCTCGCAAGAAATGGGTCGTAAACCCACAGAAGAAGAGATCGCTGAGCGCATGGAGATGACCATCGAAAAACTCCGCTTTATTGCCAAGTCCGCTCAACTACCCATCTCTCTAGAAACACCTATTGGCAAAGAAGAAGATTCCCGCTTAGGAGACTTTATTGAAGCTGATGGTGAAACACCTGAAGATCAAGTATCTAAGAGTCTTTTAAGAGAGGACTTAGAAAGTGTGTTAGATACTCTCAGCCCTCGTGAAAGAGATGTTCTCCGCTTACGTTATGGCTTAGATGATGGTCGAATGAAAACTTTAGAAGAAATTGGACAAATTTTTAATGTTACTCGCGAGCGAATTCGCCAAATTGAAGCTAAAGCCCTGCGTAAATTACGTCATCCCAATCGTAATAGTATTCTCAAAGAGTATATTCGTTAAGCTATCAATTAATCTTTAGTTATTCAAGAATTACCCCGCTCATCTAGTAACAGCGGGGTAATTTATTAAAAGCATCAAGCATTAAAAAACTCAAATCAGGTTAGTTTTACTGGGGGTTAGGAAGAATATAAGTTGATTCTATAGGCTGTAGTTTATTAGATTCAACTAAGGTTTGATAGATCATGGCTGCTACTTCAGCACGAGTTGCTGGTTCGGTAGGGTTGAGAGAGTTAAAATCAAACCCTGGACGATTTACGACCAAATCTGCTTGAACCGCTGCTGCGACTTTTTCTCTAGCCCATTCGGGAATTTGATCGCTGTCATTGAAATTTGCCAATACACTATTAGGCTCACCTTCCAGATTTAAATCTAAACCAGTAGCAAGAGCGACTAATACTTGATAGCGAGGAATATTTTGGATTGGACGAAATTCCGCATCAGAATAACCTTTCATAAAGCCAATTTTTACAGCTTTGTTGATATTAGCCACCAGAGCATTGTTTTCTGAAACATCATTAAAGTTTTTGGCAGGTACAGTTTCAGGCAGATCTTCAAAAGCTTGACTTACCAAGTTAGCCATTCCTGCTCTCGTAATTAATTTGTCTGGTTCAAAGTTATTATTGGCTGTCCCAATAATAAAGTTGTCTTCGCCTAAAGTTTGAATAAATGGATAAGCCCAATGTTCTTCAGACACATCGTTAAAAACTAATTCAGGGGTTTCAGGTTCAACTTCAGCTTCAGTTTCGGGTTCGGTAACCGCAGGGGTTTCAGGTTCAACTTCAACTTCAGCTTCGGGAAGTGTCGCTTCAGGCAAAGTTGCAGGGGGAATAGCTAGAGGCAGCAGATTATTGAAGCTCTCACCTGTTGCTAAAGAGTCATCCCTGCTACCAAAGTCAAAATTAAGCGGAGAAAGCAAAGTTCCTGGGGTTTGAGGCGTAGCAAATTGAGAACTAGCTATTAAGTCTTCTTCTATTTCTGGAGTTAGATTTAAGTCTTCTAATTCTTCTGACTCGATAATTAGAATATCTTCAGGATCTTCAGCAACAGAAAATAATCCGCCTTCGCTTCGAGAAAACACATTTTTCCCATCAAAAGATTTAGTGCCAAAAGACCAGAAGAGGATTGCCCCAATAACGCCAAAAGCTACCAGCACTGCAATCCATTCATCCATAACATTCTGGCGAATCCGAGAACGCTCTTGTTGCTCAGAGGAATTTGGCGGAGGGGGCGGAGGTGATGAATTCGTCATAATCTTTAGATAATAGCTTTATAACAGTAGTACCAAAGATTAAACCATAAGCGAACCTTTTACCCAAAAATTATGGCTAAATCTTTAGCTATTAACCACAATTGTTAAAGTATAAAGATACTTTAAGGAATGATTAAAATTGGGCAAGGAGCAAGCTCAATCGTTCGATGAGTTACACTTTCAGAAGCTTTTTCTGGGGTTAAACCGATGCCTCGGCAGCCCATAATAATTAAGTCAGCATTAATTTCATCAGCTACATCGCAGATAGTGAAAGAGGGAATGCCGACTTTTTCAATAGTTTTGGCATGAATTCCCTGCTGTTCAAACAGGGTTTTTACTCCTAAAAGTAGTTTTGCTACTTCTGATTCGGAACTCATTGCACCTGCTTTGTCTTCTTCTACTACCGAAAGTAAAACCAAGTCACTGGTGTAGGTGTTAACAATATTAACTACTATATCTGCTGCTTCCCGTGTTTCTCTACTGCTATCTACAGGAAATAAAACTGTTTTAAACATCTTGTTTGAGGATAATTTTGCAACTAGGAATTGAAGTAATGAGATTTTAACTCCGAAGAATAGTGACTCTGAATGTTACTTCATATCAGTTAATAGTCTCCAATAGAACTAAAAAAACCGCCTCTCTTTATTGTGGGGTGAGAGTCGGTCAAGCTGCTAAATTTTAAGAAAACTTTTGTTTCTTGATTATTTTAGGCATTTCTACCGAGATAGTTTTGTAGCTGTCTCAGAGCAGCAGCACCAACGTTAAATAAAGCCCAACCTGCTGCTATAGCTACAGGAGCTAAAACCACTATAATTCGCCAATCCATGACTATTTTCCTCCCTTTTATCTTAAATTATTCGCAAAAATTCACACAAAGTTATACATATTCAAATTTATCATGGAAACGAGATTTAAATATCATTTTAGTTATAGGAATCCCACTCAGCAAAAACCCAGATCGCTACCTTTACCTGCATGAACTAAGGCTAGTTTTTGATAACGTTTGGCGTGTTCTATTAGTTCTGCTGCTTGCTCGTCAGAAACATCACGAACTTTACGCGCTGGAACTCCGACCATCAGCGATCGCGGTACGACATTTTTGGTCACAATACAACCTGCACCAATAATACTTCCTGCTCCGACTCTTACCCCATCTAGTACTACTGCACCGATACCGATGAGACAACCTGTTTCAAT